>CALMKU010000001.1 GCA_937866945.1 uncultured Tolumonas sp.
CAAGCACGACTTTCTCTTTGATCGATGATGCTAACCGTTCCAGCCATGCAATTTGTTCTTCATTCCACTCATGCGCAGATTTGATATGTTGCAATGCGTTATCAACCCGCACATCAAACGGCAATAAGGCATCACCCATCGCGGCTCGACGAATGTGACCAATTAAGCGCGCTGCGATGTCTTCATTTTTAACGCTCATCCAAGCGCTACGCAGTGACGAATCGTTGAAGTTTTTTGCATCAAACCACTCTTGCAGTTCGATCAGCCCTTTGCGGGTTAAATCACGTGGGCGATTAATCACCTGACTGAGCGCCGTTTGCTGGTTCACCGATTGTTTCACCAGAGCATCGAACGCTTCGAGAAAATCGGCTGCATTATCAAAGTCGCCCCATGTTTGTGTCACATTGACCACTTCATCAGGGATGTCAGAGAAGATCGGCATCTCACGCAAGTCGTTGATGGTTTTCTTCAGCGCTTCTAACCGACCCACCAGATGCTGCATTTTGTTAAAAACTTCTGCCGACCAGCGCGGGCCTTTATCTTTCAACGTGCGCGCCAAACCAGAAAAATCGCAACCAGCAGAACCCTGACAAAGCTCATCAAGCCTTTTCACCTCTGATTCCACTTCTTTCGAGCGATCACGGCTAAACATGGCAAGGCTGATAATGCGCTGTAATTTCGCCACCAGCTGTTCATGGCTGTGTTCGGCGAAACTACGGCCATCGGCTTCTTTGGTTTTGTAGGTTTCAGAATCGGTGATTTCATTCACCAATGTTTGTAAATCGACTTCAGGGCGCACAACGACCGGCCGCATGGTGTCAACATTTTGCAATGTGGCGTAAAGATCAACCGCGTCAAAAATGCGGAATGCTGTCTTCCCAACCTGCGGGCACAAGCGCGTGGCGCGGCCTTTCATTTGTTCATAGAGAATACGGCTACGAACTTTACGTAAGAACACCAAATTACAAATGCTTGGAATATCAATGCCGGTGGTGAGCAGATCAACCGTGACAACAATATTTGGCAGGC
>CALMKU010000002.1 GCA_937866945.1 uncultured Tolumonas sp.
GCCGATTTTGCAGCAATAGTAGGGTTCGTCGTTACCCCTGCGATAGGAAGATAACTCACCAAGGTTTTCACTTCGTTTACATCTGCGGTATCAATATAGATTTTCATAAAACAACACTCCCACTTGTCAGACCACCTCAATCAATATTCTTTAGATAGTACATTAATGTTCGATAGAAACAATAGTTATGTTTTAAACGATACAAGCAAGAATGGAAAATTATGCGCAATTAGATATGCATGCTATTGATTTATTGTGTTTTTATGGATAAAAGCTGCTCATGAATAAAATTTAGCTCCATCATTCAGATCTAATGTTTATTTTGCTTTCCCCAATTTTATTATCTAAAGAACATTGTTTGTTTCGATATCATGTTGCTAACGAGGCCTGATTCTTTAGAATAGAGACATTGTGTTTACACTCAGCATGAAATGACATGAACGAACGTCAAAAGCAGATCCTGCGATTAGTTAATGAAAAAAAAAAGTTTCAGTATTGGAGTTGTCGGAAGCACTTGGGGTAACCGTCGTTACGATCCGTCGTGATTTGAATGAACTGGAAGATGGCAATTATCTAAAAAGAGAACATGGCTACGCGATTGTCGTTGATGAAGACGATATCGAATCAAGAATGTTATCCAATTTTTCGTCTAAACAGGCATTGGCCGAATTTGCCGCCGGTTTAGTAGAAAAAAACGAATGCATATTTATCGAGGGTGGCAGCACCAATGCGTTGTTGGCGCGCTTGTTAACGAAACGCGATGACATCACGATCATCACGATGAGCACTTACATTTCAAACCTGCTCAAAGACAGCCCGTGCAATGTGATCTTATTAGGTGGAATGCTTCAAAAACACAGTGAAGCGATGGTTGGCCCCATTACTCGGGCATCATTACAACTGGTTCATTTTAGTAAAGCATTCATCGGTATTGACGGCTACACACCTGAAACAGGGTTTACAGGCCGGGATATGATGCGAACAGATACGTTAAATTGCGTACTTCAAAAGAGTCCGTACAATATTATACTGACCGACAGCTCTAAATTTGGGCGTATTTTCCCGAATGCCCTCAGCCCGATGGAGCTTATTCACCAAGTGATCACCGATCACGAACTGCCTGCAATCCATAAAGACGCTCTGTCTACAAAAGTAGAATTAACGCTGATCTAACTACTATTTAAAACCGCCGATTGCTTTTCAACAGCAAGAAGCGGTTTGATGATCGAGGGGTAGATCGATAGATCGATAGATCACTAAACCAGCAATACCTGAATGCCGCGCTGCTCCAGTGCGGTTTGATCGGCTTCACTGATACCATGATCGGTGATCACGATGTCGATCTTTTCTATCGGCACCACGACGTTGGGGGTCTTACGGCCAAACTTGCTGGAATCTGTCACCACAATGATCTGCTTCGCTGCCTGACACATGGCCTGACTCACCTGATACGCTTCAATGAAGGTGGTCGTGCCCTGCTCAATATCAAAACCATCGGCACCGATAAACAGCTTATCAAAAGAAAAAGCGCGGAACGCCTGTTCAGCCAACCCACCGTGAAATGAGGCAGAACGTTTGCGGTAAGTGCCACCCGGCATCAGTAGATTCATGTTGCTGTCACGCGCCACCACTTCATTTATGATATGCAGGCTGTTGGTCATCACCGTTAAGGCTACCCGCTCAACCAGCCAGGGCACCATCTGCAGCGTGGTACTACCGTTATCCAGAATGATCGATTCGCCATCGTGCACCAGCGAAGCCGCTTTCGCGCCGATGCGCTGCTTGATGTTCTGATTGAGTGCTGTTTTCTCGTCGATCGTGCGGTCTTCAGTGATCGGCTGGGTAACCGCTTCAGCCCCGCCATAACGGCGTGTCACCTGATGTGACTGTTCCAGTTGACGCAGATCGCTACGTATGGTGGCACCGGTAATATTAAAGTGGGTAGCCAGATCATTGACCGACGTTCTGCCCTGTTCACGCAGATAACGTACTAACATTTCCCGACGAATTTCAACGCTCATATCAGACTCTCTATGCCAATCTATTACTAATAAGATACATGGAGATTTTCAAAATGAAAGAATTAAAATAATCACATTATCACTTTGTTGATAAGGCGCAAGATACGGCTTCACGCACGGATGGTTCCAGTTCAGCGACCATGCGATCGGATAATGGAATACGTGCATGGATCAACGCAGATAATGGCGTAGGGCGAGCAAAAATAGTCAATCCTTTCATGATACTGGCATCAACGATCACATTATTAGCATCATGCGCTAAGACAACTAACGTTTTGGGTTTCCAGCGGGAGGACGTTTTGCCAATTTTCACCACACCTTTCAGACTCATCTCCTGCAGCATGCGGTTGAAGGCCCGCATTTGCAGAAAACCGGTTGCGATCTGTAAACTCCAGGCGATAACCGCACAAACAATCAGTATGTATGTCGCATCCATCTTTCACCTCGTATATGGAAAAAAGGCAGTGTAAAAACACTGCCAACATAACAGGCATCCTCAGGAGCTAAACCGGGACCCTATTTACCCTGAACGCAATAAAACTTAGAACATCACCTGGCCGCCAGTGATATTGATCATTTGGCCGGTGCAGTAGCTGGCTTCTTCGCTGACGTAGAATTTCAGTACGTTCAGCACATCCTGATAGTCGCAACCGCGTTTCAACGGTACTTTATCGATATAGGTTTGTTCAACCTGATCTTCCGGGATACCCAGTTTCTTCGCGTATTGCGGCAACAGAGACTGGAACATCGGGCTCTTCAGCAGGTTACCCAGCATCAGGGAATGCACGGTGATGTTGTAGTCCGCCAGATCCAGCGCCAGGGATTGCGTTAAACCAACACCACCGAATTTTGCGGCAGAATAACCGGAGTTATGTTTTGAGCCGACTTTGCCGGATTTGGAGTTGATCTGGATGATACGGCCAAAGTTCTGACGCATCATGATTTTCGACACGGCACGGGCACACAGGAAGTAACCGGTCAGGTTCACTTCGATAGAACGTTTCCAGGCATCCAGTGGGAAACTGTCAATTCTGGCCGCCTGAGCGACACCGGCGTTATACACCATGACATCGATACGACCGAAACGATCTTCGATCGCGCCGACCATACGCTCTACATCGGCTTCATCTGTGGAATTTGCCTGCACAGCCATGACATTGTCTGCCCCGAACTGTTCAGCAATCGCGGTCGCCGTCTCTTGTGCACTCTGTCCGTCCAGATCCGCTACAGCCACTTTGTAACCCGCTGCCGCCAAGCCGTTGCACAAAAAAGCACCAAGGTTACGACCGCCACCAACTACCAATGCCACTTTTGACATGTTAATCTCCTCAATTGCTAGTCTCGCTCCCCCCTGCAACGAGCGCCAACTCATGTGTTGCAGAGGGGGCAGTGAGTTTTAATTATTCAGTTTGAAAAATAAGTTCGGTTCCCAGCACCAGTGCCTCAGGGCATTTCCCTGCAACATGGACGGTGCCTGGGTATTCGGCTTCTGCGCCACCGTCAAAACGGATCGTGATATGGCCGAGTTCTGCGAGATTCTGATTGACCACATCACCGACCGCCGTGATCGGATAGCGTGACGCGCCGAGCACAAACTGACCACCTGCCTTGATCTCACCTGTTAAATCCGCCGCCGGATGGATGAAGCAGTAATCAGCAACATCAGCAGGGGCATTATCGTTAAACAGGATCATCATATTGTCATCCAGGGCATCTGCCGCATACTCACCGATATGAGTCACTTGGGTACGGTACAACATAGTCATTTCAAACCTCGACAAGTCTTACTGGTAAATAAAGAAGGATACAAACCAGGCCAGCAGTACGGTTGGAGCACCGGTTAAGAACCGTGAGTACAACACTGACGGTACGCCGATCTGGACAGTTTTAGGTTTCGCTTCGGCCAGACTCAACCCCACAGGGATGAAGTCACAGGCAGCCTGGGCGTTAATCGCAAACAGTGCCGGTAAAGCCAGTTGTGGCGGGATGTTCCCCATACCAATCTGTGTACCGACCAGAACCCCGATAACTTGCGCAATAACGGCGCCCGGGCCAAGGAACGGTGACAGGAATGGGAAGGAACAAATCAACGCCAGCGTGATCAGACCAATCGGGCTTTTCGCCAATGGGATCAAGGCATGTGCAATGACGTCACCGATACCAGACGCAATAATCACCCCGATCAGCATCGAAACGAAAGCCATAAATGGCAGTATCGATTTCAATACCGTATCAATGGTTTCACGGCCGGACTGAAAGAAGGTCGCCATCACCGAACCCATGCCGATCCCGATCTTGGCCAGCAAGCCATCACTCTGCTCACTCAGTTTTTTCGAGCTGTCATACTGACGGTGCTCTTCCTGTGCCGGCGCTGCAACAGGACGGGATGGCGCCACACCAGCCTGATCCTGCAGTTGAATGTTGTCAGGTCTGACACCGGAAACATAAATGTCTTCCACAATATACTCAGCCATCGGGCCGCTTTTACCGGTGGAATGAATATTCACCGTTGGAATCCGTTTTTTCGGGTACAGACCGCAGCGCAGTGTGCCACCACAATCGATGATCGCGACCGCAGTTTCGGTATCCGGAACGGAGGATTTAAAGCCGTCAACCGCTTCCATGCCGGTCAGTTCAACCATGCGGTCCACGATGTCAGGACGCGTACCGGCGGTGATGTAAATGATCTTCTTGTTTTTATCGACCGGGATAGTCAGCGGGCCGCCCCAGCCACCATTGCCTTTGGTGATAACTAATGAATTTGCCATGATGTCTGCTCCTGAGCCTGATTAGTTAGCGTGCATGTGTACTTCGGTACTGAGACGGATGTTCTGCTGTCTTTCCACAAAGGCGGTCGTAAGGTCAGTCACCCAGCCACGGAAGAAGTTAGAGATCATACCGACAAACAGGTAGCTGATAGCCAGTGGTGCCAGTGGCAGACCCAGCGTTGTCAGACCATTGGCAATACCTAAGTAAACAAACAACTCACCAGGGTTGATGTGCGGGAACAGACCATTCATCGAATGGCAGCTGTAAGACGCCGCCGCATAATAAGACGGTTTGTAACGTTCCGGCATGAAGCGACCCAGACTCAGTGTCATCGGGTTCATAAATACGAAAGTACCGACCACCGGCAAGACCAGGTAACGGGAAACCGGGTTACCTGCACATTTCTGGGCCAGACGTTCCACACGTTCCTGTCCGATAAAACGGATCAGCGCGTTCATTGCCACCATCAGCGAGATCAACAGCGGGAGAATGCCTGTCACCATGCTGACAAACACCTCGCCTCCTTTCTGGAATAGTCCGATAAACCATTCCGCTGCATGAATTACTAAATCCATGACGTATTCCTCAATTTGATTCCATCAGTGAAGGGACACACCAAACAGCGTAAGGATCATGATGTGTAGTTCAGTACAGGTTGCGGGTGTATCACGTAACCCATACATATATATTTTCACATTGAACGACATATTGCATATTTTGATTACTATTTTGTGATGATGGCGTCATTTTTATTTCATTTCAAAATTCATATCGATACTTTAATTTCCAATTTGAACGAGGCAACGCGAATATAGTTACGAGCAACCTCATGAATTATAACATATTGGCAACATAACTCGGTACCAATGGGCTTATATGAATCCAAGATCGTCATTTTTGGCTAATAACATCATGTCGATCGGCCAATAAGGGGAGCCCGCAGAATTCGGAAAAAATCGTACGCTAAGGTTTTCCGGGCATCC
>CALMKU010000003.1 GCA_937866945.1 uncultured Tolumonas sp.
GCATGGGAAGCCAGTGTTAACCAGCAAAAAGCGTCTGAAGTTGATTATCAGGCGGCGCGTATTGCTTTATCCACCAGCATTACCCGCACTTACATTCAGTTAGCGAATGCTTATGAATCAGCAGATTTAGCCAAACGGGAACTGGAACGCGCGCAACAAATTACACAGATCACACAACAACTGCTGAAATCTGGTTTGGTCGCAGAAGATCGTTTACTGGCTGCCAATACTGCCGAGTCAGCTGCGAAACAACAGATTGAACAACGCAGTTTGGTGATCGGTCAGCTTAAAAACAGTTTGAGTACGCTATTAGGCCAAGGGCCCGATCGTGCAGCCTCATTACCGCGCCCACACTTATTAAGCGCCGATAAAACCGGTCTGCCGGAAAATATTCCTGCGGCATTGATGAGTCATCGCGCTGACATCACCGCCGCACGGTGGCGAGTTGAAGCAGCGAGTAAAAATATAGCCGCCGCCAAAGCACGCTATTACCCTGACTTTAATCTGACCGCGATGGCTGGTTTTAAATCGATTTTGGGCGATGCCATTTTTGGCGATGTCAGTCAATCATGGAGTGTTGCGCCAGCCGTGACTATTCCCTTGTTTGAAACAGGGCTGCAAGCCAATCTGCAAGCTAAAACTGCCGCTTATGACCTAGCCGTGGCGCAATATAACCAGACTCTCACCAATGCGTTAGGTGAAATCACTGACAATGTGTTGGTGATGCAATCATTAAAACAACAGCTTATTGATGCGGAAGAAACCACCCTACTGGCAGATAAAACCTATCAGGTCAGCGTAGCCCGTTTCCGCTCAGGACTAGGTAGTCAGCTGGCCGTGTTAATGGCAGAACAACAGCTGATTCAAGCTGAAACCCAATTATCTACGCTGAAAACACGTCAACAAGATTCTCTGGCATTACTGATCCAATCGCTGGGCGGTGGATTTAGTAGCGATGATGCCACTACCTCTCATTTGCCAAATAAAAACAGCTAATGCGCAATAAGGATTAATCATGAGCCAAACCGTTTCTGAAAAATCAACATCACCTCGTTCCGGACAACGCAAAAATAGCCTGCTGGTATTTTTAGTCTTATTAGTTATTGTCGCTGGCGGTTCCTACTATTGGTATTTCCACCATGCGATTTGGTCTGAATCGACTGACGATGCCTATATCAGCGGCAACTTAGTACAAATCACGCCCGAAACAGCGGGTACGGTAACCAGCATTGCCGCCGATGACGGTGATTTTGTGCAAAAAGGTCAGCCAATGATCAGCTTTGATCAAAGCGATGCCCTGTTAGCGCAAGAAAATGCTGAAGCTGGTTTAGCGCAGACCGTTCGTCAGGTACGCACACTGTTTAACAACGTCGATCAAGCACAGGCGGTAACTGCTGAACGCAAAATCGCCTTACAAAAAGCCAAAGCTGATGTCGCACGCCGTAAAGACATGGTGAAAGCCGGAGGTCTGTCGCAAGAAGAATTGATCCATGCTCAGGATGTCGTAAGCACTGCGGAGAAAGCGTTAGCCGCTGCACAACAACAACTGAAATCTCAACAAGCGCTGGTTAACAACACCACCGTCACCACTCACCCATTAGTTAAAAGTGCGATCAGTAAATTACGTCAGGCTTATCTGGAAAAACAACGCACCGTGATGGTTGCACCGGTTTCCGGTTATGTGGCGCGTCGTAACGTACAGGTTGGTCAACGTGTAACTCCAGGCGCAACCCTGATGGCAGTTGTGCCTCTTGAGCAAGTTTGGGTAGATGCCAACTTCAAAGAAACCCAGCTGACGAAAATGCGTATCGGCCAACCAGCAACGGTAACGGCTGATCTGTATGGCGATAAAGTCGAATATCACGGCAAGGTAGAAAGTTTGGGTATCGGTACCGGTAGCGCTTTCTCTCTGCTGCCAGCCCAGAATGCGACTGGTAACTGGATCAAAGTAGTGCAACGTTTACCGGTGCGTATTCAGCTTGATGCGGAAGAGTTGAAAAAGCACCCACTACGTATTGGTCTGTCGATGATTGTTGATGTTGATCTGCACAATACCGACGGCCCGTTGTTAGCAGAAACTGCACCGCACCAACCTCGTTATCAAACCGATGTTTATGGACAGCAGTTAGCCGGTATCGATGCCATCATTAAGAAAATCATTGCTGATAACGATACACAATCTTCATCCAGTCATATGAAAGGTTGATGCCATGGCACACAGTTTGGGCTTTCAGCCGAAAAATCTGGGGCTGTGTACCTTTGCGATTGCTCTCGGGGTCTTTATGCAAGTCCTCGATAGCACAATCGCCAACGTGTCGTTGCCCACTATTGCCGGAAACATGGGTGTCAGCTTAAATCAGGGCACCTGGGTTATTACCTCTTTCACCGTCAGCAACGCGATTGGTTTGCCAATGACCGCCTGGCTGAGCCGCCGGGTTGGTGAGGTTCATCTCTATCTGAGCGCATTGATCCTGTTTATTGTGACGTCATTTCTTTGTGGCATCTCACAATCAATGAATGCGCTGGTCGTGTTCCGTGCTTTACAAGGTTTAGCGGCAGCACCGTTATTCCCGATGAGCCAGATCTTGCTGCTATCTATCTTCCCTACATCTAAACGCAGTATGGCGCTTGCCTTGCTCGGGATGGTCGCGGTTGTCGGTCCAATTGTTGGCCCGATCCTAGGTGGTTGGTTGACCTATGATTACAGCTGGCCGTGGATCTTCTTTATCAATATTCCGATTGGTATTTTTGCAGTTATTGTGGTGGCGAAACAGTTGAAAGATCGTCCGCATGCACCTTCAAAAGCACCGCTGGATTATGTTGGTTTTGCTGCGTTAGTGTTGGGTGTCGGCGCACTGCAAATTGTATTGGATAAAGGTAACGATCTGGATTGGTTCAGTGACCCATGGATCATCGGCGGCGCTGCCTTTGCTGCGATTATGCTGATCTTCCTGGTGATCTGGGAACTGACGGATGAGCACCCGATTATTAATCTGCGTCTGTTTACTAACCGTAATTTCTGTATTGGCACCATCTTACTGACGTTGGGCTTTGCCGGTTTCTTCAGTATCAATCTGATATTACCGCAGTGGCTACAAAGCCAAATGGGTTACACCTCGGTCTGGGCGGGTTTGGCAGCAGCACCGATGGGGTTATTACCCTTATTCCTGACACCTGTGCTTGGAAAGATGGGCGCTAAAATCGACATGCGGAAACTCTCGGCGCTCTCGTTTATCGTCATTAGTATTAGTTGTTATCTACGTACACATTTCAACGCCGAAGTCGATTTCGTCACGATCGCCTCGATACAACTCTTTATGGGGATCGGTATTTCGTTGTTCTTTATGCCAATGACGACCATTTTGTTATCTGATCTATCTGGCCCACAGGTGGCTGATGCGGCATCGCTATCCACGTTTGCCCGCACGCTGGGTGCCAGCTTTGCGTCATCGCTGACCGCCTGGTTCTGGACCCGCGATGCCAGCTTGCATCATGTATTCCTGAGTGAACACATAAACCCGTACAACCCAATGGCCAGTTCCTTTATGGGGGGGAATGCCACCAGCTCGTTGCTCAGAGTAAACAACATCATTACCGGTCAGTCATACATGTTATCGACCATTGATCTGTTCGAGATCTTGATGTGGATGTTTATCGTACTGATCCCATTTGTATTTTTCACTCGCCGACCTCGTGCCGCGAGCGGTGCAGGTGGTGCTGCCCACTAATTGCTTAACCCAGATGAGTGTAGCGTTCCGAGCAGTGAACTAACTCCAGATTAGTTAAACCCTGCACAATGCCACACTCATCAATACCTTGTTGCTGCTGACATTGCTGACGGAGTGTCTGCAACTGCCCTTTCAGCCCCATCAATTCCTGAATGCGATGTTCGATATGCAAAATATGTTCATCGAGCAGAATGTTGACTGTCTGGCAATCATCAGCATGCGAATCAACTTGCTGCAGTAATTGCCGGATCTCTTCATGCGACATATCAAACGCCCGACAATTGCGAATAAAACGTAAGCGTTCTAAATGCGATTGCTGATATTCACGGTAATTGTTGTCGGTGCGCGCCGCTGCCGGTAACAGCCCTTCTTTCTCATAAAACCGAATCGTCTCAGCAGAACATTTCGCAATTTTAGCCAATTCACCAATTTTCATGATTCATCTCGCTGGAAAGCATTGACCCTGAAGTTACTTCAAGGTGTTTAATGATAAAAGATATCATTTTAATTGTACCCGGTGGAGGATCTTGTTATGGGACAAACCAGCATTAAGAAAATAACCAAGCTAACACCGGTAAATCCTGCACGGCCCGGTGCTTTACGCCCGAACAATCCACCACTCGAAACACAAAGAGAGACACCGAAGCTCACGCCTAAAATTACGCTAAGCTGCTGTGATGCTTGTGATAGCGAAGAAAAACCAGTGGTTCTAAAACCTGCAGCGACTCAACTCAGTTGTTGTAGCTCTTGCAGTGCCGATGCTTCTACTACCACAAAACAAAAGAGTGAATCTCGCTTTTCTTTGAACTTCATCAGCCCGAAACAGCGTTTAGTGGTAGCCGGTTTTCTGGCTGTAGCTGCCGAAGCATTAGACTGGTTTGAAGTGCCCACATTGTTCCCCGCGTTATTGGCTTTGCTGGCAGTAACGTTAAGTGGTGTGGCGACTTACAAAAAAGGCTGGCAAGCCTTACGCCGATTCGACCCCAATATGCATGCACTGATGAGTATTGCTGTCACCGGTGCTTGTCTGATTGGTCAATGGCCGGAAGCCGCCATGGTAATGGTGCTGTTCAATATTGCCGAATATCTGGAAGGCAAATCGCTGGAACGGGCACGCAATGCTATTCAAGAACTGATGACGCTGACACCGGAACAAGCATTAGTACAACAATCAGACGGCAGCTGGAAAGCACTGTATACAAACACAGTAAGCGTCAATCAGGTCATTCGCGTTAAACCGGGTGTACGAATTCCACTCGATGGCACCGTTATTCGAGGTAATTCCAGCGTCGATCAGGCGCCGATCACTGGCGAAAGTCTACCCGTTGATAAAAACGAAGGCGATATCGTGTATGCCGGAACAATCAATCAACAAGGTTCATTCGATTATCGCGTCACTGCCACGACACAAAACACGCTGCTGGCGCGGATCATCCACTCGGTTGAACAGGCGCAAGGCAAACGGGCACCTATACAGCGTCTGGTCGATCGTTTTGCCCGTGTTTATACCCCAATTATTCTGACCATTGCCGTGCTGGTGGCGCTGGTGCCGCCACTGTTCTTTGCCGCGTCATGGTATACATGGATCTATAAAGCATTGGTATTGCTGGTGATTGGTTGCCCGTGTGCACTGGTGCTTTCGACTCCGGTAGCCATTGTCAGCGCCCTGTCGGTTGCCGCCAAACACGGTATTTTGATCAAGGGTGGCAGTTATTTAGAGTTGGGTCGTAAACTGCAAATTATTGCGCTGGATAAAACCGGCACACTGACCACTGGTGCACCACAACTCTCTGACCAAATTGCCATAACAGAAAAGTCGATCGAAGAGTGTCTGGCGTTGGCTGCGGCATTAGCATCGCATTCTAACCACCCGGTATCACAAGCGATAGTTCGAGGCCTTCCTGCTGAAAAGCTCGCGCCTTCCGACAGTTTAGCCTTTGAAAATTTCACTGCATTAACCGGTGCCGGTGTGCAGGCGATGCTAAATGGCAAACAGATCGCACTGACTAATCAGCAATACCTTTCAGCGCGTAATAACCTCAATTCAGAGCTTGGTAAAACAATCACCCGACTGGAACAACAAGGCAAAACAGTCGTGATCTTAAGTGAAGCCGAACAACCGCTGGCATTGTTTGCTGTTGCGGATACGATCAAAACCAGTAGCCAGCAAGCTATTGCCGAGCTGCATCGTATGCATATTGATACCGTTATGTTAACCGGTGATAACGCGCATACCGCGGCTCAAATTGCGTCACAAGCCGGCATTGATCAGGTTTACAGTAATCAGTTGCCGGAAGATAAACTGAACCAGATCGAGACACTGAGCAAACAGAAAGTGGTCGGCATGGTGGGTGACGGCATCAATGATGCGCCCGCCTTGGCGCGCGCCAGTATCGGTTTTGCGATGGGCGGCATGGGCAGTGATACCGCCATTGAAACCGCCGATATCGCCCTGATGGATGATGACTTACGCAAAATCCCGCTGTTTGTGCGTTTATCGCAGGCGACCTGGAACAAAATGCTACAAAACATTACCGCTGCATTAGGTATCAAACTGCTGTTTCTGGTAGCAACATTATTTGGTTATGGCACTTTATGGATGGCGGTTTTTGCCGATGTCGGCACCAGTTTGCTGGTAGTCGCCAATGCCATGCGTTTGCTGAAATTCAAGTAGTGATAGATTAACGTTCATTTTGACCAGCGCTTATCGTTCATGCTGATTATTTCGTTTATCCTGAACGATAAGCATCCGGTCTCGCCAAATATTCATGAGTCGGATCAATTTCTTATAATTAGTTAATGAGAAAACGATGACTCACCCCAAAATTGCTGTGATCGGATGTGGCGCCATAGGCACTACCCTCGCCTACACCTTGCTACTGCACCACCCACACCTTGAGATTTCGCTGGTAAACCGCAACCCGCAGAAAGCATGGGCGAAAGCTTTCGATATGTCGCACTGCTCACCAGAATTACCAAACCGAGCTATTCGCGCCGAAACGCCAGAGGAATGCGCCGGTTCCGATATCATCATCATGACAGCAGGCGCATTACCGCGTGAGAACGGCACCCGTGCGGATGTATTGAAAGACAACGTCGCCATCTTCCAAACATTACTCCCCACACTGGCACGTAATAACCCTGATGCCGTGTTGATCAACATCACCAACCCGGTTGATGCCATGGCTTATGCAGCCGGGAAAATTACCGGTTTTCCGCCGGAACGAGTGATCGGCAGCGGCACCGAGTTGGACAGCATGCGGTTACGCCATTTCACCGCACAGGCATTAGATCTCAACGCGGCAGAACTGGATATTCAGGTGATCGGAGAACATGGCGACTCGATGGTGCCATTGTGGAGTCTGGCGACTTATCAGGGTAAATCGCTGACTGAAGCCTATCCATTACTGAATGAAGATCTAAAAGCAACGTTACTGCATCAAACCAAACGGGCGGGATGGGACATTCGTCTGGCGGGAGAACACAGTTGTTATGGCATAGCCTTTAGTGCAGTAAGAATTGTGGAATCTATACTGGGCTGGTCAGATAAACCCGTACGAGTTTCCGCAGAGTTACAGTGCGAATTCGGGCTACCGCACAGCTTTATCAGTTTACCGACGACATTAAACCGCACGGGTATTATTCAACGACATTTACCCGATATTTCCGATGCCGAATATCAGTTAGTGATGCATTCAGCTAATTTAGTGCAACAACAACTCGATATGGTCAGGCAACTACTTTAGCTCAGGGAGGGCCTTTTCATGACTATCCGCTATGCCGTTAATCAGCACATCACCGCAGAACAATTTATTGGGTTATTGAAAGAAACCACGCTGGGTGGTCGTCGCCCCGTTGATAATCTGGAGCGCATTCAAGGTATGCTGGATCATGCCAATCTCACCGTTACCGCTTGGTTGGAAGATAAGTTGGTTGGCATCGCCCGCTCAGTTACCGATTTTTATTTTTGCTGTTATCTTTCTGATTTAGCTGTGTCAGAAACTATTCAGGCCAGTGGCGTTGGCAAAGAGCTTATTCGCCGCACGTTTCTGGAATTAAAACCAGGTTGCACACTTAACCTGTTGGCCGCACCACAGGCGGTGAATTACTACCCGAAAATCGGGTTGACCAAGCATCAAAGTGCTTGGTTGTTAACTGATATTAATGAATTGAAATAACAGCCAAATACCGGTTAAATCAAACAGGGTTTAACCGGCGTTTTTCTTAAAATTCTCTGCCTGTTCCAGCACGTTTTTATACACGTCGTCGTTCGCCACGGGTGGAAAGCCGTAGCGGTGCAGTAATAAGATCAGCTCAACTTTCAGCGCGGCTTTGATGTCGTCGCGGTGACTCCAGTCGGGGTATTGCGCCTGATTATCGACGATAATTTTCATCTCTTTCGCCAGTTCGAGCATCTTGTCGTCGTCGTAGGTGAAATCGTATTTTTGCTGCATGGCGGCAAGAATGTCGTAAAACGCCTTCTCTTCCATATCAATGCCCATCGCTTCAAACGAGGTCATTTCTGATTTCAGCTCATTGAACAAACCAAAAATCTGCTCAACCATATCATCGGCAATCACAGTGAACTCTTCACCATTAAACAGGTCATTCTCTTTACGCTCGTTATAGTTCTCAACTAATGCCTGAAAGCGTTTCGAGAAGTCGATGCCTTGCATCTGGTTCACTTTTTTAAAGTCGCTGATCGCTTTCGCCAACAGCTTTTGCAGTAACTGAATTTTGGTGTTCGGCAGTTTTATTTTGCTGATCCGCGCCAGATAATCTTCGTCGAATATATCGATCGAATCGGCCTGATCATCGCCCAGCGCGTAGATCTCCTCTACCCCGTCAGATTTCAATGCTTCGGAGATCAGCTCTCGCACACGGGCGTTCATCTGCGTGACATCGGGTGCATCGCCTTTGGTGAGCTTGAACACGATAGAGCGCACTGCTAGGTAGAAATGAATATGGTCGCGCTCAAACTGGTCTAAGTGTTCGCTGCCACAGCAGATGTCATAGGCCGCTTTCGTGCGCTTTACCAAGCCCATGAAACGGTTTTCAAATTTCTTACTCTGTAATACGAATTCAGCTGCACGGTTAAGGCAATCGAGTTGGGCGCGCGCTTCACCAGTGAAATAATCTTTACTGTCGAATGTGTGGAACATCTGTTTTAGCAAGTGAAGGTGATCTTTCACTTCAACCACCGATTGGCGGATATCTTCAAAGTTGGTGGCATCGGCTTTGGAATACATCGCCAGCGCCTGATTCATCTGCCGTTTGATACCGATGTAATCGACCACCAAGCCTTTGTCTTTGCCTTCATAGGTGCGGTTGACGCGGGAAATGGTCTGGATCAAGTTGTGCTTTTGCAGCGGCTTATCGATGTAAATGGTGTCGAGTGCCGGTACATCGAAACCGGTCAGCCACATATCGACCACAATGGCGATTTTGAAGTTCGATTTCGGGTTTTTGAACTGTTTATCCAACTCTTTTCTGTCGTCTTTGGTGCCCAGCAGATCGTAAAATTCGGTCTCGTCATCTTTGCTGCGCGTCATCACCATGCGCACCATTTCAGAGGGGATCAGCTCTTTGCTTTCAGCTTCGGTGAGTTGCACGCCATCAATCGCTTGTTTCACTTCAAACCATGCGGGGCGGATCGCTTTTAAGTGCTGATAGAAGGCATAGGCGATATCGCGGCTGGCACAAACAAACATCGCTTTGCCTTTGACGGTGGAACCTTCGGCCACCCGTTGCTCGTAATGGTTGGCAAAATCTTTCGCCAGAGCTTCGAGGCGATCTGGGTCGCCTAAAATGGAATACATATTGGCCGAGGCTTTTTTACTCTCGTCGATTTGATATTCGCTGGCACCGGCATCGGCACATTCGTTGTAATACTTTTCGATCTCCGCCAGTTTGCCGTTATCGAGGATCACCTTCGCAGCACGGCCTTCATAGACAATCCGCACCGTGATTTCATCGTTCACCGATTCGGTCATGGTGTAACTGTCGATCACCTCACCGAACACCTCCAGCGTGGCATCAATCGGCGTGCCGGTGAAACCCACAAACGTGGCATTGGGTAACGAGTCGTGCAGGTATTTGGCAAAGCCGTAGGTTTT
>CALMKU010000004.1 GCA_937866945.1 uncultured Tolumonas sp.
GTGAAATATGGTATTTCTGTCACCAAAAATCATATCTTCCGTTATATTCTGGCGTTTGCTGTGGCGACATTAATGCTGACCTTAAGCGGCTATGCCGGTTATAGCTATTTCATTGTTGCTACACTGATCAGCGTTAGCTGGCTTGCTATGGCACAGGCGGGGTTTAAAACCACGAATGATCAGGTGTGGGCGAAGAAATTATTCATGTTCTCTATCATCGCCATCACTACCTTGAGTGTCATGATGTCGATAGATTTCACCACTACTGACCCAGCACAATTTCTGACTTATCTGGAATAGCGTCATGAATGATAACCGGATGACGACAGATGAGCGTCGTGCCACCTGGGGGTTAGGTGCCGTATTTTCACTACGGATGCTCGGTATGTTTATGGTTTTGCCGGTGCTGACGACGTATGGCATGGCCTTGCAGGGGGCAACCCAGTCTTTGATTGGTATCGCCATCGGTATCTATGGTTTAGCGCAGGCGCTTTTTCAGATCCCATTTGGTTTGCTATCTGATCGGGTAGGGCGTCGCCCGCTGATTGTTGCGGGTTTGCTGATCTTTGCACTGGGAAGTGTGGTTGCAGCAACAACCGACTCTATCTGGGGCATTATTCTTGGTCGTGCGTTACAAGGTTCCGGCGCTATTGCTGCGGCAGTAATGGCGCTGCTTTCTGATCTGACCCGTGAACAAAATCGCACGAAAGCGATGGCATTTATTGGTGTCAGTTTTGGTATCACCTTCGCGATTGCTATGGTATTAGGCCCGGTGATCACGCATGCATTCGGTTTATCTGCATTATTCTGGGGAATTGCCTTGCTGGCGCTGGCCGGTATTGCGATCACCTTAACCATCATTCCACAACCATCCCATCATGTGCTGAACCGAGAGTCAGCTATCGTCAAAGATAGTTTTCGTTTGGTCTTGCGTAATAGCCGCTTGCTCAAACTGAACGCTGGCATTATGAGTTTGCACATTTTACTGATGGCCAGTTTTGTCGCGTTACCTCTGGCGATGGAAAGTGCCGGTTTTCTACGTCAACAGCAGTGGGTTGTCTATCTCACTACTATGCTGGTTTCTTTTGTTGCGGTGATTCCGTTTGTTATTTATGCAGAAAAAAAACGGCAGATGAAACGTGTTTTTGTCGCCTGTGTTGTCATGATATTTCTGGCGGAAATAGTGCTCTGGCTGGCTGGTCAGCATTTGTGGGTTATCTTTGCGGGCATCCAGCTATTTTTTATTGCTTTTAATGTGATGGAGGCCATCTTACCTTCATTGGTTAGCAAAGAGGCTCCGGCTGGTTATAAAGGCACGGCAATGGGCATTTACTCGACCAGCCAGTTCATTGGGGTTGCGATCGGCGGCTCCTTAGGCGGTTGGTTATTGCAATTAGATGGTGCTGCACTGGTCTTTTTGGGGAGTGCGGTGGTCGCAGCGATCTGGTTTATCGTCAGTATGACGATGCAAGAGCCGCCGTATGTCAGTAGCCTGCGGATCCAGTTACCCGATTCGGCCCAACAAGAGGGTGCTGCGCTGGAACATCGCTTGAAAGCACAACCCGGTGTTGCTGATGTGGTCATCGTATTTGAAGAAGCTGCGGCCTATATTAAAGTGGATACGAAACTATCAACCCGTCGTCATTTAGAGCAGATAGTCGCGATGGCTTGATAAGGGTCACGCTTTGTTACTGGTAACTTTGATATTTTCTGTCTGCTACATTGTTTGCCTTCCTTAATCTGTTTTCTATATGGAATTAGACTGATGACCCGACAGATCAATAAAGACACGACTCTCTGCATGTCGCTTGCCGCGCGTCCGAGCAACTTTGGTACTCGTTTTCATAATTTCTTATATGAAGCTTTAAACCTCGATTACATCTACAAGGCCTTTACTACGACAGATCTGGCTGCCGCTATCGGTGGTGTTCGTGCATTAGGCATTCGCGGTTGTGCGATCTCGATGCCATTTAAAGAAGCCTGTATCCCGATGGTCGATGAGCTGGATCCTTCTGCTAAAGCAATTGATTCTGTGAACACTATCGTCAATACCAATGGTTATCTGAAGGCTTACAACACCGATTACATTGCTATCGCTAAATTGCTCCATGAGCATCAGGTGCCATCAAATCTGGTATTCGCTTTACGTGGTAGCGGTGGCATGGCGAAAGCCGTTGCCTGTGCCTTGAAAGATGCGGGTTTCAAGAAAGGCTATATCATTGCCCGTAATGAAGACGCTGGAAAACAGCTGGCTGGCTTGTATGGCTTTGACTGGGCACCAGAGATGAATGGTGTGCAAGCCGATATGCTGATCAATGTCACCCCGATTGGTATGGCAGGTGGTGCTGATGCAGAAACATTAGCATTTACGGAATCAGCTATCGGGGCTGCGCAGGTGATATTTGATGTTGTCGCAATGCCTGCGGAAACCCCGTTGATCCGCTATGCCAGAACTCAGAACAAAAAAGTCATCACTGGGGCAGAAGTGTTTGCGATTCAGGCAGTTGAACAATTTGTGTTGTATACCGGAATTCGCCCGAATGACGAGGTTTTCCAACAAGCGGCGAAACATGCGCGTGGCTAGTCTGTAGCCTGCCTGCTATGGAAATGCTGCTCCATGTCAGCAGCATTTCTTCTTCCGCTAATTAGCTTGATTTGCCGTTATTCCCGCCATAACAAATCAAATTATGAAACCTTACCTCAGTGTTTGAGCTATTACGATAACCATGTGCTTTCGAGGCATCAAAACGTACCGCATCGCCCGCTGCCAATTTCTGCCATTGACCCTCAATTAACACCTCTAATGCGCCATTGAGCGGGATAACATGTTCCGTTACCCCATTGGCATGTGCTGCAGACAAATACTCAATACCTGCAGGCAGTGTGACTTGTAAAAGTTCAAAGCCAAATTTTGGATCAAAAGGGATGATCGCTTTGGCGGCGATATTTCCGCCTGTCATATGGTTTATTTCGGCAGCATTATCGCCCAACCAGAGTGTCTGTGGTGGCGCTGATGGTTCGAGAAAGGTAGAAAAGGAAGTCTGAAAACCGGTCGCAATTTTCCATAAGGTTGCAACGGTTGGGCTTGATTCACCACGTTCAATTTGCCCCAGCATCGCTTTACTTACACCGGTGGCTTGCGCTGCTTTATCCAAACTCCAGCTTCTCTGCTTGCGTAACAACTGCAATGTAGCCGCAATGTGTTGAGTCAATTCCAGCATTGATAGTCCATTTATATTATTGTGCGTTATAGCGCACAATAAAGGCTTGTGGTAATTTGAGCGTTATAACGCACATGGATAGATCGTCAGACTAACCTGATAGCCTAAATTTGTCACTGCAGGTTTATCTCTTTGGGTGGTCAGCAAGATAGGAGAGGGTCATGCGTTTTGCATTAAGTTTACCGGTCGCCGGATTCGTAGCGAATCTGGTCGGGTTCAGTAGTTCAGTGGCGTTGATTTTCCAAGCCGCTAACAGCATGACAGGCGCGAATGCACAGTTGACCAGCTCATGGTTGTTTGCACTGTGTATTGGTTCTGGGTTAAGTACGCTAATTTTATCGTTCTATTATCGTCAGCCGATTTTGACGGCATGGTCGACACCGGGTGCTGCATTACTGATCAGCAGTTTACAAGGTGTTACACCTGCGCTGGCAACCGGTGCGTTTTTGTTTTCCGCATTATTGATCACTCTGTGTGGTGTCACTGGTCTGTTTGCCCGACTGATGCATAAGATCCCGACCGCATTGGCCTC
>CALMKU010000005.1 GCA_937866945.1 uncultured Tolumonas sp.
TCGCTAAACCAGCCATCGAGCCATTGCTGTAATCCCATCTCCCAACATGCTTGCGGCGCACCAATCACCAGCTGATGCTGCATGGCATCATCTTTAGCCAAAGTCTGTTTCGCGCGGCCCAAGGTCTGCAAAATAGTTTCAGCATAGGGCAGGAGATGTTCACCCGATTGGGTTAACTGAATATTGTTACGGTGACGAGCAAAAAGGCTAACGCCCAGCTGTTGTTCCAGCTGGCGAATGCGAAAACTCACCGCCGATTGTGTGAGATACAAATTCTCGGCGGCGCGTCCGAAGTGACGGGTTTTGCTGACCTCAATAAAGGTACGCAGCAGATCCGTATCCATTACTCCAGTGGCTCTTCTACCGTTTCGAAGCTACCTTCGTCGCCGTTAGAAGTGCACAGACGGTGTACGCGGCGTGGACCGATCACCTTGATATATTTCAACCAGACTTTGGCAAACGGGTTGCCCGCGGCATCACCGGCGGTTACTCGTTCAACAAATGCAGTTTCTACATCATCTTTTGGCAGTCGTTTGCCTTGGTACAGTTCCATCATGGCATGCCCATGGCGTTCCAGCAGATCACTTTCACCAACAGTAAAATTACCGCTGCGGCGAATGCCACGTGGGAAGTGTTGCAGATCGTTAAAACGTTTTTCTGATTCAAAGCTCATGGCGTATGAGTACCTCTGTTATTCCATCGCGGGGAAGTATGTTCAGCATCGCGCATACTTAAAAATCGAGTTTTTTTTCTTTATGATAAATTATTTTTATCGATGACCAATGTTACGTCTAAGTGTATTTTTCTTGTACTGTTTGATCGCTATGGATAATTCGTTCAAGGCTGCATAATCCGCTGCAATAAATCGCTTTCATGCAGTGCTCGCTTAATCAATGCGTAACCGCCCATCGTGCCTTGCCCCTGAAAATGTGCTTGGTCTAAATGTAGCTCATGATGGAAATTAGGCAGTGACTGACGTTGAATTTGCTGCAGTAATGCGGGAAATAGCACCGCTGCACTTTGTACGATTTCACCCGCCAGCAGGATCTTTTCCGGGTTAAACAGATTGACCAGAATAGCTAATACCCGCCCCAGATTTTCTCCGGCCTGACGAATGATTTGTACGGCGACCTGATCGTTTCGGATCGCTGCCTGACAGATTTTCTCAATACTGAGATTTTCACTTTGCAGTGTGCTTTTGTGACCTTTCGCTAATAAAGCCCGGGTTTGTGCCAGGATGGCTTTATTAGCAACCAGCGTTTCCAGACAACCAAAATTGCCGCAATGGCACTGCTCACCGAATGGATCGATCTGAATATGACCAATTTCCCCGACATTTCGGTTTTTACCCAGTAATAATTGCCCGTTACTAACGATCCCTGAACCGGCACCGTGATGAATACTCACTAAAATAAAATCTTGGCAGCCTTTTGCTGCACCTAAGTAGTATTCCGCTAAGGCCAGTGCGCGGGTGTCATTACCGATATAGATCGGCAACTGAGTGATGCTTTGCAGACGCTGAGCCAGTTCCAGATTAGCTATCTGATGGTTCGGCGAATAAAGCACTGTGCCAGTTTGCGGGTCAACCAAGCCAGCCATGGTGATGGCGATAGCAATAAATTGTTGTTTGGCTTTCGCTGTTTGCAGATGTTGCCCAATGGCTTGCTGCAAGGTTGTGACAATGCCTTCGGCATCATGCTGCAATATCGGAGTCACAGTGTGTTGATGAATGGTACCCGACAGATCCATTACGCTGCATTGTAATTCCTCGCGCCCTAAACGGCAGGAGATAAACAAAAAAGCAGCCTGTTCGGTGGTCAGCGATATGGCGGGTCGGCCACCGGTTGACGCTTGTTGGGCGACCTCTTTGATCAAACCATTTTCGAGTAACTGGCGGGTAATAT
>CALMKU010000006.1 GCA_937866945.1 uncultured Tolumonas sp.
GTGCATCACACGCTGAAACAAGCGTTGTTACGCAGCCAACTGCAGGATTACCGTGGTTATCTGGTTGAGAACGAGCCGTGCCCACTTTGTGGTTCCAGCCACCATCCTTATCAACATGAGATGGTCACTGACAGTTTGTTACAACAGTTAGAACGTCAGCAACTTTTCCTGCAACAGCAATTAGAAAAAGGACAGGCAGAAGCAGCGCAATTACAAGAGGCTGAATTACAAACGCAACGAGCAGGAAAAGAGCTGGAGCGTCAGCTTATCCAATTGGATGAAGCTTTACAGACCCAAGCGTTGCAATGGCAAGCGTTGCGCCAGGCCCATACCTCGTTGCTCCCTGCATGGCCGGAAGATGATAGTCAGTGGCTGCCATTGGCTGTTTTGCTGACGCAATTACAGCATCAACAAGGTGTGCAAGCTGGCGAGTTGCATCAGCAATATGAATTAGCCAGAGCGCAATTTGAGCGTCAGCAACAGCTACTAGCTCAGCAGGAAAAACTCAGCCAGCAGGCACAATTGCACGAGCGGGAGTTGATGGAGTTACGCCGTCAGAGCGGCATGCAACAGAGTGCATTTGAACAGTTACAGCAACAGCAATCCGCATTGCTTTTACGCTTACAACAAAGTGAATTATCACTGGAAGAACAACTGGCCCCGTTGGACTGGCGTCCGCATCTGAATTTACAGCAGGGTGAGATCTGGTTACAAGGTTGGCTAAAATGCTGTCAGGAATATCAACAAGTAGAACAGCGCTGGACGTTGAGTGAACAACAATATCAGCAGTTACATTCCACCTTGTCAGTGCAAAACAGCCGTTTGCAAACTCTGCAGGAACAAGTGCAACTGCGTCAGCAAGAGCTGCAGCGTATTCAGGCTGATTATCAACAAACGCTGACATTGCGTCAGCAATGTCTGAATGGGCAAGCCGCCGAGCCGTTAGAGCAGCAATGGCTTCAGCGTCTGCAACAAAACCGGCAATTGGCGGAGCAGCAACAGCAACAACTGCAACAGTGGCAGGAACAGCGGATCGCTTTGCAATCGCAAGTAGCCAGCCAGCAACACCATCTGGAACAATTGCAGGCTCAGCAGCGCACACTATTGCGCAGCACTATGCAGCAGCAGCAAAAGTTGAATTTAACCGAATATGAAATTCGGCAGCTGTTAATTGTGCCGATAGAACATGTGCGTTTGCAGCGTGAACAACTGGCTCATTTAGATGAGCTGCTTACGCAAGCTAAAACGCGTTTACAAGAACGTGAGCAACAGATCGCGTTACAACTCAAACGCTGTGAAACTCTACAACAAGCACAACCTGAATGGGCGACGTTAGAGCTCAATCAACTCGTTGTTCGTCAGCAAGAAATGACGCTACATCTACAAGATTTAGATCAGCTGTTATTCGATCTTAAACGACTGCAGTTACAGGCAGAAGAGGCAGCAGTAACACAAGCTGAATTGCAACAAGCCTATCAAACACAATTACAAATTAGTGATCGCTGGCAGCAGTTGAGTGATTTGATTGGCTCAGCCAGTGGAGCCAAATTCCGCACCTTTGCACAAAGTCTGACACTGGAACAGTTGCTGGGGTTGGCGAACTTGCACTTAGCTGAATTAGCGCCGCGCTATCAGCTGCAGCGGGTTCCAGGCACTGATCTGGCGCTGCAAGTCATTGATCGTGACATGGGCGATGATATTCGCGCTGTAGAGTCATTGTCTGGTGGTGAAAGCTTCCTTGTGTCATTGGCGCTGGCCTTGGGATTGTCGTCCTTGTCATCACACGATACCCGCATTGAATCGCTGTTTATTGATGAAGGTTTTGGCACACTCGATCCAGAGAGTCTGGATACCGCGATTGCCAGTCTGGATGCCTTACAAGCTGCTGGTCGCCAAGTCGGTGTAATTTCACATGTACAAACGCTGGTGGAGCGCATTGGCGTGCAGATCAAAGTGCAAAGTATGGGCGGTGGAGAAAGTAGAATTGTATTGCCTTGATATGACAAGAATAATGCTTATCATAAAACTGTCATAAAACCTTCTGATAATGACATCAGACTTGTCATAAAAGGGTTTTTATCATGTCAAAGCGTGTTTTGGTTGTTGAGGATGAAGCACCCATCCGCGAGATGTTGTGTTTCATGCTGGAACAACGCGGGTTTGAGCCTGTTGAAGCGGCTGATTTTTCTGAAGCTGTAGCTCTGGTAAAGGAACCATATCCAGAGCTGATTTTGCTCGACTGGATGATCCCCGGCGGCAGTGGTATCCAATTCATCAAATTGATGAAACAGGAAGAACTGACACGGAATATTCCGATTGTCATGTTAACTGCGCGTGGTGAAGAAGAAGATAAAGTGCGTGGTTTGGAAGTTGGCGCCGATGACTACATCACGAAGCCTTTCTCCCCGAAAGAGCTGACGGCTCGTATTAAAGCTGTTATGCGCCGCTCTGCACCGACCGCCACGGAAGAAGTGATCGATGTGCAGGGGTTGCGCCTTGATCCGGTTTCTCATCGGGTGACCGCCAATGATTTACCGCTGGATATGGGGCCGACTGAATTCCGTTTGTTACATTTCTTTATGACGCATCCCGAACGTGTATATAGTCGGGAACAGCTGTTAAACAACGTATGGGGCACCAACGTCTACGTCGAAGATCGCACGGTCGATGTGCATATCCGTCGTTTGCGTAAAGCAATGGCTGTAACGGGTCATGAAGTGTTAATTCAAACTGTGCGTGGTGCAGGTTATCGTTTTTCCTCCCGTATCTAAGGGATTGTATGCAACAACCTGATTACTGGACGTCAATAATCAAAAAAGTAGTTGTGTTATATACACCGCTTTTGCTTGTTGGCGCATTACTGGGTGATTGGCGATTAGGTCTTATTTTTGCCCTGACTTACCATATCATTTGGTTTTATCGCTATCAGAAAAGACTACAAGATTGGTTATGGAACGATCGTAGTCTTATTCCGCCGCAGGGGCCGGGCACCTGGGAATTGATCTTCAATGGCATTTACCGCTTGCAGCAGCGTCATCGTTTGCGGCGTCGTGAACTTGCCAGTGTGATCCGCCGTTTCCGTGAGGGGGCGGAAGCATTGCCGGATGCAGCAGTTGTTTGCCGAAATGATGGTTCCATCATCTGGTGTAACCGACTAGCTGGGCAATGTCTGGGATTCCGTTGGCCGGAAGATGCCGGGCAAAACATCAGTAACCTGATCCGTAATCCTGCCTTTGTCAGCTTTTTACAGCAACGTGAATTCAGCGAACCACTGGAAATGCCATCACCGATCAACGATGGCAAAGTCTTAGAAGTGCGTGTGATGCCCTATGCCGATGACCAATTCATGCTGGTGGTGCGCGATATTACGCGGATCAGAAGTGTCGAGAACATGCGCAAAAACTTTGTCGCCAATGTCTCACACGAGCTACGTACACCATTAACCGTATTGAAAGGCTATCTGGAAATGCTGGAGGAAGATGTTCCGCCTCCTGCCCGCTGGAAAAAAATGCAGCAGGTGATGTTAGAGCAAACCCTGCGTATGGATAATCTGGTCGATCAATTATTAACATTATCGCGGATTGAAGTCGCGACTGATATTGATCGAACCCATATTGTTGATGTGCCGAAAATGCTCCTGATGCTGCAGCATGAAGCAAAAGCGTTGAGTGGCGCAATGCGACATGAACTTCATTTCCAGGTTGATGAACAGTTGAAAATTCACGGTGATGAAGATCAACTCCGCAGTGCCATGACTAATCTGGTTAACAATGCGATCAAATATACCCCGGCAGGCCGCAAAATTACGGTGCAGTGGTATCGGAATGGCTCGAAAGCCGTTTTTTCAGTCACCGATGAAGGCGAGGGTATCGCACTCGAACACATTGGGCGGCTTACTGATCGCTTTTATCGGGTGGATAGAGCGCGTTCGCGGCAAACCGGCGGCTCAGGTTTGGGGCTGGCAATTGTGAAACACGCACTTAGTCACCATGACAGTGGATTAAATATTGAGAGCACACCGGGCAAAGGAAGTTGTTTCAGCTTTTTGATCCCAGAAAGCCTAGTGGTTAAGCAGTAAGATAGTTTTTATTGTCACATAACTGTCATCTATCTTTATTAAAGTCGTCACATTGGCAGCAGATACTTATCTGCGTCAACTTAGAGAACATTCTCAAACGGAGAAAGTGGATGAAACTGAACAAAGTAGTGAGTGTGGTTGGTTTTGCAGCTGCCAGCTTCCTGTCTGGCCAAGTATTGGCAGCAGGCGTAGACGCATCAATTCCTGAATATCAAAAAGTAAGCGGTATCTCAGGTAACCTGTCTTCTGTTGGTTCAGATACACTGGCTAACATGATGACCCTGTGGGCTGAAGAGTACAAACGTGAATATCCTAACGTTAACATTCAGATCCAGGCAGCAGGTTCTTCTACTGCACCACCAGCACTGACTGAAGGTACTTCTCAGTTTGGCCCAATGAGCCGTAAGATGAAAGAAGGTGAAATTGAAGCCTTCGAAAAACGTTACGGTTACAAACCAACAGCTGTACCAGTCGCTATCGATGCTCTGGCTGTATTCGCTCATAAAGATAACCCAATCAAAGGGTTAACTATGCTGCAGCTGGACGAAACTTTCTCTACCACCATGAAATGTGGCGGTACTCAGACCACGACTAAATGGGGTGATCTGGGTCTGACCGGTGAGTGGGGCGATAAAGACATTCAATTGTTTGGTCGTAACTCTGTTTCTGGTACTTACGGTTACTTCAAAGAACATGCGCTGTGTAAAGGTGACTTCAAAAATACCGTTAACGAACAGCCAGG
>CALMKU010000007.1 GCA_937866945.1 uncultured Tolumonas sp.
CTAATTGTCGGTCACGCAAATGCCAATCAACTCGATTGTTAACCATTTTTAAAGGTCTTTTTTGCTGTTCATTAAACGCAAGCAACCAATCCCGATCATGCCGGTAAAGCCATGCATATAAAGAACCACCTGTCTCTTGATGTCTGGCCGGTTTCACGCCATGTAGTAAGACTAATTCTTCCCATCTTTGGCGACACATTCGACATTCATCTGATATGGAGATGGCATTATCAACGCCGGATTGACTCTCTTTGAGCACTGTTTCGGGTGCATATCGACGCACTTTAATGAAGATCTCAGAAACTGAAAGTGCAGGGACTAACGCTTGCCACACGATGAGATGTTCAAAGAAACTGAATGATTTTCGATGCTTACGAAAAATAGACCGCAACCAAAAACTGTCACTTTGTGATTGCTTCAATAAGCCTTTGTTTTCCAAATAACGAATATCGAACCGAGAACACACTAAATTCAAAATTTTCTCATGATCAACCTGCTTACCTCTGCCGCATCCACTTTCCGTAGCAATCTCATGATAAAAATGTGTCCATTGCGCAAAGGTGGGTGATTGTTGCGCTGGTTGTTCAAGAAGCTCTGCGGCAGCCAGTGCAAGAGGGAGATCATTGGCAACATATTTACTACTCGTCTTCATTGTGAAACATGCAGGATTTAAAGGTACGAACTGATGTCGGTGCTCATCTAAATAAATGGAGGTATCAATTAAACAACCATGCTCAGGACACACCGGTAATTCAGGTAAAAACCAATCGCGTTGCCAATAATATTCACCATAGGTATAGAGTTGTCGCTCCATGCACATAGGACAAAAACGAAAAGTACGGACAGATTTAATTCTTGATGCAGCAACACCGAGCATCAAGTGGACCGCACCATCAGCTCTGGCAGACATGCGCTTTATTGCTCGTTGCCGTAGATGCTCTGGTACAAAAGGCGCATAAAGTGGAAACAATGTGTGTTTGTACACCAATGTTTCTAAATCATATAGTTCAGTGCCACTTAACAATCCCACAATTGATTGTAGGTGGCTGGGTAGATCCAGCGTGGCAATGACCTTTCTATCGGCAAATACCTCATCCAGCAGTTGTTTGGGGCTTACCAAACCGAAATAAACACCAGCCCGCGCGACAGTGCTGTAAATCAATTCATTCGGATGCGGGGCCGGTAATTTCATCGCGTTATCCTGCTTTTTGCAAAATGTCGCTGAGCTTTAAGATATATCCCGCTTTGACCATCTCATTGTAAATTGCTGTTGGAGCGGAATTTTGCGAATACATATACCGTAAACTGTCAGTTTGCAACGTATCCCAATCTTTTGATTTTATGATGCTTGTTTGTTTTTTTGGCTTAGCGATTTCAGAAGGAGTATCAACTTCGCCAACCGATGTCATTAACCATTCTAGAATAATAGGAAGTAGCTGTTGTCTGGTTAACTGTGGATGTTGACTAAATGCATTACGGATCGTTTTTACCAGTAATGTAGAATCATAATCCTCTTGCAGCATCATATAGATACGTTGTTCATCTTCGGTTGGAAGTTCTTTCATCGCGAGTGTTGCTGGCGTTTCTTGCGAAATTGAAGAAATCTTTTGTTGTAATTGAATCAGCCTTTTGTCCATTTCTGGAACCATGAGATCAGAATAGCGAGCAATACGTTCAGGAATACCAGAGCGTAATGCGTCCAACATTGGATGAACCGGTATCAGGTCATCGTCATAAACCTGTTGTAGCAGCCCTGTTGTGATCCGTTCTTTACCTATAGCCAATGCTCTTAATTGCGCCAAGATAAAAAGCTTCACCACGATATCCATAACTCCTTGGCTGAGATCAAACCATAGAGCTCGAATATCATCAGAAAGTAATAGATCACGCTTTTGCAGTAGTTGCAGTTTCCAGAGATTATTTGTAAACCCGATCCATTCGTTATTCGGTGCACCCTTGACATATTGCGGCATTGGTTCCCAATATATCGCCCCGAACCCTGCGCCTCGTCGTGCAGAACGCAGATCCGCTTCGAAAATATCACGCGCTTTGGGTGTTCCAATCAGCATCACCGGCACGCCGATTGTATTCACCATCGTGACAAAAAAGTTCAGCATTTCCTGAGAACCACCAGATTTTGAACGACTGAGATGCTGAATTTCATCAATAACTAGCAGGCCCAAGGCATGTGCATTCGCAATCTGAGCCATCAATGCCAGCATGGTTTCAATACCATGCTTTTTTAACCCATATCGTTTTTCGTAATTTTCACCAAGCGCACGATCTAATGCCCTGAAAAAATTAAGACAAATTTCTTTCAATGAACCATTATGAGAACAGTCAATTTTAAGATAAACAACCTGCTCAAGATTCATCTCTGGGTGATAAATCACTTGAGGGTACGCTGATAAGATGCGTTTTAACGAGGTAGTTTTTCCACAACCAGAACAACCAATCAAAAGCAGACTCTGAGCCGTCGAACCGACATCATCATATCGAAATGCAGAAAGTTCACCACGTTGAACCCGCTCATATCCATTTTGGAGATGTCGCTGTAGCATCCCATTCTGGGGATTGCGGCCTACATATCCACCCCTGATCATGATGGAAACTCGTTCGTTTAACGCCATATGCGAACTCAGTGGTTGAAAAAAATCATCTTGAATTCGACAAATGTTGTGTGCCCGAATCACTCTAGATTGAGCTAAATCCGATGCTTCAAATTTCAGCGTTGCTTTCAGATCAAGTGTTGCATCATAAGCATCCAGCAATGGCGGTAATGCCTCGATCAAAGGGTTTGCTTTATAGGCTTCAACACCTGTATCCCTGTAAATTGCTGTAATACGGGATGTTGTCATGTTTATTCATCCTCATCAGTTTCAAATAACCCAGGGATAAAGGATGGATAGCTATAATCATCCTCTGAACTCTGAAGTGGGATCACTTCAGCGATATTCTGTTCTGGCTGAACTGTATTAGATTTTGTTCTTTGCTGGCGCTCTTGTTCACGGGCTTCTTTTTTATTAGAGCGAATTTGCTGAATTCGCTGTTGATTTGATTCTTGAATATTTGGTAATAACTTCTTCGATTCCGCAATGACACCCTGAATAAAATCATCCAATTCCCGACGATGTACATCCTCATCAAATTTTGCGTTTGCTTGGGAATGCTTCTCTTCTTTTTGAATATCCCAAACTTGCCAGAATGTCATGCCTCTGAATCGTCGGCTTTGTTCTGTAAGCGAGCAAATCCAATAGCCTCGGCTACCAGATTGAGGAAAAAGATAAATTGTATCGGCACAACCAGGATCATACGCGGCTTCTAGTTTATCTGGTCGATTCACCTCCTGACTGCGAAGCAACCACCCCTCACGTAACATTTCTGAACTGGTGTAATACATTCCCCATAGGCAAACGCCGGATGTAGAAACACTGACTTTTTCCCGAGGTAATACTGCAATTCTTAAAAACTCAGGATCAACAGTTCGTAGCCGACCCGTTCGGTTTTGCAGGCCCCACCGCCATAAATAGATTGGTATTGAAGGCATATCTATCGGTAAATCAGCATCACGATCATATTTGGTTAAAACATGGTGGTTATTTCTAAAGAGAATCGACCTGATGATAATACGAGCAAAATCCGAGATTGTTATGGCTGCATTCAGCCGATAATCCTGTTCACCATGTTTTTTGATTTTATTTCCAACAACAACCCCTGGTGCATAAGGTTTGAATTCCGCTTGTAGTGTTTTAAAACAGCGTTCAACGATCCCTTTCGCATCACCTCGTCTGGGTGGCGCACTTTCAATACGAACATTGAATGTACTGATGAGTGAGTCCAATTGGTTACTCATCAACTCGCCTCTATCGGCTAAAACAACATCAGGTAAACCGATACACGGCCAATCATCCACTGAGATATTCAGTCCAAGAGAATGGCATATTTCAGTTTTATCAACACATGCATTAATGAATGCCTGCATTGCAACCACATAGGACGGATTATCAAACCCGATATAAAATCCGACAATCATTCGGCTAAAAACATCAATGACAATATATAGCGTTGGCCTACCAATAATTTTACTTCTATCGTCATCGGCAACTAAATATATATCCGCAATAGTCGCATCAATTTCATAGCGGCTACCTGGACCAAATGAGGCTGCGGTTGCAGTACCTGTAAGCGGCCTAACATCTTTTTTATATATACCGTCATCAGTTCTAGCCTTAACTCTGACTGATTGGTCATATTCTCGTTTGTAAAAATATTCAAATTGCCTACGTGTTGGCAAATTTTCTTTACTAACATCTGGATAATATTGAATAAATTTACTTTTAAAGTCTCGGAGTACTTTGGCAATACTTAACTGAGTTGATGCGAGTAACTTTTCTTCTATAGCTAATCGCATTAATCTTTCTATGTTTTCATCTATTTTTATTCCGACACTATCACCATATTGGCGCTTTCTGCCTACTTTATTAGTATTCGTTGCCGCTCTTTTCTTATTTGGAGCACCTTGGTTTTTGAAATCAGGAAGCAATGCATTTAACGTTTGTCCTCGTTGCCAATATTGTCTTAACAAACGATAAATATTTGCTTTGGTCGCGATACCGGTTTGTTCTACATGTTTTATGCGTTGTGCTCGTACCGTTGTATCAAAACATTGATCATCGAAGATAACAGGGGATATAACCTGATATGCATGTTCCCTTTTCTTAAATGCAGCCGAATCAACTAGCGGTTCTTCATGAATCAAATAGGCGTAAGGATCTTGAGATCGGACCAATCGACCATTGTCCATCCACTCAATAAGTTGCAGGTGAAGAACTAATTTTGGAATGCCTTTGTTTTCATCAATATTGATCCAGATGATTTCACTTTGATGTATGTGCAAAATTCGATAGCGGACATCATCAAAAGACAATACTTCATTGATTTTCCACATAAAGAAACGGCTCCATACCATTCAATTGCATAAATTTTATATCTGCGATTTTTAACTGATGAACAGGTTTTCTGATATCAAAAACAGCGAGTCTATTAGCCATAAGAAGTCTGAGATCTCGAAGTGATTGACCGAGTTCGAGTTCATACGCTAAATCAATATGCTTACAAGCATCGATAACAGAGAACTCTGAAAATCTCGCGACAGCAGCAGGCAAAAATGCCATGGTCTCTGATATTTGTTTAGTTGATGTAATGTCATCTATTTTTACGGAGTAAAGCCATTCAATGTTTTTGCGAATTTGCACATCAATGTCTTGTTCAGTAATCGTGACCCACGGAATACCTTTTTGTTGCCAATAACAACGTTCTAAATCAAGTTTTTCAATGGTTCGTGGGTCTTTGAAGGATTCCTGATATTTCACTTGAACAGCAAACTGGGCCGGAAATGGGTCTTTCGCATCAATCAGAAAATCCGTCGTCATGACCAGATCAACACCTTGAGTAACGGGATGTTTTATTCCTTCTCTCTGAGCAATGATACGAGTGTCATCGCGTATCAAAGGAAATTGCTCCCGAATGTCCAGAACACTTTCTGACCAGTCAAACAAGTGAAACGTTGCCAGTTCCAGATCAGACAATAAATGATGAATGCGTTTTGTTTTGTGAGAGAAAATACGATGAGATCGACCATCGGAAGGGACATCCTGAACGCGTAGCCATGGTTGATACTTTTCGCCATAGCCTTGCCCACGACCATCCTTGATCCGCTGTTCAATCAGTTTTTCCGATAAGAAGTAATTTTTACGTGCCATAAAAAAGTCCAGGATGCTTTTTAATCAAGCATAGCTGGACTTTTCTAGTTTTCAAATATAATGTTAAGTTTACAAAAATTTTGTCAAACTTTACGAATTTAATGTCAAGTTTAAGAATATAATGTTAACCTACAATTACGCTTTTTTATGACAATCGATTATTCAACTGTCACTGATTTGGCTAGATTTCGTGGTTGATCCACATCGGTGCCCTTGATCAGCGCAATGTGATAGGCCAGTAATTGCATCGGAATGGTGTACACAATTGGTGCAATGATGTCAGCGACACTTTCCATTGGCATCACGCGCATCGTGTCATCGCTGGTGAAACCGGCAGCCCGATCAGCAAACACATACAACAAACCACCGCGGGCACGCACTTCTTCCACGTTGGATTTCAGTTTTTCCAGCAACTCATTGTTCGGCGCCACCACAATGATCGGCATTTCACTGTCGATCAGTGCCAACGGGCCGTGTTTTAATTCACCGGCCGCATAGGCTTCTGCGTGGATATAACTGATTTCTTTAAGTTTTAGCGCACCTTCCATCGCGATTGGATATTGATCACCGCGACCTAAAAACAGACTGTGTTGCTTGTTGGCAAACTGTTCGGCCAGAGCTTCAATTTGTTTATCCAGCTGTAAGGCGTGTTCAATTTGCATCGGCAATGCTTGTAATGCACTTGCCACACAATGCTCATCCGTTTCACTCATATTACCGTTGCCACGACCAATCGCCGTCACCAACATGAGCAAACCGGTAAGTTGGGTTGTGAACGCTTTGGTTGATGCCACACCGATTTCCGCACCAGCTCGGGTCATGAACGCCAGATCAGATTCGCGGACTAAAGAAGAACCCGGCACGTTACACAAAGTCAGACTGGCCATATAACCCATATCTTTGGCCAGACGCAACGCAGCCAAGGTATCGGCGGTTTCACCAGACTGAGACAAGGTAATAATCAGACTGTTTGGATGCACAACTGATTTGCGATAGCGGAATTCAGACGCAATTTCGATGTTACAGGAAACGCCAGCCAGCGCTTCAAACCAGTAACGCGCAACCATACCAGAATGATAAGACGTACCACACGCCACGATCTGCACGTGCTGTACTTTCTGGAAGATTTCACGCGCATGTGTACCGAAAGATTCCGGCACAATATGATTGCCAACCAGACGACCTTCCAAAGTGTTCAGGATCGATTGTGGCTGTTCGTAGATCTCTTTTTGCATGTAGTGGCGATATTGACCTTTATCACCCGCGTCATGCGACAGCTCGGATTCGATCTCTTCGCGTTCAACTGGCTTGCCAGCATGATCAAAGATCTGCACGCCACGACGAGTGACTTCCGCGACATCCCCTTCTTCCAGGAACATGAAACGACGAGTCACCGGCAACAGCGCCAATTGATCAGATGCAATGAAGTTTTCACCCAAGCCACGACCGATAACCAGCGGTGAACCTGAACGCGCCACGACCAGACGGGATGGATCACGACGATCCATAACTACCGTACCGTATGCGCCGCGGAGCTCTTTCACTGCCGTTTGCAGTGCCTGCAGCAGGCTACCAGCAGTTTTCAGGTAATGGTGCACCAGATGCACAATCACTTCGGTGTCTGTCTGAGAGACAAATTCGTAACCTAAACCCTGCAATTTTACGCGCAGTTCTTCATGATTTTCGATGATACCGTTATGGACGACGGCTAAATCGCCATTTGATACATGTGGATGCGCGTTGATTTCTGACGGTTCACCGTGAGTTGCCCAGCGTGTGTGCGCAATACCAGTACCGCCAGACAAAGGTTGCTCTTCCAATGCGCTCGCCAATTCTTGCACTTTACCCAGACGACGTACACGCTGTAATTCGCCTTGTGCATTGATGATTGCCACACCGGCGGAGTCATAACCGCGGTATTCCAGACGGCGTAAGCCTTCTACCAAAATCTCAGCGATATCACGCTGGGCTACTGCACCGACGATTCCACACATATAATTATCTCCAGATGAAGTCTGTTGTTACTAAACAGAACTTTAAAATAAATATGCAGTAAGATATGACTAATAAGCAGACCGTCTGCCGCATGGATGCGGCAGCCGAGCTTACATGGATGTATTTATAGCGTGTCTGCGTTTAGTCATGACTTACAGCTGATGTTCAAGTATTAACCGACGCACAAATCACATGCACATCATGTTGTTCAATTTGTTGCTTCAGCTCTTCCCCGATCCCATCATCAGTGATCAAGGTATCTATCGCACTCCACGGCAATTCCAGATTGGGAATACGACGGCCAAATTTTTCGGAATCCACCAGCACGATCACTTCTCGCGCCACTTCGGCCATCACCCGTGATAAACCAACCAATTCATTAAAAGTGGTAGTGCCACGCGCCGGATCAACCCCATCCGCACCGACAAACAGCTGATCAAAATCATAGGAGCGTAATACCTGTTCTGCCACCTGCCCTTGGAAAGCTTCGGAATGCGGATCCCAGGTCCCCCCAGTCATCAGCAAGGTTGGTTCATTCTCCAATTCACGCAGCGCTTGGGCGACAGTCAGCGAGTTGGTCATCACCACCAGACCGCGTTTGGCCGCCAATAATGGGATCATCGCACCAGTGGTACTGCCACTATCAATGATGATGCGATTATGATCGCGGATATGTTGTATTGCCGCTTGTGCGATAGCTAATTTTCGTTGCGAAACTTTAGCCGGCACTTCTTCCGCCAGGATTTCGGACGGCAGCGAAATAGCGCCACCGTAACGGCGTAACAGCACTCCACTGCGTTCAAGCTCAGCCAGGTCTTTACGGATCGTCACTTCGGAGGTAGCAAAACGCTGCGACAGATCTTCCACACTGACTTCGCCCTGTTCATTGAGCAGAGAAATAATGGCATGCCGACGTTGTTGTGTGTTTCGTTTGATCATCGCTTAAGTTTCGATCCGAAATTTAACAGGCAGTATATTCTTACAAAAAGAAACTTCAAGCCGGAGGATCGGAATTTTTTAGCCGAAAATAAAAAGCCCACACAATGGTGGGCCTAACTATTCAGATGATCTGACTAATGCAGATTATTTTTTCTGTTTTACCGGACGCTGCCAGCCAGTTACGTGATGCTGTGGCACACGGCTCAAAACCAGTTCATCTTCTGCAACATCACGCGTGATAGTTGAACCGGCCGCCAGCGTAGCCCCCTTGGCTATACGAACCGGAGCCACCAGCTGGGTGTCGGAACCGACAAACACATCATCTTCAATGATGGTTTTATGTTTATTCGCACCATCATAATTACAGGTAATAGTACCGGCACCGATATTCACGTTGGCGCCAATATCGCTGTCACCCAGATAACTCAGATGACCTGCTTTGGAACCGAAACCCAATTTGGCATTTTTCAGCTCAACGAAATTCCCTACATGTGCTTGTGCGGCGAGTTCAGCGCCCGGGCGTAAACGGGCAAATGGGCCCACGGTGCAACCTTCGGCCAAGGTGGAACTTTCAATGATGGAATACGGGCTGATAATGCTGTCATCCGCGATGCGGCAGTTTTTCAGAATACAACCGGCACCAATCTGCACGCGATGACCTAATTCCACCTGACCTTCAATGATCACATTGGCATCAATAACAACATCTTCGCCGCAAGTCAGCTGTCCGCGCAGATCAAACCGCGCCGGATCCAACAGCGTAACGCCATCCAGCATCAGTTGTTCTGCTGCGCGTTTTTGATAAAAGCGTTCCAAATTGGCCAATTGCAGGCGGTTATTGGCCCCTTCCACTTCCTGCGCACAACTTGGTTGTGCCGTTTGAATAGAACTACCCGCATGATGTGCGGCTGCGATAACATCGGTCAGATAATATTCACCCTGCGCATTTTTATTGGTTAAACCCGCCAACCACTGTTTCAGCTGTTTCGCTGGCGCTACCAGCACACCAGTGTTCACTTCGTTGATCCGCTGTTGACCCACACTGGCATCTTTTTGCTCAACGATACCGACTACCTGATCGTCCGCACGTAAAATACGACCGTACCCGGTAGGGTCATCCAATGACACCGTCAGTAAACCAATGCCGTTTTTCGGCTGGACTTGCAACAGTTCCCGTAATGTCTCAGTGGTGATCAACGGTGTGTCACCGTATAACACCAAGACATTGGCATCATCAGGGATCGCCGGTGTTGCCTGTGCCACTGCATGCCCAGTGCCCAGCTGTTCGGCTTGTAGCACCCATTCCACATCGGCTTCATTCAGTCTGGCCTGCATCACTTCGCCGCCATGGCCATAGACCAGATGGATTTTATCGGCATTAAGTTGGCGGGCGGTGGCAATGACATGGCTAACCATCGGGCGTCCAGCGACAGGATGCAGCACTTTTGGCAGGGATGAGCGCATACGGGTGCCTTTACCCGCCGCCAGAATAATCACATGCAGAGACATAACAAACCTCAATCATTACAGATGTGCGTTATTCTAGAAGAAAAGAGGCACTACAGAACAGAACTAATCGCCCCTCAGCGGCGCATATTGTCAGTCCAAAATATATGCCACTGTAAAAAACGAATACCCTGTCAGATTTTATCTGTGCGCAAACATTGAATTGGTTAACAAATCTTTTGCGCAAAATATGAGCCATCATGTATCTTGTTACACGTTGTCAACTGACAACTAATAACTAAATAAAACACGGGATCATAAAAAATGAATAACTTTACTTTTCCATTGGAAGAGCAGCGTTTTCGCATCCAAAATTGCCAAACACCACAAATATTGGCTGATCAACTGGCCAAACTTTGCCTCGCCAATGGCTTTGAGTATTACCAGCTCTGCCTGACACTGCGTCGCGGCTTACAGCAAACGGATCTGACCTTACTAATGCAAACACCGGAAAACTGGGCTGAGCATTATGCACAAAACACTACCATTCAAAATGATTCGCTGTATCTGCGTTCGCAGTCACAAAGCCGCCCTTTATTCTGGCAAGCGGATGTCAAACTGGAACATGAAGCCTTTCTGCCTATGGACTCTTGGCGTCAGTTCGGCATGGAAGAAGGAATTGCGATCCCGCTACACGGGCCATCGGGATTTTACGGTTATTTTGCCCTGAGCCGCCATCGCAAAGAACCGATCCGCTTACAGGATTATTTCCACCTAAGTTATCTCGGCCATATTATTCAAGAACAGGCCATTCCGTTATTTTCACCGGAACAATCATATTTATCCTCGCGGGAAAAAGAGTGTCTGTTTTGGGTCAGTGAAGGCAAAACCTCGTGGGAGATTGCCCAGATCCTTGGCATCACAGAACGCACAGTTAACTTTCATCTGAATAATGCCATTCGCAAAAGTGGCTGCAAAAACCGCTACCAGACGGTGGCTAAAAATATTATTACCGGGGAACTGGTGCACGCCGTCAACCGGATCAGTCTGACTAATATGATCCAGCAACCGTTATCTGCTTGATAAACGTCTTGAGACGCAGCACCGAAAACTGCGTCTCTTCTTTCTATTCCGCACATTCCACCCGCTGATCTTTTAGTCGCACTAATAGGTTTGTCCGTACAGGTACAGTTGTTGCAACAACTGTTTCAAACTGCACATTTTTAATGTCGCTATACGTACTAAAATATTACGCGCTATATGTTAAATCGCATATCCACCTGTTTTGAGAGGTTTTCATGTCCCGACAACCAACTTCAACGCCGCCCGCTCTGTTAGGGGAACTCAAATTATGCACTGAAGTGGGGCCTTCTTTAGGGGATACCCGTATTCAATTATTAGAAGCGATTGAACGTTTGGGCTCGTTATCACAAGCGGCTAAATCCATTCCCATGTCGTATCGTGCCGCCTGGGATGCGTTGGACGAGATGAATAATCTGGCAGAACAGCCGTTGGTTATCCGCACCGCTGGCGGGAAAAATGGCGGGGGCACCCAACTTACCGCCTACGGTAAACAGACCGTTGCTTTGTATCGGGTACTGCAGGCGGAATATCAACAAGTTCTCGAAAGAGTACAACAGCAACTACAAAATAAACCCTGTCAGCAAGATGACAATTTTTACGACATCACGCAATTTCGTCGTTTATTACGTCGCATATCGATGCGTAGTAGCGCGAGGAACCAGTTTGTCGGCACCGTAGTGGCGCTGCGTACTGCGCCGGTCGATTTTGAAGTGACCTTGCAGTTGGACGATAACGTGCAGCTGATTGCCGTCATCACTCGAGAGTCAGCAGAAAGTTTAGGTATTGCCATGGGGCAAGAGTTATATGCTCTCGTGAAATCATCGTCGGTCATGCTAGTGACCGATCGGCAATTAAAACTTTCTCCTCGTAATCAGTTGTGGGGACACATCAGCAAAATTCATCGTGGCCCGGTGAATAGCGAAGTGGTGATCAACTTGCCCGGAGATAAAACCGTGTGTGCCGTGGTCACCACAGAAAGCGCCGATAACATGCAATTACAGGAAAATCAGGAAGCTTGCGCAGCCTTCAAAGCATCGGCGGTTTTACTGTGTAGTTATCAAGGATAAGCTTCAAGGATAAACCAGCATGATGGAACAAGACTGGAACACTGTGTGGCTGACACTCAAACTGGCCTTGTTGGTGATGGGGATTTTATTATTGGTTGCCACGCCGCTGGCCTGGTGGCTATCGCAAACTCGCAGCCGTTATAAACCGCTGTTTAATGCCATCTTAAGTTTGCCGATGGTTTTGCCGCCGACCGTGTTGGGTTTTTATCTGTTGTTGTTACTCGGCCCGCATGGTCCGGTTGGGCAATTATTAGAAACGCTACACTGGCAGGCATTGCCATTCAGTTTTGCCGGTATTGTGCTCGGTGGTGTCTTGCATAGCCTGCCATTTGCCATTCAACCGATCCAAAACTCCTTCGAGGCTATGGGATCGCGCCCATTGGAGGTTGCCGCCACCTTACGGGCATCACCGATGGATTGTTTTTTTTCCGTGGCGCTGCCTCTTGCTAGGCCGGGGCTAGTAACCGCCGCCGTGATGGCGTTTTGCCATAGCATAGGCGAATTCGGAGTAGTGTTGATGATTGGTGGCAGCATTCCCGGCGAAACCAAAGTGCTGTCGATCTTGCTGTATGAACACGTCGAAAATCAGGAATATCTGCAAGCGCATTGGCTGGCTGGCGGCATGGTGCTGTTTGCCATGCTGGCGCTGATGCTGATCTACTGGTTTGGTCAGAATCGGAGAACACAGCATGGCTGATATTTCGATCCGGCTGCGCTGGCCGCGTGGTGATTTTGCTCTGGATGTCGCATTACAATTACCGGGGCAAGGCGTCAGCGCGTTGTTTGGACCATCGGGTTGCGGCAAAACTACCTGCCTGCGGGCACTGGCGGGGCTGGAAAAATTGCCGGATGCCTATATCGCGATTGGTGATGAGATCTGGCAGGACACGAGCCGGAATATTTTCATTCCGCCACATCAGCGCTCATTAGGTTATGTCTTTCAGGAAGCCAGCTTGTTTCCGCATTTATCCGTCGAACAAAATCTGTTGTTTGGCGTAAAACGGCTACCGCCGCAACATCCGAAAGCCGATTTTACATATATCTGCCAGCTGTTGGGCATTCAGTCATTACTGCAACGCCGCCCGCATCAGTTATCTGGCGGAGAACGGCAACGGGTCGCGATTGCCCGTGCTTTATTATTGGCGCCGAAAATTTTATTGATGGATGAACCATTGTCTGCGCTGGATCAAGCCAGAAAACAGGAGATCTTGCCTTATCTGGAACAGTTACACCGCCAATTGTCGATCCCTATTATTTATGTCAGTCACGCTACTGATGAGGTTTCACGGCTGGCCGATCATCTGACCCTGTTACAACAAGGTAAAGTAGTGGCCTCAGGCCCCTTAAATGAAACTTTGTCGCGGTTAGACTTACCGGCTGATTTTGCCGAACAAGCGGCCGTGGTATGGGAGATGACACTGCATGAACTGGAAGACGATGGTCTCGCCCATTTGCAAACGGCCGATCATATCTCATTGTTAGTCGGTCAAACCAAACAAGCACTTGGTAGCCGCGTTCGCTGTCGCATCGATGCGCGCGATGTCAGCCTTAGTCTGCATAAGGCAGTTGATTCCAGTATTCTGAATTTATTACCCGCCACCTTGCTGGACATGGTGCCAGCGGAGACACCGGGTCATTTGCTGGTGAAATTGCAAGTCGGTCAACAACCTCTGCTGGCTCGTATCACGCAACGCTCAGCGCATACCCTCAAACTACAACAGGCGATACCGTTATGGGTTCAGATCAAAGCAGTAGCACTACTGGAATGATAACTACCGGCATATACTGAAGCCTCAATACCAACAGGACCAATACGCATGTCTTTGAAAGATTGGGGTTTCGCTCTGCTGATTGTGTTTGCATGGGGATTTAACTTTGTCGTGATCCATTGGGGGCTCGACGGGTTATCACCGTTATTGTTAGGCGCTTTACGTTTCTCGCTGGTTGCCTTTCCGGCCATCTTGTTTGTACCCCGTCCCAAGATTGCTTGGCGCTGGCTGTTAGCCTATGGGCTGACGATTAGTTTTGGACAATTTGCTTTCTTATTTACCGCGATGAAAGTCGGCATGCCAGCGGGGATCGCTTCGTTGGTTTTGCAATCACAGGTGTTGTTTACCCTACTGTTTGCCGCTGTGTTATTACGGGAACATTGGTTAGCACATCAGCCATTTACCTTGGGTATTTCTGCACTCGGTTTAGTCTTGCTCGCAACTCAACAAGGGCAAAGTGGCATGACACTGGCGGGTTTCCTGCTCACGATTTGTGCCGCCGCTTGCTGGGGGTTAGGCAATATTATTAATCGCCATATCTCACGTCAGGCATCACTTAACTTACTGAGTCTGGTGGTCTGGAGTGCGTTGATCCCACCCTTGCCGTTTTTCATCGCATCATACTTGTTGGAAGGACCAACGGTGATGGCAAACAGCCTGTTGCACCTGCAATGGCATTCCGTATTGGCAGTGGTTTATCTGGCGCTGATCGCAACCTTGTATGGCTATGTGGCGTGGGGACGTCTGCTGCGCACGTATCCGGTGGCGCAAGTCGCCCCATTAACCTTATTGGTGCCATTGGTTGGCCTGTTTTGCGCACGACTGTTTTTGAATGAACAGCTTACTCATTGGCAATGGATCGGAATTTTACTGGTGCTGTCAGGTCTGTTACTCAATATATTCTGGCCGCGCTGGCTTAAGGTTCGTCACCGTCAAACGATAAAACCCACCGAGCATTAGCTCCGTAACGGCAGAGATAAAATCATGTAAATCTTCACGAGTGACTGACAGAACTGGCTATGATGTCGGACGAAGATGGGCGCGGAGCTGAGACGTGGCATTATTAAAAAAACGCTGGTTATATTTTATCTTGCCACTGCTGGCACTAACGGTTGCCTTTACGGCCTTGCATGGCCCGGCCCCCATTCAATATATCACGGCCCCAGTTCGCTATGGCGATATTGAACAAACCGTTTTAGCGACTGGTACGCTGAACGCCATCAATCAGGTTAGTGTCGGTGCGCAAGTCTCCGGCCAGCTGAAATCGCTCAAAGTAGCATTGGGTGAACAGGTCACCAAAGGTCAGCTCGTGGCTGAAATCGACCCGATCTTACAGCAATATACGCTGCGTCAGGCACAGGCCAATCTCGATAGTGCGAAAGCTCAAAAACAAGCCAAACAAGCCCTGTTACGCCAATATGAATTAGCCTATCGCCGACAACAGCAAATGTGGCAACAGGATGCGACATCCAAAGCCAATCTGGAGGACGCAGCTGCTTCGCTGGACACCACCCGCGCCGCCATTAGCCAGTTAGATGCTGAAATTACCGCGGCACAAGTTTCCGTCGATACGGCAAAAGCTAATCTGGGGTATACCCGTATTACCGCCCCCATCAGTGGCACCGTGATATCCATCGTCACTAAAGAAGGACAAACTGTTGCCGCCTCACAGTCGGTGCCGACCATCATCAAGCTCGCCGATCTCGACTCTATGACGGTGAAAGCGCAGATCTCAGAAGCCGATGTGATCAACGTGAAACCGGGTTTGAAAGTTTGGTTCACTATATTGGGCGAACCGGATAAACGTTATTTCGCCACCTTACGAGCTATTGAACCGGCATCGACTTCCGATAGCAGCGATAGCAGCAGCTCTTCTAGTAGTTCAAGTTCATCCAGCTCTTCGTCGTCGTCATCCTCCAGTTCCAGTGCCGTGTATTACAATGGCCTGTTTGATGTGAAAAACCCCGAGCACCGGCTGCGGGTATCCATGACGGCACAAGTCACTATTGTTTCCGGTGAGGCAAAAAATGTACTGCTGGTGCCCGTAGCCGCGATTGAAAATGATGCTCAGCAGCAAGCCTATGTCAGGGTGCTGGAACACGATCGCGTTGTGAACAAAACCATCCAGTTGGGATTAAAAGACAGCCTGAATGCGCAGGTGCTAAGTGGTTTAAATGACGGTGACAGTATTATTCTCGGTGATAGTAAAAGCAGCGAAGCTGGTACGAGTAATTCAGGCCGCATGATGCCGCCACCACCGGGGCCTTAATCATGACGAATGCCCCGCCGTTACTGGCATTACAGCACATCAGTCGTCATTTTCAGGCCGGCGATGATCGTCTGACCGTACTGGATAATATCAATCTGGATATCCATGCCGGCGAAATGGTGGCGATCATTGGCGCCTCCGGCTCAGGTAAATCTACGTTGATGAATATTCTCGGTTGTCTGGATCGCCCAAGCCACGGTGAATATCGAGTCAACGGCCAAAGCACCGCCACATTAAACAGCGATCAACTGGCCGATCTGCGCCGCGATTGTTTTGGTTTTATCTTCCAGCGTTACCATCTGCTGTCACATCTGAAAGCGGAAAGTAATGTGGAAATTCCCGCCATTTATGCCGGTAAAAATAAAACGTCGCGACTGCAGCGGGCGCGAGCCTTACTGCAACGCTTAGGCATTGCCGATAAACAACGTAATCGCCCCAGCCAGCTATCGGGTGGGCAACAACAACGCGTCAGTATTGCCCGTGCGCTGATGAATGGCGGTAATGTGATTCTGGCTGATGAACCAACCGGCGCATTAGATAGTCAAAGCGGCAAAGAGGTGATGCAGATCCTACGGCAACTGCATCTTCAGGGGCACGCAATTGTTCTGGTTACACATGACCAAAATATTGCTGCCCACGCCGAACGGGTGATCGAAATCAGCGATGGCCGAATTCTTGCCGACCGTAGACAAACGCCTTGTCACATCGACATGCCGCTTGATAGTCAGGATCTACCCGAGCAGCCTCAAATACCACAGACCGCCAGTTGGTGGGTTCGCCAATCGACGCGTTTTTCCGAAGCCTTCAAAATGGCGTGGCTCTCCATGCTGACCCATCGGATGCGTACCTTACTTACCATGCTCGGTATCATCATTGGTATCACGGCAGTGGTGAGTGTGGTGGCCGTTGGTCAGGGCGCACGGAATAAAGTGATCAGCGATATCAGCTCAATGGGTACTAACACCATTGATGTCTATCCCGGTAAAGATTGGGGTGATCGCAATGCCAGCGCCATTCAAACACTGACGCCGCAGGATCTACCGCTGCTGAGTGGGCAAATATATACCGACAGCGTCACGCCCAGCGTGAGCACCAATGCGCTGTTACGTGATGGCGGTAAGGCATTAACTGCTATGGTGTATGGTGTCGCCGGCCAGTATTTTCAGGTTAAAGATCTGCAAATGGCCTATGGGAAAACCTTTGATCAGAGTGCTGTTGAGCAACTGCAACCAGTGGTGGTGATTGATCACAACACATTGATTAAATTATATGATGAACGGGTGAATCCGGTTGGCAAAGTGATCCTGCTCAACAACTTACCCTGTCGTATTATTGGCGTCACTGCTGAGAAAAAAAGTTCGTTTGATACGCAAAACC
>CALMKU010000008.1 GCA_937866945.1 uncultured Tolumonas sp.
GGTCGTTTGTAACGGCGTCACCATTGCGACCGGTTCAGCTTTAATCTGTGGGCGCACCGTCGTAGTTTTCGCCTGACTGGCCTCTCGGATAGCACGGATCAAATCATTGGCGATCGATTGTAGATGCTGACGCACGCCAAGCGTGGCTTTGGTAAATACGGCAACAGCTCCGGCACTAAAGGCTTCCAGCGTTAACGCCGTGCCTTTTTCGGTGAGAGAGGAGCAGATAACTACCGGTGTCGGATGTTGCGCCATAATTTGTTTTAAAAAGGTAATGCCATCCATTTTCGGCATTTCGACATCTAACAAGATGACATCCGGCCATTGTTTCTGCATTTTGGTCATGGCGGCAATGGGATCCGGCGCGGTGGCCAGTAGTGCCATATCGGGTTGGCTGGCGATAACCTCCGTCATGAATTGGCGGACTAAAGCGGAATCATCGACCACCAGGATCTGAATTGATTTATTCATTCCACCTCTTTATTTTTCGGTAAACTGGCTTTTTCCAGTAACGAAACACGAAACCGACCATTTATTCCGTCGATATGTAAGCGTCGGTGTTGAGTTCCACCAGTATCTTCTTTGCTGACACTGCATTTCATGACTTGTTCCACTACCGAGCGCATATAGTCGACATTTCTGGCTCCCACCGAGTTTTTATAATCATTCTGAGCATAGATGGTGGTGCTGCCGCCAAATAAGGCCAGTTTGTATTCACTGGCCAAGGTTTTATGACGATAAATATCAGCCAGAACACACTGCAGCACCACATCGCCATAGCGGGTATCTTTGAGTAGCATGTCGCTCGGACGTTCGGGTAACACGACATGACTGGCCATTAATAAGCGTTTTTCCGAGTGCCAGGCACATAATGACACGCATGAGCCGAGCAACGTGATCAGGTCGCCATCCAGTTGACCAAAAAAATAGCCTCCTGGATTTAGATAAAGTGGCGGTTTAATCATTCCGTTTTCCTATACACCGCTGGCGCATAGGCGGTGACGGGTAAATTAATGCCGTGTAGCCCTTCAGAATGACCGACAAATAATAAACCGCCAGGTTTTAATTGCGCGATGATACGTTCCAGTATTTGCTGTTTGGTTTTTGGATCAAAATAAATCAGCATGTTACGAAGAAAAATAATATCGAAACAACCTAATGTCGGCGGAAGCGGAATATTCAGATTCAGCCATTCTGTCGGTAAGTTTTCCGTGCGTTGTAAGGGATAAATGGCTTGTTTGGCCTTATCTAACGCCTGACGGCAAAGATCGGAGCCTATGATTTCCCAGTGGGTGCCTTGTTCCAGCCCTTCATTCAAGGTCATGGCTAAAGAATAGACTTCTTCACCGCTGGAACAGGCGGCACTCCACAGGCGCAACGGGCGGCGAGGGTGTTGTTTTAATAGTTTTAATAACAAATCGAAGTGCGGTTTTTCACGGAAAAAGAAGGTTTCGTTGGTGGTGAGCAGATCGACAGCAATTCGACGTTCTTCCTGTTGCTGTGGATTTTTTAACAGGGCGACGTAGTCAGAAAAAGAGTCTAGCTGCAGTATCCGTAAGCGTTTCATTAAGCGCCCGGAGACCAAGGCACGTTTATGGGTAGCCATCTGTATGCCGGAAATATCCGCCATCAGATGGCGGATAATATTAAAATCGTGTTCGTTTAAACTGGGTAACTTCTGTTCCATACCTAGTCCTTGAGCACATTCTCAACTCCCAGCGGTTCGTGCATTCGTTGCAGTTCGTCTTCGCTGAACAAGGCTTCTGCATTCAAAATGATTAAAAAACCATTCTCTTGCCGTGCCATACCCAGAATAAACTGTGTACTGATCCCGGTACCAAACTCGGGTGGGGGCTCAATCTGACTTTGTTCTATATCCAGCACTTCATCTACCGCATCGACGATTAATCCGGCGAGCTGGCTGGTTTTACCGATTGGCAGTTCGAGAATGATGATACAAGTGTACCGGCCTACTTCGGTTGGTTTACCGCCAAACCGAAAAGCCAGATCGATCACCGGAACCACATTACCGCGTAAATTCAGCATACCACGCACGTAACCGGGCATCATAGGAACTGTAGTGACCTGCCCATATTCGATGATCTCTCTGACCCGATCAATCGGCAGGGCCAGCGCAGTTTGTATGCAGCGGAAAGAGAGGTTTTGCCCAGCACCCCAATCAGTTGTTGGCTGATATGGCGTTACTTCCCGCGTTGTATTGTTTTGTAATGCCTCCATCGCGTTTACTCCTAGAACTGCACAAACTGCTCATCATCATGGTCTGGTTGTAGACGCGCTTTGATTTTTGCCGGTTTTGCTTTGGGCTGCCGAGCTATTTTCTGGCTGGTGGGTTTGAGCGAGGCATCGCCATTGACCTTGAAGTAATTGATGAGATCGATCAATTGCCCTGCTTGTGCGGTCATCTCTTCGGCAGTCGTAGCCAATTCTTCGGATGCGGACGCATTTTGCTGGGTGATCTGACTGAGCTGACTCATGGCAATGTTGATTTGTGCGACACCACTGGTCTGTTCCTGAGAAGCTGCTGTGATTTCCTGCACTAAATCGGAGGTGCGTTTGATATCCGGCACTAGTTGTTCAAACAGATTACCGGCTTGTTCCGCCAGAGATACGCTGCTGCTGGCAACTTGGCCGATTTCTTGTGCCGCAATTTGGCTACGCTCCGCCAGTTTACGCACTTCCGCCGCAACCACCGCGAAGCCTTTACCGTGTTCACCGGCACGAGCGGCTTCAATCGCTGCATTCAGTGCCAGCAGATTGGTTTGGTAGGCAATATCATCAATGATGCTGATTTTACCGGCGATCTGTTTCATGGCACTGACGGTTTCTTTCACTGACTGACCACCACGTTCCACATCGTTGGCTGCTTTCGATGAGATGGAGTCGGTGACTTTAGAGCTTTCCGTATTCTGGGCAATTGACGAAGAAATTTGCTCCATCGAGGCGGAAGTTTCTTCCACGCTGGCGGATTGCTCGCTGGCGGCTTGGCTTAATGATTGCGAGGTCGCACTAACTTCTTCCGAGGCACTGGATAACGCATCAGAAGAGGAGCGCACTTCACTGATGATATGATTTAACTTCGCCACCATTTCTTTCATGGCATAGAGCAGCGATTGCTTATTGTTTTCGTTGGTTTCTAC
>CALMKU010000009.1 GCA_937866945.1 uncultured Tolumonas sp.
GCCAACGCCTGAAGATCAAGGGGACGCGCTGGTTGCACACCTCCAGACCCGCTAGTCACCGTTTGACCCGCAGGGCTTTTACCCGTGGGTTTATATAATGTGGTATTACAACCTGTCAGCAGAAAAGCCACCAGCCATAACAGCCAGTGGGGTTGCCGAACACGATATTGTGTTAATGCCATCATCATGCGTCAGCCTGAACCAGACGACCAATACGTTTGCCACCCAACAAATGCATGTGCAAATGGAAAACTTCCTGACCGCCATCACGATTGCAGTTCACCACTAAACGATAACCGGATTCGTCGATACCTTCTTCGGCGGCCAATTTGCGGGCCACGGTAAATAAACGCCCTAATGCGACTTCATCTTCTATTGTCACATCGTTAACAGTGGGAATAAGTTTGTTCGGGATGATCAGAATATGCGTGGGTGCCTGTGGATGAATATCGCGGAATGCGGTCACCAAATCATCTTGATACAACAACTGAGCAGGAATTTCCTGACGGATGATTTTACTGAAAATTGTTTCTTCGGCCATGATGCATCCTTAGTCTGACAAAGATAAAAGAGAAAAAGCTGCGCCTATTCTGGCACAGCCTTTTGTTCAATACAGTCGAAAATAGCTTAACGAGTTCAAAGCGCTTCGATAGCACCTTTCCCTACCCCTTCATAAGCCACCACTTTTAATGTTTTTTCACCGACTTGTGGTTTTAACTGATGCGCAATGTAGGTTGCTAATAATTCCACTGTAGTATCGGTATCAATGATTTCGCAACTTTCCATCGGGATCGCCAGCTGAAAATCGCCCTGTGCCGACCGGTAGCGGAAACCATAATGTTGCGGGCTCGCCAGTTCCAGACCGGTTGGGCTCAATTCTAATTCGGTCACGGGTACCAGATCTTCTTTAGTTCCGAGATAAATATCCTGCCAACGGGTGGCCCAATATTGTTCCAACGCATGATCACGAACATCATCAACCCACAACTCAATCATCGAACGATGACCATGTGCAATACGCTGACAATTCCCATCATGTTTTTTCAAGCCATGCGTATAGTGATAACTTGGAGTCGGGATCACTTCATGGCGTAACGTAATTTTCAGACCATCAATATTACCCGGTAGTTGTGAGCGGATCAGGGTCAGCAAATATTCAGTGACAGTTTCAATATTGATTTCAGCCGCAGGAATAATTGCAAACGCCTGTTCTGGGCAATTCAAATGAATGGTGTGATCTTCGGCCAGAAAATCCACGAACAGATATCCTGCCGCAGCGGGTTCAATTAAGGTTTCAGATGCCTGCTTTGGCACCAGTAAACGATGGTCGACTTCCGCATCAATGATCGCTTTCAGTTGTTTTTTCACCCGGGCGAAATCAAACAACATGCTCATTTCGTTGAGTTCACCGGTCAACTCAACATCTACCAACCAGCTTTCACCAACTACGCCCCGGTGCGGACATAAATAGGCGGCGTCAATGACGGTCAGATCGCGTACAAATAAAATCATGTGATAGCCCTATTATCTTAAGTACCTGACAGGCGCATTTGCGTTTATCATTATTACAACATTCCTGCTAATAAGTATGTGACTTCTATGAACAGACTGTTAATCAAAAATGCCACCTTGGTCAATGAAGATCGTCAGCAACAAGCTGATGTCTTGATCGTGAATCAGCGGATCGAAAAAATCGCGGCAAATATTCCTCATGATGGCCAGGCACAACTCATTGATGCCACCGGTCTGCACCTCTTCCCCGGCATGATCGACGATCAAGTGCATTTCCGTGAACCAGGCCTGACGCACAAAGGCACATTAGCCAGTGAATCTCGCGCTGCGGTCGCTGGCGGCACCACCAGTTTTATGGAAATGCCAAACACCACCCCACAGACCGTCACCGTCGAAGCGCTGGAAGCGAAGTATGCTTTAGCCAGCCAAAAAGCGATCGCGAATCACAGTTTCTACTTTGGTGCTACGAACGATAACTTGGATCAGATCAAGCGACTCGACGC
>CALMKU010000010.1 GCA_937866945.1 uncultured Tolumonas sp.
TTAACCGGGCTATTTACAGTCAGTTTGATCGTCTGATCAGCCTGACTGGCATTCATTGCCAGCTTTAATGCCCGCGCATTTATTTGCTGCAGATCGCCGGAAATACCTTCCAATTTAAAATTAGCATCTACTTTACGCGCAGCGCCGTTCAATAACGCCGACAGACTGATTGTCTCCGCACTGGCGCTGTTAGCTGTCACATTCAGTTTGGGTACGGTCAGCGTCAGTTTAAAGGTATCTTTATCCACCTTGCCATCCAGTACGTTATACAAACCATCCAGCAATACTTGCCCGGTTTTTTTATCCAATTTGACTTGATCAAGCTTGGTATTAATTTGCAGATCAAGTGCTGGCACGGAGCTTTGCAGACGGGAGCTGAAATCGATATGTCCGGCACTCTGGGCGGTGATAGTGTCGCCAAACAGAGACAATTCTTTCAACGTCATTAGCTGACCCGATTGCTGATCGCTGTATTTCACGCTGCTTTTGGCAATATTAAACTGTGAAAGATGAAAGCTTGGCTCAGAAGCAGGCGCACCAGAAGATGGTTCAGAATCGGTTAGCATGTCAGGCAATGCTTTAGTTGCCGTCTGTTTTTTCGTTTCTGTAAGATCTGCGAAATTGTACTGCCCTGTTTTATTCTTCACCACATTGATAGTGGCACCCTGCACATCGACTTCATCAATGATGATTTTTTTCGATAATAACGGCCAGAATTGCATGGAAACCCGTGCATCAGAAACGTGCGCAAACAAGGCATCTGCATTCCGTTCCGACAGATCAACATCGGTCAGCGTCAGACCGGGTTTGGGAAATAACGATAAATTGATCGGGCCATTAAATTTCAGGTTACGCTGTTTTTCTGCTTTAACCCACGCCTCTAATCTGGGTTTGAGTGTATTAGCATCAAAGGTTGCGGTGATATAAAACGCTGACCCGGCAATCAAAGCAACGACACTACCCACCGAGTAAAGCGAATATTTGGCAATTTTGTTCATATGTCTGTATCCCGTATTACGACTATCTTAGCGAAAGATGTTTGTGTGAATACTGAACGATGATATTTACTATATACGCTCATTTCAGCATCAACTGGATTGCTGCTGAAATGAGGTGTTAACTTAAAGTATTGGATTACAAAACATAAAAAGCCAGCGGAAACAGAGAAACTCCGCAGTTAGTCGGTAAACAGTGCGCAGAATGCCTACGCCCATTCTTTCCGAATAGCGGGGGTAATGCTGAGATTTACATCACCGGAATTGATAAAGACTTGCCCTTCACTGATAGTCACTTGCCACTGCATGTTGCGTTCAGCCAGATCCACCAGCGGCGCTAATTCTTCTTCCGAAAAATCAACAATGCGCAAATTATCCTGACGATTGAGTAAGGCTTGATTTTGTTGCCACCAGAGATCAACAGCACGGCCAGCATAAGTGTAAAGCGTCACCTGTTCTGAGCGGTTACAACCTTTTTTCAAACGACGTTCATCGGGCAAACCCACATCAATCCAATGCTCGATGCCGCCGTGTAAATTCTTCAGCCACAGCTCAGGTTCGTCGTCAGCGCATAAGCCTTTGGTAAACACTAAGTCATCATGAGCATTCAGCGCCCAGGCCAGCAAACGAACAATAAGACGTAGATCCGTTTCAGAAGGATGACGCGCCAATGTCAAATTAGCATCGAGATAAACACCGCGATCGAGATCGGCAATGTTCAAAACTGCCTTAAAAATAGTGGCTTTAAGTGCCATCGGAAACCTTAGTTAAACAATTCAGAGCCGTAGTTTAAAATACCTGTGCCTGATTGCGACCGTTTTCTTTTGCCCGATACATCGCGAGATCAGCATTTTTGGTTAATGTCAGTTCATCAGTGCCATGTTCAGGGTAAAGCGCAATGCCGATGCTGCAGGAAATATGTAACTGCTGACCCGCCAAAGCAAAAGGCTGATTCAGCGATTGCCGAATTTTTTCAGCAATCTGCAACGGATCATCTGCGTCAGCGACCTCCGGTATCAGGATCACAAACTCATCACCACCGATACGGCATACAGTGTCAGATTCCCGCACGCATTGTCGCATCCGGTTGGCCACTTCTTTGAGCATCAAATCACCAACCGCATGGCCGAAACTGTCATTTACCGGTTTGAATTTATCCAAATCAAGGAACATCACCGCCAGTTTTTTGTTATAGCGTTTCGCTAAACGGATGGCTTGTTTCAATCGATCAGAAAATAACACCCGGTTCGGTAACTCTGTCAGCATGTCGTAATGTGCCAACCAGCGATGTTTTTCCTCACTCAAGCGTAACGCTTCGGCAGCCTGAAAACGCTCGATTGCGATCGCCGCCAGATTGGCAGATTCCTCAATCAGCTGAATATCTTCCGCTTTCGGGGTATGCCGTTCATGATGATAAATGGCGAACGTGCCCAGCACTTTTTGGGTCGAGCCATAAATAGGTTCCGACCAGCAAGCACCGAGTCTTGCCTTTTCCGCTAGGGCGGTAAATTCCGCCCAATAGGGGTGTGTGGCAATGTCATCAACAATGACGCGCTGTCCGGTGAATGCTGCAGTACCGCAAGAACCACGCGCAAAACCGACCGCTTCCCCATTAATGGCCTTGTTATAAAACTCAGGTAAGCTGGGTGCTGCTCCAGATAACAGATGTTTGCCTTCCTTATCCAACAATAAAATCGAACACATCATATTGGGATATTCAGCTTCCACTCCACGCACAATCGCCAGCAAAATAGCCTTTAATGGCGCGCCTTTCGACAGCAACTCCAAAACCTGATTATGGGAATGTTCGTGTAATTCGCGCCGTTTCCGTTCGGTGATATCCAGTTTTACCGC
>CALMKU010000011.1 GCA_937866945.1 uncultured Tolumonas sp.
GCTGGATGTTCCTCTCTTTTTATTGCGGCATTAATCAATTCACTCGCCAGTTGGAATAATTCTTTATGCTCCAGATCAATCGTATACTCACCACTTTCATACGATTTTTTCCAATGCAGGCGAATTAATGCATTTTCCGTCAAAATGGAACTATCCTGATTGCGTTTATAAACCCAAACTCTATTTCTGCCCGATTCTTTGGCCTGATACATGGCCGTATCACCATTTTTCATTAATTGCTTTTCCGTCACTCCATGATCCGGATAAACAGCGATGCCAATACAAGCCGAAATTTCGAGTAATTTCCCTTCTGTTATTTCAAATGGCTGATTTAATACATCACGAATTTTTTCAGCTACTGCCACTGCATCTGCGATCCGTCTAATTTCAGGTAATAAGACAATAAACTCATCACCACCAATTCGTGCCGCAGTGTCTGATTCGCGTAAACAAGTCTCCATCCGTTGTGCGACGGCCTTTAACAACCAGTCACCCGCTTCATGACCATAACTGTCGTTAACCGGTTTAAATTTATCCAAATCAATGAACATTAATGCCAGGCGAGATTCATTTCTCTTCGCCTGTGTAATTGCTTGCTCAAGACGATCGAGTAACAGACGACGATTGGGTAATTGGGTCAGCGAATCATAAAAAGCCAGATTGCGGATCACTTCTTCGGCTTTTTTCCGAGCCGTGATATCCCGGCTAATACCAATAATCGATGTCAGACGCCCTGCTGCATTAGCGTGTAACGTCGTGACAACTTCTGTAGAGATGATGCGACCATCTTTATGCGGCTGATCAATTTCAGTAACGCGGCGGGTATCGCTGTGATCACCTGCGTGCCAGGATTCAATGGCACTCACTAAGGATGTGTAGGCTCGTTCGGAAGACTCCGGCGTCATCAATTCTTCGGGCGATTGCTGCATAACCTCTTCCACCGTAAAACCGCATAAATTATATACAGAGGGGCTGATATAGGTAAATTTGCCGGTAGCAATGTCCATCGTCCAGATAACATCTGCTGAATTTTCTGTAATAAAACGTAGATTGCGCTCGCTCTCTTCCATGTCAGCGATAGCAGATTGACGGGCCTTACTTTCATTAATGAGTTTTCTGTTTAGGCGTATAAAAACAAAAACCACCACCAAACACAGAGCACAAACAGACAAGACCACTGCAATGACAATATAGAGATGACTAAGATCTTTTTGCTCAGGTTCAGGTTTATAGAGGAACCCTTGCAAAGAAAAATGAGGAGGTAAGAGCCCTAATTCAGCATAGGTATCTGCAATATGTTGCCATCGACCAGCATACATATATCCCAGCTCGATATTGTCATGTCCTAATAACGGGGCCATGTTTTTAGCTTCATAGAGCAAATGTGCTTTGTCGTCGTGATATCCATAATGAGAAATAATGACATCGGCGATTTCATCCGGGTGTTGCATCGCATAAATCCAGCCTTTGATACTGGCTGCACGAAAAGCTTTCACGCGATCGGGGTGTGTCTGTATTTCCTGTTCTGTGGTAAATAAATTATCTCCGTAGAAATCGATACCAGCAGAACGAGGTGTAAACATCAGATAACGGAATGCGCTTTTATCCAGATAATAAAGTTCGTCGGAACTGAAAGCGCTAATTGCATCAACTTTTCCATCAATCAAATCACCAAAATCGAAACTATACGGTAATAATTTTAATCGCTCTGTTGCCACCCCCTCTTTCTTTAAATAAGCCATCAATTCATCGGCATGGGGTTCCAGCATAATTTTTTTGCCAGCAAGATCATGAACAGACGAAATACCTGCATCTGCGCGCGCAATAAAAACCAGAGGAGAATGCTGAAAAATAGCCGCTAGTGCAACAACGGGTTTTCCTTGCTGTCGCGCTAATAATAATGAGCTGTTGCCAACACCATATTGTGCTCGTCCAGAAATGACTTCACTGACGACTTCCATGCCCGGTTTAGAGTCCATAATGCTGACATCAAGACCCGCATCGCGGTAGTAGCCTTTCATTTTGGCGGCATAATAACCAGCAAATTGAAATTGATGAAACCACCTTAATTGTAATGTGATTTTTTCCAGCGGTGCAGCCTCTGTCGATAACGACAGAGTCAAACATAAGAAGGCAAACAGGAGATCCCCCCCCACTTGATCATCCCAACATCTTTTGATGAAAGGGTTCGCATTGCCTGACTGATCCTTATGTCAGATGGCGATAAATACGGCTCACAATGTCGGGACTAATTCAACTCATTTCAGATTAGCATGCCCCTTAAATGGCGCCAGCTGAAATGTCGCATTCAGCGCCCTATATTTCTAATATGATGATGTTTATCATTCCAATAGAAAGAAGCCATCAGAAATGATGGCTTCTTTCAGGTTTTAATCTAACAGATGAAAAAATCAGAACAATTTCTTCAACCCTTTCGATATAGCATCACCGGCTTTTTGTTCCAGTTTTTGCTGCACTTCCTGTTTTTTCTCTTCCAGTTTGGCGCCGGCGTTTTCTTTCAATGCCGCAGTCAGGTCAAGCGAATATTTAGGGGCGGATGTAGGGCCTTTAATGCGGATAGGCACCGTAACGCCGTGTAATTTATCCCGATCTGCCCCTTCCTGCCCTTTACTGGTGTTGACCAAGGCCGCTTTCAATAAGTAATTAATGCTATCAGTTCTAAGATTCACATCCCCTTCGCCACTTATTCGCAATAACGGTGATTTCATCGTTAAATCTTTATTCGTGGCAACGCCTTGATTGAACACAACCGACGCCGTTAACTCAGTAAAATCGGTTTTTTCCACATTACTGGCCGCGACAGTTTGTTCACCCCCTTTCAAGCCAGATAACGCGGCTTTAGCCTCACGGATGGTTTTGGCGACGTTGATTCCACGCCATGCGCCATCTGTAATTCGGGTATTTAAGTTACCAGTAAGGCTATTTTTTAACGCCGTGGTGTCCCCGCCCTGCATCGCTAAACTGCCATTCATGGTTGCTCTGCCTTCTATTTTTTCAAAACCGGCAAACTGTTTAAGTAAGGCATAGATATCGACCCCCGCAATGTCGGGTTTTACACTAATTCGTGGGCTGGAGGTTGTCGAGGCAGTGCCGCTTGCAGCGATATCACCGCCAAATGCTTTCAAACTCAACGCCGGCACTGAGAGCAGTCCGTTTTTGGTATTGAACATCAGTGACACTGTTTTGGCATCGAGCGCGGCATATTTCAGTTGTCCGATATTGATCTGTCCATCAATGTTCAGTCCATTCAGCCCGGAGAGATCCACTTTAGCGGCTCGACTACCGCTCTTTGCCGCGTGGTCCTGATTACCCGCGCTGGCAGCGGCTGGTTTGTCTTTAGTAATGTAACGGTTCAGATCCAGCGATGGCGCTTTCAACGCAAAGCGTATAGCCGGATTTTTAAACCCTTTAATATCAACACTGAAATCAAGCGGATTATGCTCCAGCGCCCCTTTCATAACTGTACTGACATGCTGTGCTTTTAGTTCGGCATTCAATTTTCCAGACAGATCGATCGGCACTGATTTCATTTCACCACTGGTGATGTCGCCTCGGATCGCTAATTGCGCCAGATTGATGGCTTGCGTTTCTAATTTGACATTAACCGGGCTATTTACAGTCAGTTTGATCGTCTGATCAGCCTGACTGGCATTCA
>CALMKU010000012.1 GCA_937866945.1 uncultured Tolumonas sp.
GTGAGTAATTTTACTCGCTTAACGAGGTGTCCGTGAATGCTGGGTCAGATCATAGTTCCCGCAGCCAATGGATCATTACAAAAAAATCCGGCGGTGACCGTTATCAATGAAGCACTACGCCAGATGGCAGTGTTCGGTTCCAGTCGTGCTCGGTTCGGTTTATCCAGTTATTGCCACACACTAAAGGCGAATGGGCATTTAAGCGCCACCTACGTGCCAATTCCCCACGGCACCCGATAATCTGATGGTGCCGCTCAGTGCAATGTGACGTCGCAGCAATTTTGGGCGCTGCAGGATAGGGTGTATTAACAAATGCATAAAAAAAGGTGATTAGGCTTGTTTTGTATTTTTTGAGCTTTATAGCGCAGATTAAAGAGGGAAGTGTTACACAACAACAGGGGGAGGATAGGAATATAAGAAAAAGCGTAAAAAATAAACCCGCCGAAGCGGGTTATTTTTGTATTTTTTATAGCTAATATGCTTTGGATATTCCCTAGACATATTCCCTATATATTCACCAATCTAGTCTTTTACTTCTCATTAAGAAGCTAAGCGCTTGATATTAATGGTGCCGATGGCCGGAGTCGAACCGGCACGCTGTAACCAGCGAGGGATTTTAAATCCCTTGTGTCTACCAATTTCACCACATCGGCAAATCTGGAGGCGCGTCCCGGAGTCGAACCGGGCTAGACGGATTTGCAATCCGCTACATAACCGCTTTGTTAACACGCCATATTTGGAGCGGGAAACGAGACTCGAACTCGCGACCCTAACCTTGGCAAGGTTATGCTCTACCAACTGAGCTATTCCCGCTCGGAATATGCGGTGAATTCTATATATATCTGACTGATAGTCAACACCATTTAGCATTCTTGCGTTTGTTCGGCGATTTTTTATTCAAAACATTATAAAGCGCTTTTAAGTAGTTCTGGTTTCGCTGCTTTTAGGTATTGCATCATGGAATAGAAGGTCAAAATAACAGCAACGTACAACAAAGCATAAGAGAGCCAGATCATCCAAATATTGTATTGCCAGATCAAACCAGTTAACGACATCATCTGAATGGTGGTTTTCCACTTACCGGCCATACCTACAGCAACCGATGCTCGCTTGCCTAATTCAGCCATCCATTCTCTTAATGCAGATATTAATATCTCGCGACCAATCATAATGATGGCAGGTATAGTGACAAAAATTGAACTGTAATGTTCAACAATAAGAACTAATGCTGTTGCAACCATAACTTTATCGGCGACAGGATCAAGGAACGCACCAAAAGGCGTAGTCTGGTTTAATTTTCTGGCTAAATAACCGTCAAACCAGTCAGTGATTGCGGCAAGCACAAAAAACACCGCAGCTGCAAAGTAACTCCACTCTACTGGAAAATAGAAAACCACAACAAAAACAGGAATTAGAACGAGACGAAATAGAGTTAACAGGTTTGGTATGTTCAGCATGATCCGCTATCCAGATGATTTTTAATGTAAGGTATCATAAATGACACGGGCTAAGGCAGGGCTAATGCCAGGTACTTTTGTCAATTCGTCAGGGGTTGCTTTAATAATTTCCTGCATACCACCCAAATACTTTAATAGCATCTGCCTGCGTTTACTTCCAACCCCTGGAATCCCTTCCAGTAAACTTTCAGTTCTTTTCTTATTTCTGCGTTGCCGGTGACCTGTGATCGCAAAGCGATGAGATTCATCGCGAATATGCTGTATCAGATGCAATGCTGGCATATCGGCGGGTAAATTAATCTCTTCGTGGGTCTGACCAAAAATTAATGTTTCTAAGCCAGGTTTTCTTGATTCGCCTTTAGCGATACCAATAAGTCGTGGTTGTTTTTGATTAGCTAACGATGGCAATTCGCTCAATACTGATTCTGCCTGACGTAATTGTCCTAAACCGCCGTCAATAAATAAGATATCTGGGATTTTGTCAGCATCTTGTTGTTTATTAAAGCGTCGATAAATGACTTGTTTCATCGCTGCATAATCATCGCCAGGAGTAATACCTTCGATATTATAGAGACGATACTCGCTATTTTTAGGGCCTTCCCGGTCAAATACGACGCAGGAAGCAACCGTTGCTTCACCTTGCGTATGAGAAATATCAAAACATTCCATACGCTGAATCGGCGTTGTGATATTCAACACTTCTTGTAACTGCCGGAAGCGTTGTTCAACAGTCGTTTTGTGCGATAGCTTGCTACTCAATGCCGCTTCAGCATTTGTCGTCGCTAACTGACAATAACGCGCACGTTCACTTCTGGTTTTGCTGGTGATCCTTACTTTTACACCAGCGATTTGGCTCAGCATTTCTGATAAGCCATCTTCATCTTCCAATTCATTATCAAGCAGGATTTCTTTGGGCAATGATTTACCCGAGATATCGGAAAGATAAAATTGCTGAACAAAAGCATAAAGTAATTCAGATATATCACTATCGATTGGCAGAGTGGGAAAATAGTTCCGACTGCCCAGCACTTTGCCTTGTCTGATGAAAAGTACATGCACGCTGGCAATACCATTACGAACAGCGGTGCCAATGATATCTAGATCATCAAGAATATTGCCACTGACCGACTGTTGTTCCTGTATTTTGCGCATATTCAAGATTTGGTCGCGCAATTTGGCGGCATCTTCAAACCGTAATTCGAGGCTGGCTTTTTCCATTTTATCGACCAGCAAAGTAATCACTTGTTGGTTTTTGCCTTGTAGAAAAAGTCGGGCAAGATTCACTTGCTCCATATATTGTTCATCACTGATCAGCCCGGGCACACAAGGCCCACTGCACCGTTTCAGTTGATATAACAAACAAGGTCGTGAACGGTTAGCGTAAAAAGAGTCTTCACATTGTCTTATCGGAAAAATTTTCTGCATTGCATGCAAACTTTCTCTGACGGCGTAACCACTGGGGTAGGGGCCAAAATATTCTCCCTTTTGTTTTCTTGCTCCCCGGTGTGAACTAAGGCGTGGATGTTGATGAGAAGAGAGGAATATATAAGGATAGGATTTGTCATCGCGCAGCAGAATATTATATTTAGGCCGATGCTGCTTGATTAAATTATGTTCTAATATTAACGCTTCCGTTTCCGTTAATGTAACTGTGACTTGTATTTCTGCAATATTGCTGACTAGTGCTCGCGTTTTCGTGCTATCAACATTTGTGCGGAAATATGAAGTTAATCTTTTTTTGAGGTTTTTGGCTTTACCTACATAAATGATACAGCCGGTGCTATCCATCATTCGGTAGACACCAGGCTGTTCTGTCACTACTTTCAGAAACCGACGCGAATCAAATTCAGCCGTATTTATCTCTTTCAATACCGATCCTTTGGATGCTTATAGAGTTTCTGCGTCCAAAATTCCATAACGAATAGCCATTCTGGTTAATTCGACATCGCCATTGATATTGAGCTTTTCAAATAACCGATAACGGTAACTGTTGACTGTTTTTGGACTAAGACTAAGACTTTCAGCAACATCTTGAACTTTATTGCCTTTAGTGATCATCATGGTGATCTGCATTTCCCGATCAGAAAGAGCTTTAAACGGGTTTTCTGTTGTTGATGTTGTAATTTGGCTCAGGGCAATTTGTTGTGCTATTTCTGGCGAAATATAGCGTTGACCAGCATTAACAGAACGAATGGCCTGAATCATTTCATCAGGGGCAGAACATTTGGTCAGATAACCTGACGCACCCGCTTGCATTACTTTCAGCGGAAATGGGGTTTCAGTCTGGACGGTTAAAACAATAATCTTGGTATCAGGGCTAAAACGCAGAATTTTTTTGGTTGCTTCCAGCCCGCCAATGCCTGGCATATTCATGTCCATTAAAATGACATCGGACTGGTTGTCTCTGCACCACTGCACAGCTTGCTCGCCACTCACCGCTTCACCAACTACACGAAGACCACGAACATCTTCTAAGATACGGCGAATACCTGTGCGTACCAGCTCATGATCATCCACCAGAAATACACTAATCAATCGAGTTGCTCCGCCTATGACTAAGAAGGATGTTTAACAAATTATTGTAAACACCGGATACACACTTACATGTGTATATGAAACATGCTTCCTGCCGTCTTCAGTATGCTGGCTGAACGTAAAAAAGTGAAGAGGAATTGCTTTTCTATTGATGTAAATAATGATTTCATGAGTTGGAACAGATCACTTTCGGAGGAAATGCTGTGACGACCATAGCGAAGGAAAAACACCGTTTAGCTTATACAGCACCCGATTTCACAATTGAGCAAATTGATCTCGACATCGCTTTGGATGAAAGTTGTACAACAGTTATCGCAACCAGTTTAGTTAAGCGTCTCGGCAATCATATAAATAACTTATTGCTCAATGGTGAGAATTTAATTCTTCATTCGGTATTGGTGGATAAAAAACCGGCGATATATCGAGTTGAAGATAATCAGCTGTGTATTGAAAATACACCTGATCAATTTGAATTACAGATCGTGACCGAAATTAACCCTGCAGCAAATAGTGCTCTGGAAGGGTTATATAAATCTGGCAGTGCTTTTTGTACTCAATGTGAAGCGGAAGGATTTAGACGGATCACTTACTATCTTGATCGTCCTGATGTGTTGGCGCGGTTCACTACTAAAATTACCGCCGATAAGGCAAATTACCCCATTTTGCTATCCAACGGTAATCGTATTGCTAATGGCGATAACACCGATGGCACTCATTGGGTGCAATGGCAAGATCCTTATCCTAAACCTTGTTACTTGTTTGCGTTGGTTGCCGGTGATTTTGACGTACTCAAAGATACTTTTGAAACAAAAAGTGGCCGAACCGTCGCGTTAGAATTATTCGTCGATAAAGGTAACTTAGATCGTAGCCATCACGCGATGAGCAGCCTGAAGAAATCGATGGCATGGGATGAACAACGTTTTGGGCTTGAATACGATTTAGACATCTACATGATCGTTGCTGTTGATTTCTTCAACATGGGAGCCATGGAAAATAAAGGCTTAAATGTCTTCAATGCCAAATTTGTACTTGCTAACCCTGAATCAGCAACAGATACCGATTATTTTGATATTGAAAGGGTGATCGGTCATGAATATTTCCATAACTGGACCGGGAACCGTATTACCTGTCGTGATTGGTTTCAACTTAGTCTGAAAGAAGGGTTAACCGTATTCCGTGATCAAGAATTTTCTTCTGATCTGGGTTCCAGAGCAATCAACCGCATCAGAAATGTGAAGATTATTCGTGGACCACAGTTTGCGGAAGATGCGGGGCCTATGTCTCATCCGATACGTCCAGATGTAGTAATGGAGATGAACAATTTCTACACTCTGACGGTGTATGAGAAAGGCTCCGAAGTGATCCGCATGTTACATACCATTTTGGGTGAGGACAAATTCCAGGCTGGAATGAAGTTATATGTCGCTCGTCATGATGGACAGGCGGTGACTTGTGATGATTTTGTGCAAGCGATGCAAGATGCGTCTGGCATTGATCTGACTGTTTTCCGCCGCTGGTATGCGCAGTCCGGCACACCGATATTAACCATTAATGATGAATTTGATGCCAACACCTGTACTTATCGGTTGCATGTAAAGCAGCACACACCTGCAACAGCAGATCAGAAAGAAAAATCGGCACTACATATTCCATTGAGCATTGCTTTGTATGATCAAGGTGGTGGATATTTGGGGGATCAATATGATCAAGTGCTGAATATTTGCACCGATCAACAATCGTTTGAATTTACCGGAATAACCGAAAAGCCAGTTGTTGCTCTGCTGCAAGATTTTTCTGCACCAGTGAAACTTGAATATGCTTACACTGAGCAGGAATTGCTGGTTTTATTACGGCATTCAAAAAGTGCATTTACCCGTTGGGATGCAGCACAGACGTTGCTTAACCAATGTATTCTGGCGAATATCAAGAACTTTAATGATCAGCAATCTTTGTATATCTCACCTGAATTGTTGATTGTACTGGCCGAAATTTTGCGTGATCAGCAATTAGATAAATCATTGATCGCTGAGATCTTGAGGGTTCCGTCAGAAAATAGCATTGCTGAATTACTGGATGAAATTGATGTTGATGCAATTCATGCAGTTAAAAAATTCATCGAGCTGTCTATTGCTGATCGTTTACATGATGACTTTGTTGCGGTTTATCAGCAAAACAAACCGGGCAGTTATGTGCTTTCACTGGGGGATATAGCGAAGCGGGATTTGATTGCAGTTTGTCTGAGCTATCTGGCATTACATGGTAATGCAGAAGATCAGCTTATGATTACAACGCATTATAAAACTGCCGATAATATGACTGATGTGCTTGCGGCTATGCAGGCGGCAAAGCTTGGTGAATTGCCTGTATTGCAGCAAATGATGACGGAATTCGAATCTAAATGGCAGCATGATGGTTTGGTTATGGATAACTGGTTCCGGATACAGGCAACTTCTCCGGCTTCAAACTGTTTATCAGTTGTGCAATCGCTGTTAAATCATTCTGCTTTCAGCATGCAGAATCCAAATCGCTTGCGAGCTTTGATTGGTTCGTTTACTACAGCTAACCCGCATCGTTTTCATGCTATTGATGGTTCCGGTTATCGTTTCCTCAGAGAAATACTGGATGAGTTAAATCACAGTAACCCGCAGGTTGCTGCAAGACTGATTACGCCATTGCTGCAATTCAAACGGTTTGATTCTGCTCGACAAGCATTAATGAAAAAGGAATTGCAACAACTTGCCGCACGAACAGATTTATCTAATGATCTGTTTGAAAAAGTATCCCGGGCATTAGCTCAATAACATCAACAGGCGTGAGTAATCACGCCTGACTAACGTTTATGTTCTATACGTTTCGTCTGACAATATCACCTAATGATGTACTGAAATTCTATGAAGGGAATATTAATGCAGTTTCTGTCGTAACAGACCAAGGTCTGCGACTTCAGTTTCCTTTCCACTATTTAAAACCATTCGTGTCTCAATCGGGGGTGCAAGGACGTTTTAGGGTAACACTCGGCCCATCAAATAAGCTCTTAAGAATAGAACGGATCAGTTAAAAATATTGAGCTTTATTTTTTAACATATCGCTCACAAATTGCATAAAGATGCAAGAAGCAGCATTTCGGGCTAAAATGGTCGCGAGAAGTACATAAGCCTGAGACTCCACCGCATTCGAGAGAGGACCTTGATGTTTTATTACCCGTTAGTCCGTCATTTCCTGTTTAAACTTGATCCTGAAGTTGTTCATGAATTAACTATTCATCAGCTGGCATGGATGGGAGGGACTCCATTAGAGGTGTTTTTCCGTAATAAACTTCCTTCTCGTCCAATTGAGGTGATGGGGTTGAAATTCGATAACCCTGTCGGGCTAGCAGCTGGCCTGGATAAAGATGGCGATGCGATTGATGCATTTGGTGCGATGGGCTTTGGTTTTATCGAAGTTGGCACAGTAACGCCGCGGCCTCAGTCAGGAAACGATAAACCACGTATTTTCCGTGTAATTCCTGCACAAGGGATTATTAATCGCATGGGATTCAATAATAAAGGCGTGGATAATTTGATCGAAAATGTCAAAAAGAGCCACTATAAAGGGATCTTAGGCATTAATATTGGCAAGAATAAAGATACTCCGATTGAGAATGGCAAAGACGATTACCTGATCTGCATGGATAAGGTATATGACTATGCTGGATATATTGCGGTTAATATTTCATCACCAAACACACCAAATTTACGCCAGCTGCAGTATGGCGAGGCATTTGATGATTTATTAAATAGTCTGAAAGAGCGTCAAAAAGAGCTGGCAGAAAAACATAAGAAATATGTTCCTTTAGCAGTAAAAATTGCACCGGATTTATCGCCAGAAGAATTAAAGCAAGTTGCGGAAGCACTATTACGCCATAAAATAGATGGTGTCATTGCGACTAATACTACATTGGATCGTGAGATGATCCATGATATGCCGCATGCTGCTGAAACGGGTGGTTTAAGTGGCCGACCATTACAAAATAAGAGTACAGAAATCATCCGGCAATTGCATGAATACCTGAAAGGGCAAATTCCAATTATTGGTGTTGGCGGAATTGATTCGGCAATGGCAGCAAGAGAAAAAATGCAGGCTGGTGCGGAATTAGTTCAGATTTATTCTGGTTTTATTTATAACGGCCCTGATTTAGTAAAAAATATCGTTAATAACATCTGATATTTGCATATTTTTTCATTGTCCGTTTGAAAAATATCCTAGATTGTTTTATAACAACGTAAAACGGGATAGAGAGCAAACGGATGATATTAGTCCCTGATGAAAGTTGGCGCTGGAGCTTTGATGAACAGCGCCAAAAAATTCTTCTGGATTTAACAGATGACATGCAATTTGCAGCAGCAATTCCTGCAAAGCAATTGGCTAAAAAATCTGCATTTACAGAACCATTTACCGTGGATGATTCTTCGCATTATTTTCATCTTCTGGAATGTCTGGGTGAATTTCCGTTTACAGATCCTGAAAGAGTCCAAATTGTACTCAACTCGATCGCGGCTGTTAAATATGCCCGACCGTTAGTGAGCCAAAGTTGGTATTATCAAGACGTAAATATGCTATCTGAGACACCAGAACTTGGTGAAGTGTTCTCTGTAGTGACAGACTACATGTATGGTGATGTTATGGTTATATCACCAGGCAGCGCGGCTTCACTTTGTATTGTGATAAGCCAATCTCTAGAATTAGAGCCAGATAAGTCACTAAAACAGTCAGCTGTATGCAAATTGATGAACAGTAAACTGTTACCTTATCAGGCGGCAGTTAAATATTTGTCTAAAATGGCCTAAGCCAGTAATTCGAATTTAAAAAAAGCCCCTTTCGGGGCGCTGTTCCATTTACGTGTTGGTGAATATTTTCACGCCGCCAAATAACCATG
>CALMKU010000013.1 GCA_937866945.1 uncultured Tolumonas sp.
CAGCAGTACTGCCATTCCTGTTCGGTTAAAAACTGTTGCAGACGTTTGGAAATCAAACGGCCACCGAATAACAGCAGTGTTTCTGCTTGGGCTAATTCGGCCCGAAATGCAGAGTGATGTAGCGCCAGATCGGCAGAGTTAATGGTTTGTGGATGAAAGCGCAGTTGTGACTGAATATCGGCAATTAACGGCCAACCGGTTTGTTCGGCCAGTTGCAAAATAGCGTTGGCGTCATCTTCCCGAGTCAGCCGGCCGACGACAATCAGCCCTTTGCTATGGCGCACTGTTTCCCATGCCGGATCGCGTGAGCAGGCTGTTTGTGCCGGCGTGTAACGCGTCCAGGGTTCATGACTGTCAAACCAACGGGTTAAGCCGCGTAGCGCATGGGCTGGCAGCTGTTGCCCTTCGACCGGATAAAGTGGTTCGCGGAACGCACAATTCAGATGCACGGGGCCGGGTGTTTGTTGTTGCTGAAAGGCGGCCTGATCGACGGAGGCCAACAGCCATGCTGGGGCAATCTCATTGCTCGGGGTGGGCAATAATTGCTGATAAATCGGATAGCTGGAAAAAATAGCGCTTTGCTCGATAGCTTGATTGGCACCATTACCGATCAATTCGGCGGGGCGGTCGGCAGTCAGCAACCAAAGCGGAATGCCCGATTGGCGAGCTTCCACCACGGCAGGCAATAGGTTCGCGACAGCACTGCCGGAGGTCACGATCACGGCGACCGGGCGCTGGCTGCCTTGCGCTAACCCAAGTGCAAGAAAACCCAAACCGCGTTCGTCAAAATGCAGGTGTGTTGTTATCGCCGGGTTTGCTGCCGCGGCTAAAGTCAGCGGCGTAGAGCGCGAACCCGGTGCAATACAGATATCGCACACACCCAATCGCACCAGCTCTTCAATGATCAACGAACTCCACAGAGCATGCAGGCTACCTAACGCTTGCCACTGCTCAGTCATGCCAGACACCCAACATGCTGTTGAGTTTGGTGTCGAGTTCCTGCCATTCGGCTTCTGCATCAGAACCGGTCAAAATGCCGGCACCGGTATAGAGATACAGCTGATTTTGATGCCACAAGCCACTGCGGATGGCGACGGTAAATTCCGACACATCTTCGCTGATAAAACCACACGCACCGGCATACCAGCCGCGCTGATGTTGCTCCAACGCACGGATCTGGCTTAATGCCTTGCGACGAGGCGAACCACCAACCGCCGGTGTCGGGTGCACCTTTTGCAACAATTGCCAATCGGCGGTTTCCGGCAACAACGTGGCTTCGATTTCCCGTTTGATATGCTGGATATGTTTTAGCGGTAGGATCTGCGCTTCCGACACTACAGCGGTATCGGCCAGCCCGTCTAAGCGGGTCAGAATGTCGGTGTGCACAAAGCGATTTTCCAGCCGGTTTTTACCGTCCTGCAATAACAATGACGCCAGTTCTGCATCTTGCTCGGCATCACCGGTACGTGGCGTGCTGCCCGCCAGTGCTTCACTGAACAACTGACGATCATGACGGCGGTAGAGGCGTTCTGGTGAGCTGGCGATAAAACAGCTCTCCGGTGAGAATTGATAGCCGATATGAAAACAGGCTGGTGTGGCACTTTGCCAGGTGGCCAGCAGATCCCACGGGTTGAGTTCTTCATTAAATTGCAGTGTGGTGCGACGCGATAACACCACTTTGGGAATGTTTTTTAAGGCTTCCGGCTGTAATACTTGCGACAACCACTGTAACCAACGTGGTTTATCGGGGGTGTCGTGGCGTCCACGTTGTACCGGTAAATAGTGCGTCAGTGTGGATTCTGGCTGTAACTGTTGTAACGCTTCGCGTGCCGCAGTCAGTTCGCTGGTTTGGTTATTACCGTCAAACCAGAGATTACACACCAGTTCGGTTTGATTGCCCTGACGGATCAGTTCAATGCGTGGTAAGACAAAACGGCACTGCCCGAACTCCCGCCATTCCTCTGTGACCGGTTGCTGGTAGTCAAAGGCCAACCCGCCGTAATAACGTGGGTAGCTGCCGGCATGTGGGCGTAGTTGTCCGGTGAGGCTAGCCAGTTGCGCCGGATCAGTCAGTTCCCGAATTGCGCCTAACACAGCAAATTCGCGGTCACGCTCACGCGCATGCCAGTAGATGCGCGGAAACAGCGGCTGCTCTTTTAACCAGCCGATCAGAGAAGTGACATCCATTGCGGCGCGCAGGCGAACAAAACCTTGTTGCTCGGCGGCAGTGAGTGCGTTTAGTTGTTCCAGTAAATGAGTTTGAGCCAGCATTGGAATAATCGCATAAATCGGAATGCCGTCTGTCGCGAAGGGGGCGGTAAACTGCCAAAAGGCGTTGGCATCCGGTATAGTACGCCCTTTACAGGAAAGGCTTCCGCCCGCGGAATCGCACCAGTATAGGGCTGGGCGCATCATGGGTAAACCCACCTGTGTCAGTTGTGATAAATAGTTGCTGTGTAACGTAAGGAAAAAGTGGCCTGATGAATAAACCACGTTGGAAAGTTTGGTTGCAAGCAGCTCGTTTGCGGACATTGCCATTGGCCTGTGCCGCGGTGTTGCTGGGGAGTGGTTTGGCGGCAGGTGCGGATCTTTTTCACGCCAACGTTTTTGTGTTGTGTTTGTTGACTGCTATTGGTTTGCAGATTTTATCGAATCTGGCGAACGATTACGGTGATGCGGTATCAGGTGCTGATAATGACGATCGTGTGGGGCCCCAACGCACCGTTGTCAGTGGCCTAATCACTCGCGAACAGATGCAGCGCGCCATGGTGCTGGTGGCGGGGCTGACGATCATCAGTGGCTTGAGCTTGTTATGGACGGCGTTTTCCGGTGACTGGCTGGCGATCCTGACCTTTATCGGGTTCGGTAGCTTGGCGCTGATTGCGGCTGTGACCTATACCGTGGGGCGTCACCCGTATGGATATCGCGGCTTGGGCGATTTATCGGTATTCCTGTTTTTCGGTTTGCTGGGTGTGTTGGGAACCTACTATCTATTTACCCAGCAGTTCGACCCGTTACTGATTTTACCGGCGGCCAGTTGTGGTTTTCTGGCAACCGGGGTGCTGAATATCAACAACATCCGCGATATGGATACCGATCTGGCCAGTGGCAAACGTACCTTTGCGTCCCGCCTCGGCTCAATCTGGTCGCGCCGTTATCACTGGCTATTGGTGCTGGGGGCGGGTGTGATGACAATCGTGTTTATCTTATTACGCGCCCATTCCACATGGCCGTGGTTGTTTTTACCGGCCTGGGTGCCGTTGATGCTGATCGCCCGTGTGGTGCAGCAGAGCCATGATCCTGATGTATTGGATCAACAGCTGAAGCGTACTGCGATGAGTAGTTTGTTGTTTAATTTACTGCTGGCAATAGGTTTTGCGCTCGACTAATCTGTTTTATACCCTGCGTACTTGAAGTTACAGCATCGTTGACGGCGTTCACTCACCCCAATCACATAGCCTATCTATGCTCATGGGGATTCGTTCACTTGTCGCCTCGCTGCAACTCCAATTAATTTGGGTATATTCGGGTTTGTTTTAAGCAGAATTTACCGGAGGAAGAAATGGATTTTCATGTCTGGCTGACTTATCTGGCAACCACGATTGTCTTTAGTGTTTACCCCGGCTCTGGTGCAGTCAATACCATTAGCAATGCCATTCGTTACGGTGTGCGCGGCTCTGTGCCTGCCATTGCAGGGTTGCAATTGGGGTTGACGATCCATTTATTGCTGGTGGGGGTTGGCTTAGGCACCTTGCTGGCGCAATCGGCTACCGCATTTGCTGTTTTAAAATGGTTCGGTGTTGCCTATCTGGTCTGGCTGGGGTGGGCCAAATGGCGTGAAGTGCCACAACTGATGAAAAGTGGCGTCGGGCAGGAAGAAGGCCCTCGTCCTGCCCTGTTTTGGCCAGCGGTTTTTGTGAATATCACGAATCCGAAAAGCATCGTGTTTCTGGTCGCTCTGTTCCCGCAATTTTTGCACGCGGATTACCCGCTGTGGTCACAAGCGCTGATTTTGTCCATCACCTGTGTGCTGGTGGATGTGATTGTCATGCTGGGTTATGCCACGCTGGCGGCACCGCTGACGCATCTGGTACAAAACGAAAAAGGCATGCGTACCCAAAATCGTATCTTTGGTTCCCTGTTTATTGCCGCTGGCGCCCTGCTGTCCGGCGCTTCACGTTAATTTTATGCTTGCGCAGCCAGACCCGGTTTCTGGCTGCCAATGTTAATTACGGTTATTTCCTCATCTTTTTCTTTTATCTGCATCACATTTTCCTATAATCAGCGCCGCTTTCTACCCCGTTTCGGAGTTGTGTGATGTTGTTTCGCGGTTTGTTGTTGTCATTCTTGTGTCTGAGTTCATTGGCCGTGCACGCGGCATTACCGCTCACGCCGTTCGAGCGTAGTGTGACTTACGCGTTGCCTAATTCAGCCGAGGTGTCAGCCTATCTGCATCAGCTCAGTAAACAGTCACCACAGGCTGCGGTGTTGTCATTAGGCCGTTCGGCGGGTGGTCGCCCGATTGAAGCGTTGCTGATGTCGAATGATGCCGCATTTCTGAAAAACGGTCGGCCAGATGCGCATCGGCCTACCGTGATGTTGATCGGTTCACAGCATGGCAATGAACCCTCCGGCACGGAAGCGGTACAAATTTTGGTCCGCCAGGTGTTAGATGGCGATCAGCAACATCTGCTGGATAAGATGAATTTCATCGCGATTGTGTTAGCCAACCCCGATGGTCGTGATCTGAACCGGCGTCTGAATGCCAAAGATGAAAACCCCAATATCGATTTTATAGCTACCGCGGCGTCAGAAACCCGGATCTATATTGATGCGCTGCAACGCTTCCAACCGGATGTTGTTTATGATCTGCATGAAACCGGGCGGGTAAAATATCCACTGACTTATAAAGAAGGTTATCTGACCACGGTTAATGCACAGTTTGAAGTCGGCGATAACCCGAATATTGATGCTGGTCTGCGCAATTATTCCGATAATTCGTTTTTGCCCGCGCTGTTACAAAGAGTAAAAACGGTCGGCATTCCGGCCACGCGTTACGACGGCGAGATCATCACGCTGTCACAAGTGGTCACGCGGGGAGCGATGAATCTGAGCAACTTCCGTAATTACGCCTCGTTGATGGGTTCCCTGACGGTGGTGGCCGAAAGTCTGCTAGATGAACCGGGCCAGTACGCGACGCCGGGTAACATCAAAGAGCGGGTCAAGCGGCAACATCTGGCATTAGTACAATTTGTCTCTCTGGTGGCCGATGATGCACAGCAGATCCGTCAATTGAGTCGTCAGGCCCGACATAGCTGGCGCAGTAAAACTGACATGCAGGTAGCGCTGGAGTTTGGTTTTGAGCCGAACCCTAAAAAGCCAGAGATCAAGGTGGCGTTAACCGAACAGAAAAGTGGCAAGCGGGTGATGAAAACCTTCCCGCATAATGATCAGATCGTGGTAACAGAGAAAGAAGATCTGCCGGCGGGTTATGTGATCCGTGCTGAACAGGCGCGCTATAAGGCGTTATTGCAACGTCACCATATTCAGTATCGGGAAGTCAGCAAGGTTGAAAGGGTTCGTCTGGAACAACAACGGATCAGTGCCTTAACCGTATCGGAGGTGCAGCGTCCGGGTGTGCGCGACTGGCTGGATGTCGGCGTGCAGGAAAAAGAGCTGACCACCGAGTTGAAACCGGGCGATCTGGTCGTGACCACGCATCAACCACTTGGCCGTCTTGCTGCGATTATTCTCGATCCGCGTTCAGATAATACGATCTATCAGGAAGAGGAATGGCGGGGGTTGTTATTACATAATCCGTTGCCGGTTGCCGTGCTGCTTTCACATTGATAAATGAGGTTTGGCACAAGGGAAGGGCGATGATGCGCTGATGAATGTGGTGCTTTTTGTGAAAATCTGGCTCATCGACCATATTTTCCGTGTGGATCGCCGCTACAGTAAGACGGTTATTGCTGCAAACCTGCAATAGCTGCTACGCGCAACCGGCGTGGTTATGTAGAATAGGCAATCAGATAACTGAACGAATTTTTGGAGTCAATCATGGCTACTAAGCCAGAGAAATCAGCCGGGAACGCAAAACGCCCGGACAACAAGAAGAAAAAACCTGCTTTTAGTGCTCAGGATGCCCGCGAGCAGAAAAAACAGGCGAAGCGTAAAGGTCTGCGCCCCGGCGCTCGTAACAGCGTCGAGAGCCAAGAACAAAAAGGCCAGAACGCGAAAGATAAAGATGCGCGTGTTGGTTCCCGTAAGCCAGTGGCCTTAGTTGCCGGAACCCCAGTTAAACCAGCCACGGCACCAAAACCGGTTGCGCCAAAACAATCAGAATCGGTGGTGACTCAAGAGCAGCAATTAGCCAAATGGGAACGCGAGCTGGATAAGCTGGAAAACGACGATCGTTTGAATAGCCTGTTAGATGCGTTGGAACTTGAACAAGCGATCTCTGCGGAAGACCAGGAGTGGCTGGATAAAAAACTGGCACGCCATCAGGAGCTGCTGAAGCTGCTGGGTTTAAACGAAGAAGAGAAAGAAGCCAGTGATCCGGATGAATTACTGCAACGCTTTATCGAAAGCGATTTTGATCCAAAAGAATTCGACAGCCGTTATAAAGAAGATTAATTAAGCCTGCCAGCCACACGACTTTATCGTGTGGCTCTCTACTGCGAAGAGGGGATATACCCTTGTCTACACAGCATGTCATCTGGGATGACGCCCTGATCCAAAAATATAACTACAGCGGCCCACGCTACACGTCGTATCCAACAGCGCTGGAATTCTCGGAATCTTTTGATTATCCGCAGTTTGTGCAAGCGACCCAGCAATATCCGCAGCGCCCGCTGTCGTTATATGTGCACATTCCGTTTTGTCATAAGCTTTGTTATTACTGCGCTTGCAACAAGATCGTGACCCGGCAAACGCATAAAGCGGAAGAGTATCTGGGCTATCTGGAAAAAGAGATCCAGCATCATGCCAAGCTGTTTGCCGGTCGCACTGTGACCCAGTTGCATTGGGGCGGCGGTACACCTACGTATCTGTCACATGAGCAGATCGCACGGCTGATGCACATGCTGAAAAGCAACTTCTCGTTTGCTGAGGAAGGTGAATTCAGTATCGAGATTGATCCGCGTGAAATCAGTTTAGACACCCTTGATGTGCTACAGCAGGTTGGCTTTAACCGTATCAGCCTCGGGGTGCAAGATTTCGACAAACGCGTGCAGGAAGTCGTGAATCGCGAGCAGGATAACGACTTCATCCGTGCGTTGATCCAGCGGGCGAAAGATTTGAAATTCCGCTCGACCAATTTGGATCTGATTTACGGTCTACCGCTGCAAACACGCGCCAGCTTCCGTCATACCTTGGAACAGATCGCGGCATTGCAACCCGATCGGCTATCGGTATTTAACTACGCTCACCTGCCAAGCCGGTTTGCCGGCCAGCATAAAATTAAAGAAGAATTGCTGCCCTCACCAGCAGAAAAGCTGGCGATGTTGCAGGAAACCATCGAATACCTGACCAGTCAGGGTTATCTGTATATCGGTATGGATCACTTCGCTAAACCCGATGATGAGTTGGCGCAAGCGCAGCGTGATGGTGTGTTACACCGGAACTTCCAGGGCTATACCACGCAGGGTGATTGTGATCTGCTGGGGTTAGGGGTGTCAGCGATCAGTATGCTGGGTGATGCTTATTCGCAAAACCAGAAAGAGCTGAATGTTTATTACGAGCAGGTCACGCAACTGGGGCATGCGCAGTGGAAAGGCTGTGCGCTACAGCGCGATGATTTGATCCGTCGTGATGTGATCAAACAACTGATTTGTAATTTCACACTTGACCCGCAACAGATCGAGGCGGCTTATGCGATTCAGTTTGCCGATTATTTTGCCGACGATCTGAAATTGCTACAGGCATTTATTAATGACGGGTTGGTGGAAAGCGAAAACCAGCAACTGCGGGTGACTGCGACCGGCCGTTTACTGATCCGCAATATCTGCATGTGTTTTGACATTTATCTGCGCCAAAAAGCCCGGCAACAACAGTTTTCACGGGTGATTTGAAAAAGGGCGTTACGCCCTTTTTTTGTGCCTGAATATCACCATCAAAATGCAACGCTGTGGCTATTCCATCTCTTCCTAATATTGATTGCATTATAATGATGCAATCATCTGAATATTTTAATTATTCTGTTATGACCTCCTGAAAAATAAGTTATCTTTAGTTTGTTCGACTGTTTTCTTGGTGATGTACCACAGGATTATTAATGACTCTCAGCTTGTTTGATCTCTTCAAAATCGGTATCGGCCCGTCCAGTTCACACACGGTGGGGCCGATGAAAGCGGGCTATCTGTTCAGTCAGTTATTGCTGCAAAAAGAGCTGTTGTCATCCGTCGCCCGAGTGCAGGTCATTTTTTATGGCTCGCTGGCAGCAACGGGTCAGGGGCATGGTACGCCACCGGCGTTATTGCTGGGCTTGGAAGGTGCATTACCGGAATCGGTGGATCCTGACATCATCGTTCCCCGTTATCAGGCTTTGCAGTCGGGCGCGTCATTACTGCTGGCCGGCAGCCATCCGGTCGCATTTGATGAAGCGCGTGATGTGGTATTGCGCTGGGAGTGTTTGCCACGACATACCAACGGGTTACAACTGACTGCGTTTGATGCGAAAGGGCAAGTCTTACTGGCAAAAACCTACTACTCGGTGGGTGGCGGTTTTGTCGTGGACGATGAGGAGCCGGAAACGGCTGCCGATGTAGTTTCCGCTGCCGTGCCGTTCCCGTTTTCTTCCGCAGCTGAATTGATGTCTTTGTGCCATCAGCATCAGTTATCAATTGCCGAGCTGATGCTGGCGAACGAGAAAGTCTGGCGTAATGAGACAGAGATCGCGGCGGGCATTGCGCAGATCTGGCACACCATGCAGTTATGCGTGCAACGTGGCATTCAGCAGCAGGGTGTTTTACCCGGTGGTTTAAACGTGCGCCGTCGTGCTGCGCGTTTACATGACAGCCTGTTAAAACAGATCGGTTCGCCTGGCTGGAATGCGATGGAGTGGG
>CALMKU010000014.1 GCA_937866945.1 uncultured Tolumonas sp.
GTAAATCGTCGGTGATCAGCACCTGCTCGTTGTTTTTACGCACCAGCGTTTCACCCAGCACATGCGTGAAACCCTGCTCGCCCAGCAGCTCGATAATGGCTTGTTCCAGTTTAGCTTCGGTAAACTTCAGACTCATTTCATCATCCCTGATCTTATCCGCTACGCTTAAACGCAGTGTGGAAAATGCTGATAGATCAACGCAGTAAAATTACGTTTCCGGCGAAACTCCATCGCTAACTCACCAACTGCCGCCTCGAAATCACCTAGCGGATGCTGCAGGTGTTTCAATTGCTTCTGTAAATGCAGCAGAAGATCACACACGCGTTGGTAAATCTTATTATCTGAATTTTCTAGCATTTTTCTGGTCATCCGCAAGTAGATGGCCAGTGATTCTGACGGGTCTGTGGCTACAATGGCATCGGCGACTTTCAGTAACAGCTCAATAGAGATTAAACCCTCTTTTACACATTGCTTCGCTGCATCTGGTTTGCCAATGCTGAGATAAAATTCGCACTGTGCATCGCGTTGGTGTTGATTTCTGGGGTTGGCAAATAGCTGTTCAACTTTATTCAGTAACTCAGGCTCTGGCTGACCCAATTCGTCATGCAGTTCTTGTAACGCCTGAAACGCACGGAAAGAGCGTGCATTTTCAAATAACTGCCAGCCTAATTTCCATGCCTGTGCGGTTTCACCGAGTGCTATTTTGACCCTGATATCCATATTCGCACAGTTTTTCTGCTCATATTGCGTGGCGACTTTTTTAGCCCGCAACAGCCAATCTTCGGCGTCTAACTCTTCCTGATGATCAAGACACAACTGCACCAGCGCCAGATAATCGCGGCATTGATGTGCCTGCATCGCCAATAATCGCTCTTCTTCACGCCAGTTATTGGCAGCGCGCGCAGCGTTCAATAGTGGTTGCGCATATACACGCATACGCCATGTAATATCGGTGCGGTCTTTTCCTGTGTTCAACTCACCAGCCATTTCTTCAAGCGCACTGCGGCACTTTTTCAACAGGCAGGCTTCTACTTCGCCAGTCACCGTGAAGTTATCGTTAATATCAGGGAAGACGTTATATTCGCGTTGATAGAGATGTTCAAACAGCCACTGTGCTTTCTTTTCTGCTGGCCAGTTTAACTGATCGAACAACTCCGGCATTTTTACATTGATCTGACCTTCAATGCCAAAACGAAAACCACCGGAATCATCAATACGTTCCAGCACTTTATTCAGACGCATGAGCACATGTTCTGTCAGCTGCCATTGACTCTCAATTGGCAAATTTTCCATGGCATTCCACAGGCTATCGATTTGTTTCTCTGCCACAGAGAAATAACGCGAGACTTCGTTCCAACCCCAGATATCGCGGGCTGGCAGGGCTTTGGTCACCAGTTTTTTCAATGCGGCGAGTGATATATCACTTTGAGACAGTTTTGCTTTCAGCAACCAGTTTTGCATCTGTTGCTCATCGCTTTCGATAGATTTCAGTAACAGCTCAACTAACTCTGGTGCACTTTTTTCGCTGAAATAACGGCGTAAAACCTGCTCGTCACTGAGTTCGTCTTCGACCTCTGCGCGCGGTTGATTCAGTGATAACCCGACTGCCACTGCGTGTTTACAGACACTCATATATTCGGCTGCCGGGCAGGTGCACTGGCAGTGTAGCTCAGGTTGCATGGTCACCTTTACGTGATAGCTCGACGTGCCTTTTACCGTAGCCGTTGCTGTATTGCCCTGCAGTTTTACATTACTGACTTTGTTTTGCTGAAACAGCACAAAACCTTTCTGGAAGGTTTGCGGCCCGGCGGCTAACAGCAACTCTTCGATGTCAATTAATGGCTTATTGGCTGACGAGGTGTTCGGGTCGCGTGAACTCATGCGTGTTTTTCCTGTCGTATTTTTATAGTTTAAGTCTTCTTTTGGGCATCATTTACGTTGCTTCTCCCCCTGCTAAGGGTGAGGCTGGGTGGGGGTGCTTTTCAGCTCAGGGCATGCAACCCCACCCTAACCCTCCCCTTAAATTAAGGGGAAGTAATTTCGTCTAATCGCAATTCACCGGAAATCAGTTTTGGAAGCAAGGTGTCACGGAGTTGTTCTAAGGTCCTATTTTCATTTCGATGCATTTCACCAAATGAGCGGGAAGCTTTACATTTTAAAGAATAAAAACGTCTTAATTCCATCGACGGAATTACAAGAAGCCAATCCATGATGGCATCTTTATCACCGCGAGGCATTTTGGAGCCTTTGGATGTTGTCATCATAAAATCAAAAAATACATCTTGATAAAGCAAGTTATACAAATAATCCTCAGTTCCAGCCTGATTTGCACTAAAACCAAGAACATCATTCGACCGACCACCGGTGCCATGAGCGAACCAGATTTTTTTGAAATAGGGTCGTATATTTGAAATTAGAATATGGCCCGTCGAATAAGAAGGAACGGTTTGAACCGTTGGTAATGAAGAAGCTGAACAGACACCTTGGCGATCTGACAACATATTTTCAGTTGAAATATAGTTATTCAAATTAAGCTCAGATATATCCACTCTATCCGACGTGTAGGATGCGACTGAGTTTAGTGAGTCAACCTCCCACCCCTTCGGCACCCAGCCCAATTCACTCTCTTCAAACTCCGCCGGAAACAGCGCCCGAATATCAGCGGGCAGTGGCTGGAAGTCTTGGCTGGCGCGTATTTTCTGGCGCAGCTCGGCACGGGTTTGTAACAGCTCGGGAATTTCATTGCCCGCATCGAGTGCGTTATCGATCACAGGGTCAAAATCGACAAACCACGACTTAAACAGCGTTTGCGCCATTTGTTCGAGGGTTTGATTGATTTGGCGGTTAAGGGTAATTTTTTGATCTAGATTCTTTAACCCTGTAGCGATATTACGTTGAATAAATAAAGGCGGGGTCGGAATTTTAAAAGCTTGTATATTTGGAATACGAATATTACTAACTGTAGTCCCTGTTCCCTCGTTCCAATTTATCTGGTGCTGTAAGTACGGACTTTGAAGAACGTAGAGCAAATAATCAGGATCAATAATTTTTTTATTAGCTCTGATTAAAACCATCCTCTGCCCTAAACAACAAGTTAGTCCCGCAGGAATTTGACAAACCTCACCCATAGGTGCTTCACGTGTCAGAACTAAATCGCCTTCTTTGGGAACTGCTCGTTTAATCCGATTTTGAAATCCTTCTTCGTTAGTGTAGCTAGGAGACGATAAATCTAGCCGCCCATTTTTAATATTAAAGCTGCGTAAAACTACCACTCCTGTATCAGTCCATTCAGGAGTTGAGTGTGGGCAATCAACGATTAATTCTGTAACTTCATCTAAACGATACTCCGGCCACTTACTCCCCATATCCCAACGCCTCCAGATTCTGACGAATCGCCTGATCCAGCGTTTCGGCTTGTTTCATCTGTTGGAACAAGGTCTGCGACAGTTCGCGCATCTTCTCTTCAAACGGCACGCCATCATCTTCAATATCAGCCGCCCCGACATAGCGCCCCGGCGTCAGCACATAGTCGTTGGCTTTCATATCCGCCTTCGTTGCTACTTTGCAGAAACCGGCGATATCGTCATATTTTCCCAGCTTGCTTTCACCACGGGTGATGCGGTCGGCCAGTTCTTCCGGCGTGCTGCGCCATGCGTGATAAGTGTCGGCAATGGCGGCGATGTCTTCCAGCGTCAGCTCTTTGGTGGTGCGGCTGATCATGGTGCCCATATCACGCGCATCGATAAACAGTGTTTCGCCTTCGCGGTTACGGTAGCCGTGCGACAAATCGGCTTTTTTGTTTTTGGTGATAAACCATAAACAGACCGGAATTTGCGTGGTGAAGAACAACTGACCGGGCAACGCGATCATACATTCCACGATGTCGTTTTCGATCATCTGAGCACGAATTTCCCCTTCCCCGCTGGTATTCGAACTCATCGAACCGTTCGCCAGCACAAAGCCTGCGGTGCCGGTTTCTGACAACTTTGACAACATGTGTAAGATCCAACCGTAGTTGGCATTGCCCGTCGGCGGCGTGCGATAGCCC
>CALMKU010000015.1 GCA_937866945.1 uncultured Tolumonas sp.
GCTCTGACCGAAGAGCAGTTCGCCAAAGCTGTACGCGGTCATTGGGGGATAGAAAACCAGCTGCACTGGGTACTGGACGTCACGATGAAAGAAGATGCGTGCCCTATCTATCGCGGGGATGCAGCTCAGATATTGGCAACAGTGCGACATATGGCGCTGAATATGTTGCGAGCAGAGAAAGGCAAAACTGCCAGTATCAGACGTAAACAAAAGATAGCCGCCATGAATAGTGACTATCTGGAACAAGTAATTTTGGCTGGAATTACAGCAGCGAACAAAAACTGAGCACTCATGCTCTTACCCTGGGTTCACCCCCCCCATTGGGTCTTGTGCATACAGATCCAATAGCATCAGCAAATCCGCCATCTGCTGTGGATCTTGATAATCCACGGTCACTATTTTCAACATGACATTTCCTTCTCAACATTATTTCCTATAAATCGATGCACTTATGAAATTGACACAATTTGCTACAGATTTCACATAAATTTGCCATCGATTATAATTAGGTTAGCCTTGCCAAAAGGCGATTTGGAGAACTTCTATGAAATACCGTCGGATCATATCGTTGTTTATGGCCGCAGCTTTGTTACCGCTTTCACAGGTGCAGGCAAGACCTCATTTTGACGGTCCGGGGGATGACGATGGCCGTTGGGATCGTCACGAACATCATCACCGAGATAGAGATCGTGATCGCGTATATTATCCGGGACCAGTCCGCATTTACTCAGGCCCGGTACGAGTATATGGTCCAAGATATTATGATGCGCCTGTTCGCTACAACATCATGCCGCCCGGTTATAAAACCGTTATTGCAGCCGGTGTAACTTATTTTGTGTTAAATGAACTGTTTTACCGGATGCATGGTGGCGTCTATGAACAAGTACCCGCACCAGCCACCAGTAATGTCACCATTATAAATAACGGCATGACCACAACCACAGTGGCGAACACCGGTTCAATCATGAATGTGGTGGATATTAACGGTGTGCGTTATTACACCCAAAACGGACGTTATTATCGTCTGAACAGTAATGGTGAATACCTCGAAGTAGCGCCACCGAATTACTAATTAACTTTTATTTGCACATTGTTATGTCTGGAATCGCATTGTCATTTGGCGTAATTGAGCAGTCAGTTGCGCCAGTGACTGGCTCGATTCCGCCGTCAGATTAGCGCCTAACGCGATCACTTTCACTGATGAATGGATCGTATCAATATTTTTGTTTAAATCTTCCGCCACGCTGTTTTGCTGTTCGGTGGCGCTCGCAATTTGCGTCGTCATATCCGCGATCTCTTGTACCGCACCGGCAATCACCGCAATTCGTTCACCGGCTTGATGCGCCTCATCAACACTGTCTTTCACCATTTTGCTACTGTGCTGCATTGCTTGCACGGCATCATCACTACGTTGCTGTAGGGTACCGATAATATTTTGAATTTCCTGTGTGGAATGTTGTGTGCGTTGCGCAAGCGATCGAACCTCATCGGCCACCACGGCAAAACCACGCCCTTGCTCCCCCGCGCGGGCAGCTTCAATCGCAGCGTTCAGTGCCAGTAAGTTAGTTTGTTCGGCAATGCCACGGATCACATCTAACACCAGACTGATTTTACTGCTGTCCTGAGCCAGCGACGTTATCAGTGCTGTTGTCTGTTCCACATCGTCTGCAACCCGCTGGATGGCTTTGATCGTGCGCGCCACCACCTGCCCGCCATTTGAGGCTTCCGTTGCGGCATGCTGTGCTTCCTGGGCGGCATGAATGGTACTGCGCGCCACATCGGCGACGGTAGACGTCATCTCGTTCATTGCGGTAGCCAGATAGGTCAGCTCCTGCTCTTGCGTGCTGATACTGGATGCTGAATTCTTAGCCACATGCTGACCGGTTTCCACTTGTTCGCTCATGTGGCTAACCGTCTGCACAACCTGTTCGATCAGTTGATGTAAATTCTGCTGCATATCGGCGAAAGCATGGGCCAGGGTGCCTATTTCATCGCGGTTCAGCTGAGACAAGGCCATCGGATGTGTCAAATCGCCTGCGGCAATACGTTTAGCCTGCTGCAACAAAGAGTGCAATGGTTTACGGATCTGGGCACCTAAGCCCAATGCGCCCAGTAACACCAACAATAAAACCAAGCCGATCAACGCACTGATCTGCCAAATTGAGTCATGGAATAATGCAGTTGCTTCTTGTGAGGTATTGGCCGATTTATCGTTCAGCGCAGCTTCCAGCGCGGATAAACTGCTTTTGAGTTGCTGATATTTGGGTAAGCCCTCTTCCATGATTAAATCTTTCGCATCCGAGGTGCTGCCTTCATCGAGTAAGGCCTGAAACTGCTGCTGCAATGCTTCATATTGGTGCCATTGCTCGGTGAGTTTCGTCTGTAATGCCAGTTCTTGAGGCAAGATCAGCCACTGTTGGCTGGTCTGCAAACCTTGCTTGATCTGAGCAGAGTACTGTTTTAGTGCATTCTGA
>CALMKU010000016.1 GCA_937866945.1 uncultured Tolumonas sp.
TTAACTCGCTCTGTGTTGGCGTCTGCCGTCTCAGTGGGGCCGCATTATAGGGACCCAACTTTTTTAGGCAAGCGCTTTCTGGCTATTTTCGTAAAAAGCCGGTTTGTTCGCTTAATTTGCAACCAAATTGGTAATTATAGCGGTTTTTTCAATCAAAAATTGAGCCATTGCTATTACACAAGCGTACCAGTACGCTTGCTGCATTCTCTTTATATGTTTATTTATTATGGATAAAAGCCGTCAACAAGAACTGATTCGTTGGTTACGCCAGCATCGGTCTCTCGCAAAACCCTGGTCGTCTCTATGTATTTTGTCGGGTGCGTTATCAACGCTACTACTGATCGCTCAAGCCTGGCTACTCGCAACAATATTGCACGGGGTTATTATTAGTCACCTTCCCCGCGAATCTTTTCTTTGGTTTTTTGCTGCACTGCTGTTAGTCGCTTTATTACGTGCATTACTGAGTTGGGGTAAAGAGCAGTTCGCTTTTATTGGTGCGACAAAAATCCGCCAGCATTTTCGTAAACAGATCATGGCGCAGCTGCAAGCTCGAGGCCCTCTTTATATACAGCAGCGGCCCGTTGGTAGCTGGTGTAGCTTATTAGTAGAACAAATTGAACATTTGCATGATTTTTATGCCCGTTACTTACCACAATCCATGTTATCTGGTTTACAGCCTTTTATTATTTTGTTGTTTGTATTTCCAACCAACTGGGCCAGTGGGCTTATTCTTCTATTAACTGCACCACTAATTCCTGTATTTATGATTTTTACTGGTATGGGTGCGGCAGATGCAAACCGCCGCAACTTTCAGGCATTAGCTCGTTTGTCTGCACACTTTCTCGATCGCTTGCAAGGTTTAACGACATTACGTCTGTTTTATCGGACTAAAGCAGAGGGTGACAAAATCGAACAGGCATCGGAAGACTTCCGCGGTAGAACGATGGAAGTCCTGCGAATGGCGTTTTTAAGTTCTGCTGTATTGGAATTCTTTGCGTCGGTATCAATTGCGCTTGTTGCTGTTTATTTCGGTTTTTCTTATCTCGGTAATCTGAATTTTGGTTCTTACGGTGAACTAACCCTGTTCAGTGGCTTGTTTGTTTTATTGCTGGCACCTGATTTTTATCTGCCGTTACGGGAACTCGGTGCACATTATCACGCCAAGGCACAGGCGATTGGCGCAGCCGATTCGTTACAAACATTCCTTGATGTAGAAGTTATTACGGCTACAGGCGGTGACCAAGCACTTATAGACCACTCAGATTTTACTATTGAGGCTACTAATTGTTGTGTATTGGCACATGACGGAAAGGCATTAGCCGGTCCGTTATCTTTCAATATTAAGCCTAATCAATTTGTAGCGATTGTAGGTAAAACCGGATCAGGTAAAAGCTCTCTGCTCAATGCGTTGTTAGGTTTTGCTCCGTATACCGGTAGCTTAAAGATTAATGGCCAGGAATTATCGACATTGGATCTGCGCCATTACCGGCAATACATTGGCTGGTTGGCGCAAAACCCTCGATTGTTACCCGGCAGTCTGCGCGCCAACTTATTACTGGGTGATCATAATATTAGTGAAGAGTCGTTGCTGAATGCCGCCGAACAAGCTGGCGCACTCGATATTATTCAGGAAAAAGGCTGGGACTATACTGTTTCGGAACAAAGCTCAGGGCTATCCGTTGGCCAAGCACAACGCTTAGCATTGGCCCGCACCTTACTGAAACCATGCCGTTTATTATTGCTGGATGAACCAACCGCCAGTTTAGATCGTGTGAATGAGCATAAAATCCTGCAGGCATTGGCACCATTATGGCGAAAACACACCACCTTATTGGTAACTCATCGCGTTGAGCAGTTACAGCAGGCCGATCATATTTTATTGTTGCAACAAGGTCAGTTGGTTGCAGAAGGCAGTTTCATGGAACTAAGCCAACAGAATGATGATTTCCGGGCTTTATTGCTACAACCAGACATTGCCGTTACCAACATGACGGAGAATGACTATGCGTGAGTTACGTCCTTATCTGAAATTATTCTGGCAACACTCCGGCATGTTGTCGTTAGGGTTACTACTAACACTCTGTACTTTACTGGCTGGATTAGGATTGTTATCGCTTTCCGGCTGGTTCCTGACTGCTTGTGCAGTAGCCGGTTTAAGTGTCGCGGGGAAGGATGGTTTCAACTACATGACACCGGCTGGCGCTGTACGCTTTTTTTCTATTGTACGAACTGCCAGCCGTTGGGGGGATCGCGTAGTCAGCCATGATGCAACATTTCGCGTACTGACCTCTTTGCGGATCCAATTCTGGAAAAAAATTGCGCCGTTATCATTGCATCAGTTACGTGCCTGGCGTCAGGGGGAATTACTGAATCGTCTGGTGGCGGATATTGATGCATTAGATAATTTATATCTGCGTCTTGTCACACCGGTATTAGCAGCCATTCTGATCATTGGTTGTTTGGTGGGTGTCATTCTGTTGTTTGATCCACACTTAGCGCTATTACTGGGTGCTGCGTTACTGTTTATTGCACTTTTTATACCCTTCTTATTTTATCGTTTAGGAAAACAACCAGGGCAGGCGCTAATTGTCAGCCAAAGTCATTTACGCGAAGCCTGTACCACTTATCTGGCTAATCAGGCCGATTTGCTGCTGTTTGCCGCTGACGAACATTACCGTCAAACCATTGAGCGCGAAGAACAATCACTGCTCAATGCGCAACGTCGCATGACCAGTATTAACGGTTTTGCCAGCGCATTGATGATGGGGCTGCTGAGTGTAGTGTTGTGCGCGATGTTGTGGTTCTCTGCCGCCGGTGTAGGTAACCAAACACAAGCCGATCCTTTAACCGCATTGATGGCCTTTTTTGCATTGGCTTCTTTTGAAGCATTACAACCTTTGGCCGGCGCTTTCCAATATTTATCATCTACACTTACCGCAGCCAGACGCCTAAATCAGATCATGGACTCAACACCGAGCACGCAATTTGGTTCTGATGAAAAACCAGCTACTGCCGGCACATTAAATATTCAGGATCTGACATTTGCATACCCCGATCAGGCCACAAATGTATTGTATGAGCTGTCATTACAACTAAATGCAGGGGAAAAAATTGCAATTCTGGGGCCAACTGGCTGTGGAAAATCAACCTTATTAGGTTTATTGACGCGGGAATGGCAAGCTACACAAGGTAACATTTTGCTAGATAATCGTTCTCTTGCTGATTTCAGTGATGAAGCATTAAGAGCATCAATGTCGGTTGTTAGCCAGCGAGTGCATATATTTAGTGCCACACTGGCAGATAATTTACGCTTAGCCAAACCTTCTGCCACTGATGCCGAACTGCTCGCCGTCTTAACCAAGGTCGAGCTGGATGGTTTATTGGATGGCGCCAATCTGAAAGAGAGTTTACGCCAATGGCTGGGTGAAGGTGGTCGCGCGTTATCGGGTGGTGAACAACGTCGGTTGTCTTTAGCGCGGGCTTTATTGCACGATGCGCCGTTGTTATTGCTCGATGAGGTGACCGAAGGGTTAGATCCGGCAACAGAACAGCGTATTATGCAACTCGTCATACAACACTGCATCGGTAAATCTGTGCTGATGATCACCCACCGACTGACCGGGCTGGAACAAATGGACCGGATTGCGTTGTTGGAAAATGGCCGCTTCCGAATTACGGCTACCCACGATGAGTTGTTGCGTCAGGATCGTTATTATCAGCAATTGTTTCATCATCTGAACGATGAATAACTGATATCTATCGAATCTCTCGATCAGCCTCTCTATAATGCTATTTCTTATTAATGAGAGGCTGAGTTAATGAAAAGTCTGCCGTTTGCCGCACTGCTGATGACCATGCTAAGTGGATGTAGCCTGTTTCAGGTACATACCAATCTGGATAAAGAAAACTTCACCGAATACTTCAAACCCGGCTCCGTTACGGTTCTGGAAAAAGCACAGGTCCTGGATGTTAATGCAACGCCGATCGGTACAGTCGAAGGCGAGACTTGTCAGAGTAAGAATACTCAGGCGCCGCCGAATATGATTGATGCACAAACGGATGCCCGCCGTAAGGTCGCCGATATGGGCGGTAATGCTATTGTGTTTGGAAAATGTATCAATATGCCAGCCACCACTGAATGTGTATCCAGCATGGTCTGTTATGGCCAAGCCTATAAGGTTCAAGACAGCGAATAATGATGTCTGATAGCCCAGCACATACACCATTCAGCCTTTCTACTATTGGCGTGATCCGTTCCCCTTATCAGGAAAAGTTTGCTGTACCTCGGCAACCAGGGCTGGTCACCGCCATTAATGCGCAGTTGGAATTATTACCGCCATATAATGATCCGCATTGTGTGCGAGGGCTCGAAGAATTCAGTCATTTGTGGCTGATGTTCCTGTTCCATCAAAATGGTACCGATGAATGGCACCCAACTGTGCGCCCTCCCCGCTTAGGTGGAAATCAGCGGGTTGGTGTTTTCGCATCGCGCAGCCCTTTTCGCCCCAATCCGGTAGGATTATCGGTTGTAGAACTGAAAGCGATCCGGCAACAAGGGAATCGGGTATGGCTGGAATTAGGCGGGGTCGATTTAGTCAATGGCACGCCGATCGTGGACATCAAACCCTATCTGCCATTTGTTGATAGTCTGCCACATGCTCGTGGTGGGTTTGCGCCAGATGCCCCCGTCACCATGCCGGTAAGTTTTACACCTGACGTTGAAATTCGTTGTCAGAAAATTGCGCGTACTCACCCCGGTTTTCGTGAATTTTTGCAACAAGTGATTGGGCAAGACCCTCGCCCTGCCTACCGCAAGCAAGATAATGACGATAAAATATACGGCGTCCGATTACTGACATTTAATATCAACTGGCAAGTTCAGCACGGTGTCGCTGTTATCTGCGCCATCACCGATATCGAATAGGGAGAAAAACCATGATGCATGCCGCATGGTATATGAGCTTTGTGTTATCGATATTATTGTTTTTATCGTCCGGATGCGATTCAGGTCATGATGCACCACCAGCAGCCAAACCGAGCACACAAGATACGATATTGAAAGATCAGCTGAAGCCACTGGAAGATGCGAAAAAAGTGGAACAAACACTGCAGCAGGCAGCCGATAAACAAGCTGAAGAAATGAAGCAGCAAACCAAATAATCAAATAAAAAATGGAGTCATGAATATGGCTCCATTTTCTCTTTACTATAACTCGGCGAACTCTGGAATAGGCGGTTTGCCATGCGATTCAAGAAAATCGAGTAATACACGCGGACTTTGATTCAGCACGCGTTCTGCCGGAAAATCGACACTGTCTAATATTTCCAGACTTTTATCTAACTCGCCCAGACTAAAAGCAACGTGCGAATCCGACCCTAAACTCACCCATCCGCCGGCATCACGAACTGCTTTGGCAATCGCCGTACAGTTGACATCGCTACCGACTCGGGAATGTAAAAACGAAGAGTTGTTGATCTCCAGCGCGACATTATATTTAGCTGCAGCCTCAGCAATGGCATGGATATCAACCGGAAAGCGCGGATTACCCGGATGGGTAATAATGTGTACCAGCCCGTTTTTCATCGCATTGATCATGGCGCGGGTATTGGTGTCCCGATCTTTCGGTGCAAAAACCTGCTCATGGAAACCGGCCAGAATAATGTCTAATTCGCCCAGCATCTTTTCATTACAATCAATATTACCAAATTCATCTTTGATATTGGCTTCGATGCCACGCAGGATGGCAACGCCATCAACGATGCGAGGAATCACGCGTTGATTGATAAAATGCCACGCGTGCGGCGCATCCGCCATCTCCGGGCCGTGATCGGTGATCGCAAAGATGATGATGCCTTTGCGTTTAGCTTCGGCAATATAATCATGAATTGTACTATAGGCGTGCGTACTGGCCAGGGTATGAGCGTGGGTATCGACCTGATAGCGCATAGCTTAACTTCTCCCCTTCTGTCATTGTTTTCAGCATATCATAAAAGTCATTTTTACGGCGGATCGCTATGCTTTTCTGCACATTGTTGATTTTTCCCTTGGGGTGTCATCCACCCGCCTGCTAGAATTTTGCCCCAAATTCCGAATATAACCGGCGATGATGCCGGGCTAATGCTCAATAAACGAAGGATCCAGCATGCGTACCAGCCAATATTTGCTTTCCACGCTCAAAGAGACACCGAATGATGCGGAAGTGATCAGCCACCAGCTGATGCTGCGCGCCGGGATGATCCGTAAACTGGCTTCTGGCCTGTACACTTGGTTGCCGACCGGTCTGCGTGTATTGCATAAAGTTGAAGCCATCGTGCGTGATGAGATGAATAAAGCCGGTGCAATTGAAATCTCAATGCCTGTCGTGCAACCAGCAGAGTTATGGGAAGAGTCTGGTCGTTGGGAACAATATGGCCCGGAACTATGCCGTCTGAACGACCGTCATGGTCGCCCGTTCGTATTAGGTCCAACACACGAAGAAGTGGTGACGGCTCTGGTGCGTTATGAAGTGAACAGCTACAAACAGCTGCCACTGAATCTGTATCAGATCCAGACTAAATTCCGTGATGAAGTTCGCCCTCGCTTTGGTGTGATGCGTGGTCGTGAATTCACTATGAAAGACGCTTACTCTTTCCATCTGGACAAAAACAGTCTGGTAGAAACCTACGGCAAAATGCATCAAGCTTACTGCAACATTTTCAGCCGCATGGGTCTGGATTTCCGCCCAGTACTGGCTGACACGGGCTCTATTGGTGGCACTGGTTCACATGAATTCCACGTGCTGGCGAACAGCGGTGAAGACGTGATCGCCTTCTCTACCGAATCAGATTATGCCGCCAACGTGGAAATGGCCGAAGCCTTAGCTCCTGCGGGCGAACGCCCAGCACCGTCGGCGAGTGCAACCAAAATTGCTACACCAAATGCGCACACCATCGCGGAAGTTTCTGCTTACCTGAAAGTAGCTGAGCAGCAGACCGTCAAAACTCTGCTGGTCAAAGGTGAAGCCGATGAACAAGGTAAAGCAGGCGTAGTTGCGCTGGTTTTACGTGGTGATCATGAACTGAACGACATCAAAGCAGAGAAAGTGGCTGGTGTTGCAGCACCATTAACTTTCGCCAGCGAAGAAGAGATCCGTGCAGTAGCAGGTTGTGATGCCGGTTCCATTGGCCCACAAAACCTGAAATGCAAAGTGATCGTCGATCGCAGCGCGGCTCATCTGGCTGATTTTGTTTGTGGCGCTAATGAAAATGATTTCCACATGACCGGCATGAACTGGGATCGTGATATTCAAGGCTATGAAGTGGCTGATATTCGTAATGTAGTGGAAGGTGATCCGAGCCCATGTGGTCAAGGCACGCTGCTGCTGAAACGTGGTATTGAGGTGGGCCATATTTTCCAACTCGGCACAAAATACTCTGAAGCAATGAGTGCAACCGTGCTGAACGAAGGTGGCAAATCCACTGTGATGGAAATGGGTTGTTACGGTATCGGTGTTACTCGTGTGGTTGCTGCTGCGATTGAACAAAACTTTGACGACCGCGGTATTATCTGGAGCGACGCACTGGCGCCATTCCAAGCGGTGATCATTCCAATGAATATGCACAAATCTCACCGCGTGCAGGAACTGGCTGAGCGTTTCTACTCTGAACTGCAAGCAGCCGGTGTTGAAGTGTTACTGGATGATCGCAAAGAACGCCCAGGCGTTATGTTTGCCGATATGGAATTGATCGGTATTCCGCATGCGATCGTGATCGGTGAACGTGGTATCGACAGCGGCGTGGTGGAATACAAGCACCGTCGTAGCGGCGAGAAAACCGAAATTGCGATTGATGAAATTGTGGCAAAAATTAAAACCCAATTAGCTAAATAATTGCAACATTGAGAACCGGCCTTATGGCCGGTTTTTTTATGTCAAAAAAATGTCTTCCTAAGATCAGCTTATTATTTTCTCATTCCCTTCTCTCTGTTTAAACGACAGCTAAGCGTCAATCAGTAATGTCTAATTTAGTGCTGTTTTCACAAAAAACCTTATACATCAATAGATTAAAAAAAGATCTAAAATAGGCATAGCTTTTGCTTTATTTAAAATAAGATTAGTTTTTAAGTGGGTAAAAGATATGGAAGGTTTATCTGTTGTAGCAACATATGATCATGCCCCGGATCTGCATTTTGCCCGCGTGAGTGGCTTTAGCCCGATCTCCAGTAGCGATAAATTAGCGCTACTGGAAACCCTGATGACTCAGGAAAAACTCGCCGATCTGCTGCAATCTTTTGCCACCTGGACCAGCCAACATTTGCCGGTTTGCCGCATGGCTTATATCTGGATGGAGCAGCGTTTTGAGATACTTAATCTTGGACGTGGCGCTTACAAACAGCATTTCTCTCTGCTTGATCCTAAAATGCAGTTACTGGGCCAAGTTGATTACGAATTAACCGGCAAACTGAACCCGCATCAGCATCGTCTGTTGCAACAACTACATCAATTATTGATTAATCCGTTACGTCTGTTTCTGAAAATGGAAGAAATGGATCAGCAATGCCGGATGGATCATTTGACCGGTGTTGGTAATCGCGCTCATTTTGACGAAGCGATGCAGTTATCCATTGAGCAGAACAATCGTCAGCCAAATGGTTTAACACTGATGCTGGTTGATTTAGACAATTTTAAACAGATCAATGATAACCATGGTCACCCAACAGGCGATCATGTGCTGAAAATGTTTGCCGATCTCTTAACTGACGTTGTGCGTGGCACCGATATGGTATTCCGTTTGGGTGGCGATGAATTTGCACTGATGTTCCAACCGGCAGATGAATTCACTGCGTTGCGCGTTATGGTTCGTTTACAAAAACGTCTGGCACAACATCCAGAATTGAAACAACTGAACGTGGGCTGTAGTTTAGGTTATACCAATTGGACCAGCGGCATGAGCTCCAAAGATTTGTATCATCAGGCTGACGAACAACTTTATCATAATAAAAATCTGGGCCGGAATGCCTGAACTCAGAGTCAGGTATTCTGATCCCAGTTGATTTTTAACCCGATGTCTCTTGTTTGACAGATATAATCCTGACAAATAAATAACCCGACAACTGCCGCAATTTTTCCCTGATAACAGATGACCGGCATTGCGCTACGGAGCCAAGGCGCAACACCATATTCCTGCCATAATTTTTTCAACTCTCGCGAATGTTCTCTTCCCACCGGATGCGCTTTATACGAACCAGGCAAATTATATTCTATCGTTAACTTTTCATCCGCTTCTGGCATGCGTAAACGAACTTCACTCAAGTCATCAGTCTGTAACGTCAAAACTCCGTTAGTTAAATGAACAGGGATATTAATCGGTAATACTTGCGACGGAATCGCAGCGGGTATTGGGAATACTTGATATAAACGATGCTGATATCGACGGATAACCCCCTGTTGCCAGACTAATTCGGGCATCGCATCAGCACGGGCCAATGCCACTTCTGGCCAGATTTTCTGTAATTGTGCGTACGACGGCACCGTACCTGTCTGTTGACGTAACCAGAAGCGCAACAACTGATTGCGCCGTGCGGGTGACAAAATTTCCAACAACTCAATCTGTAAACTACCATCGCAATGCTGACTGGCTAACAGGTCTGTTTTGGCGATTTCATCGAGTAGTGTTTCTTGTTCCGTACATAGACTTGCGCTGCGCGCTGCGGTTACCGCAATTTCTGGCCAACGTTCCCGTAATAATGGGATCACGCGCTGGCGTAGAAAATTACGATCAAAGCGCTCATCATGATTGCTGTCATCTTCAATCCAGCTTAAGCGCTGACTAATCGCCCAATCCAATAATTGCTGGCGACTAAAAGACAATAGAGGGCGCACTAAGTGGCCCTCCGCAAACTCAGCGTCCATTGGCATGGCCGCTAACCCTCTTGGACCCGAACCACGCTTCAGTGCTAACAGCAGCGTTTCCAGCTGATCATCTTGATGATGAGCTGTAAGCAAAGTACCACCTTTCGGTAAATATTGCCGAAACACAGCGTAGCGCGCCTGACGCGCCAGATCTTCCAAGCTTTGACGACTCTGTTTTTTAAGCTCAACACGTTGTGCCGTGAAAGGTATTGCCAGTATCTGGCACGTTTGCTGGCAATGGTTTAACCACTGATCGGCCAACGGATTCAACCCATGATGGACATGCACGGCCTGCAACGAAAAGCCCGCTCGTTGCCGAATATAGCGAGCCAACAATTCCAGCAATACGCGGGAGTCCAGACCACCACTAAAGCCGACCAGTAATGGGCCGGGTGTTAGCAGTTGGTCCAATATAGCGAAGACGTCGGTTTCTAAACGATTGAAGCTCACAGATACTCATTTCAGAACGCAATCATAATAAACACATGATAACAGAAGGGCTTCAGGATCACTGCTGTGTGAGCTATCACAGATTTCTATCTTGGCTTCGTTTTAATCGGTTTTTTAGCCAATTCTTAGCTACATTCAAACAGTAAGGCAAGGCCATCCCACTAACCGCGGTCAGGATAAAAATGAGCGAAATATTACGGGCACAATCCCATGCAGCCGATGCACAGACGGCGGTGACCGAGCTGAAAGAGCAGTTCCGTTATAGTCCATCTGCCAGCCTGATCCTGTTTTTCTGTTCTTGTTCTTATGATTTGCAACAATTAGCTGAGAATTTTAATACCTTATTTCCTGATGTTTAGGTGGTTGGCTGTACTTCCGCTGGAGAAATTGGACCGGAAGGCTATTTAGAGCACTCGGTTACCGCTGTTTTATTTCCCAAAGATGAATTTGATGTGGTGACTGGCGCTCTCAATCATCTGTTTGATTTCAGTGAAGCCAAAGGCACAGAATTTGTACAAAATTTAGTGCCGCAATTAACCGCGTTAGCTCACAACAGCCACAACCGTTATTCTTTCGCCATGCAACTGGTCGATGGCTTGTCGAAAAAAGAAGAGTTAATAAGCCATTGTTTCCAGAGAAACTTAGGACGCATTCCTCTGTTTGGTGGTTCTGCCGCTGATAACTTACAGTTTGCTCATACTTATACATTTCATCATGGGCAATTTTCAGAAAATGGCTGTGTATTAATTTTATTTAACACAAGCCGGCCATTCCGCTTGTTTAAAACACAGCATTTTTCCGGTACCAGTGCACCATTGGTTGTGACAGCCGCGGATATTGCGAATCGGACAATCATAGAGCTCAATGGATTGCCCGCTGCCCATGTTTATGCACAGCAAATTGGCTGTTCCGTAGAACAGCTTAACGCTCAAATTTTTGCAGCGTCACCAGTCGTGATAAAAATGAATGGCAATGAATACGTGCGCTCAATACAAAAAATGCATGCTGATGGTAGCTTACAGCTCTATTGTGCTATTGATGAGGGCATCGTGCTACGGGTTGCCAATAGCGTCGATCTGATTACTGACTTAGATCAGCAATTTGAAAAACTTCAAACCGCACTCGGCGATATATCGCTGACACTGGTGTGCGACTGTATTTTACGTCGAACTGATATTGTGAGCACACAGCAATTACCGGCAGTAAGTGATGTTTTTCTACGTAACCGAACCTCCGGCTTTAGTAGTTTCGGAGAGCAATTCGGCGGGTTACATCTTAACCAAACTTGTACCGGTATTGCATTTGGTCGCGGAGAAGCCAACTCATGACCAAACAGCAACCCTCCATCACGGATTTAGAAAATGAAATTGTCCGTTTGAATAAGATCGTCTCCGCTTTGATCAAGCAGGCCGATGCACGAAACGCCGACAAAATGACTGATTTCAGCCTGTTTCAATCACAGATCATGTTAGAAAATGAAGTGCATAATCGAACAGAACAGCTGGAAAACGCGTTACTGCAAAACAACCAGATCAATGCCGAACTCATCGATACACAACAGAAAATGATGAGGGAAATCGAAGAGCGAAAACTGGTACTTTTAGCGTTAGAACAGGAAAAAGCAGAACAAAAAGCACTGATTAAAAAACTGGAAGAGAGTGATCGTCAGCTACGACAATCCGAAAAATTAGCGTCGATTGGTCAGTTAGCGGCGGGGATTGCGCATGAAATTAATAACCCGATGGGTTTTATTACGTCCAATTTAAGCTCCCTGCAACGGTATTTTTCGCAGCTATTTCAATTAATCACACTTTATGAAAAATCTGAACTCGACCCAGTAAATCCACATTGGTTAAAGCAGATCCAGT
>CALMKU010000017.1 GCA_937866945.1 uncultured Tolumonas sp.
ATCTTTCCTTGAGCTTATGCTACATAACTTACACACATCCTTATGCTGCAAATTTTTTTTATGTGCCTGCGGCACACTTTCAATTGATCCAATGGCAGTCGGCGCAAATAAGCAAGAGACGAATAGCCCGTACCAAAATCATCCAGCGAAAAGCCAACGCCCTGTGCTTTTAATTCCGACATTTTAGCGATGACATTATCGACTTTATCAACCAGCAGACTTTCAGTCAGTTCCAGCTTGAGTTGCTGCGGGTTAGCGCCTGTACGTTGTAATATCGCCAACACCTGTCCGACAAAATCGGCTCGATTAAACTGGATGGCACTGACATTAACCGCAATAGTGAGTTTCGCTTTGTCTGGGGATGCCGCCCAGCAGGCCAGTTGCCGGCAGGCTGTTTCTAAAACCCAAAGCCCTATGGGCTGAATCAAACCAGACTCTTCTGCAACAGGAATAAAATCTGCCGGTGACACCAGACCCAAACCAGGACGCTCCCAACGGATCAGCGCTTCGACTCCAGTAATATGCCCCTCGGCATCAACCTGCGATTGGTAATACAACCGGAATTGCTGTTCACGTAACGCATCACGCAACCCGGTTAATAATTCCGCCCGGAACGTGACAGCTGCCTGCATTTCCGGATCAAAAAAACGCAACGAATTCCGCCCCGATGATTTGGCTTCATACATAGCCAGATCTGCTTGCTTCATTAACTCATCAACACTGCTATTGCCCTGACTGGAAAACAGCGTAATACCGATGCTCACGCTCCCCATATAGTTCTGGCTGCCGAGTTGATAATTCTGATTAAGCGCTTCCAGAATTTTCTGTGCCGCGGCTTCGGCTTGTGTGGCAGCTTCTTGCGGGTTCTGACTGAGATCTTCCAGCATAACCAGAAATTCATCCCCGCCTAAACGCGCTGCAGTATCATTTTTCCGGATACATGCGGTTATTCGCTCTGCTACTTGTTGTAACAGACGATCACCCACATCATGGCCCAGAGTGTCATTGAGTGTTTTGAAATTATCCAGATCGATAAACAACAGCGCACCAACATTCTGGTTGCGGATACTCGCGGCGACTGCCTGTTGCAAACGATCCAGTAATAACCGCCGGTTGGGTAATCGAGTTAGTACATCATAAAACGCCAGATGCATGATCTGAGCTTCTGCATCTTTACGCTGAGTAATATCAATCTGAGAACACACGTAGTGAGTTATTTGCCCCTTGCTGTCTCTGACTGCAGTGATGCTGATCCAATTGGCATAGACCTCACTACTTTTACGCCGATTCCAGACCTCACCTTGCCAGAACCCGTTATCGAGTAAGCTCTGCCACATCGTCTCGTAAAATGCAGCGGGATGATAATCTGAGCGGATCAATCGAGGGGTTCGCCCAACGGCCTCTTCTGCTGAATATCCCGTGATCTGAGAAAACATCTGATTAACGCGAAGAATGATCCCATTGGCATCGGTAATGAACATGCCTTGTTGCGATTCGAATGCAGCTGCGGCGATGCGCAGTTCCGACTCTGCCCGAACGAGACTGCTCATATCCGCATCCATACAAAACAGTATTGGTGGATGATCCGGAATCGAGATAACGGTATGGCTGGAATGAACGTGTACGGAATGGCCGTTTTTGTGTTTCAACTCTAACCGGCCTGCGGGTATGCCCTGCCCGGATTCAAACATCCAGTGCACAGCACCTTCAACTTCACTTCGAATGTCAGCAGGAATGATCAGATCCAGTAGATTACCGCCTAATGCTTCTGCTGCTGTGTAACCATAGATTTTTTCTGATGCCTGATTCCAGTAAACAACCGTGCCATCTGGCAGGTATCCCTGAATTGACATGGCATCCGCCTCATCAAACAGCTTTTTAAAACGAGCTTCGCTAACCTCTCTGGAGAGCACTCCATCCGGGAGCACAGAATAAGGTGTTATTTCAGCCATGTATGCCTCTAACCAAATAGCAAGCGATGTCAAATAAAACTGATTTGATCTATGTATATATTAAAAATGCTATTTTTTCCTCCCGATAAGCACCTTTAAAACAAGGAATAGGATCTGAATGAACTTTATGAAATTCCGTATGAGTTCTTTATCGAGCTTTAATCTTGTTTAAAAGCGAACGGACTAATCTGACAACCTGTACTATTATGTATGATTAAATATTACCTTAGTTATTAAATAACAAGGATTGAGTAGCTATGCTAGAACCCTGCATGCCTCATGATGAAATCACTCGTCAGATCACATTGGATTCACTCAACATTCTTGATACACCGCCCGTTGAGCAACTTGATCGGGTGACACGGCTCGCGGCGGGTTATTTTAAGGTAACGACCGCACTGGTTTCACTGGTGGATGACAACCGGCAATGGTTCTTATCGCGATTTGGGCTGGATGCCACCGAAACTCCGCGCAATATCTCGTTCTGTGGCCATGCTATTTTACAAAATGACACTTTCATTGTGCCTGATGCAAAAAAGGATGAACGCTTCGGCGATAACCCGTTAGTTACAGGTAAGCCTTTTATCCGGTTTTATGCGGGGCAACCGGTCTATTCCAAACAAGGTTTTGCGCTGGGAACGCTTTGCCTTATTGATGACACGCCACGATCATTTTCAGCCGCAGAAGCAAAAGCACTCAAAGATTTTTCCCGTATGGTCGAGCAATACTTACAAAGTCTGGAAGTGATCATTCATTCTGCACAAATACAGAAACATCTTGATGAATCGGAATCGCTTTTTGAACAAACTTCAGTTGATGGTGCGTGGCTCAAAGTTAATCCATTTTTATGTAACTTATTGGGCTATTCCGAATCAGAACTGTTGCAAAAAACATTTCAGGACATTACCCACCCGGATGATTTAGGCGAAGACCTGAGTAATGTGAATAAATTACTTCAGGGTAAAATTAACAGTTACAGCATGGAGAAACGTTATCTTCGTGCTGATCAATCGTATATCTGGATCTCGCTGACCGCTGCCCTGAACAAAACCATTGATGGCAAAGCACATCATTTCATCGGTGTGATTAAAGACATTAACGAACGGAAAAAAGCAGAGCAGGCCTTATTAATGCTCCAGCAAGAGTTGGAGCATCGCGTGTATCAGCGCACCAAAGAGTTAGAGCTGGCGGTTAAGCAGTTAAATCAGGAAATAGAACAACGCATCGCGATCCAAAATCGGCTTAATGCACAAAAAGAACGGTTCCGACTCACGTTAGAAAAAACCACCGATGCGTTTATTGAAATTGATGAAACGGGAAAAGTTATCGGCTGGAATCCTTCTGCCGAGCGTATCTTTGGCTGGAGTCATGAAGAGGTCATGGCGCAATCTATTGATCAGTTGATCATTCCGTCAGCAATGAGAGATCAACATCAACAAGGGTTTATTCGCTATCAGAAGTTGGGGCAATCAAACATGATGGGGCAACGACTTCAGCTTATGGCGCAGAAAAAAGATGGTTCCATATTTCCGGTTGAAATGACGCTGAATGAAAACATGATCGATGGAAAACGATTTGTTACGGCATTCCTGCACGACATATCAGAGCGGATCCGCTTTGAAAAAGAAATTTTAGAAAGCCGGCTGCGTCTGCAAACAATCGCCGATAACATGCCTGCGCTTATTTGCCATGTTGATAGGGATTTGAACTTTATCTTTGCTAATAAGACATATGAAACCTGGTTTGGTTTTTCTTCCGAACAACTGAAAAAAATGAAACTGTCAGAGATCCTTGATCAAGAAAATTTTGAAAGAGCCAAACCGAATTTAGAACGCGCCTTACAAGGTATCTCTGTCACCTATGAACGAAAACTGATCACCGCAGCAAGAGAAATTTATCTTCAGATTACGTTGATACCAGCACAAGATGGGCTCAATGGTATTTACATTCTGGCAATGGACATTACTGAGTTAAAAGCCTTACAGGCAATGCATGAATATGATGCCAGTCACGATGTTCTGACTAACCTCCCAAACCGGCGCGCTTTTACCTTTTTATTAAATAATGCGGTCCAGACTGCAACACAAAACAATAAAGGGCTTTCTCTCTTATTTTTAGATTTGGATAATTTCAAAAATTTTAATGATACCTATGGTCATGAATTCGGTGATCATGTTTTGAAATATTTTGCGGAAGTACTCAAAAGTGCGATACGGCAGACCGATGTCGTTGCCAGACTGGCGGGTGATGAGTTCACGATCATTTTAACCGAGCTAAATGACCCTGAAGAAGATGTTCGCCAAATTTGTGACAAAATCTTATCTGCTCTGAAGGCAGTGCAAATGATAGAACAAGTCCCGATAACATTGTCTTCCAGTATTGGTGCGGCTATTTGTTATGCTGGTGATAAGACCAGCATGGATGTATTGATGTCGAAAGCTGATGCCGCGATGTATCGCGCAAAAGAGGCTGGGAAAGGGATATATTCGATCAACTGATTGTATTGACCTGTCCTTTCAGCAAGTCAGTAAGGGCGCGTACTTGCTTTCATATTCCTACTTTTACCTAATAACATCCGGTGTCAAATAGGTGATTCAGCCTAAAAAACGTGTATTCATTTTGTTAAAAAGGTATGATGCGCCGGTTTTCTCAACAGCAGAAATTGAGCATTAATTGAACGATATGAATCAAAAAGCACTGGCACCTAAAGTCGGTTTTATCTCACTTGGTTGCCCAAAAAATCTGGTCGATGCTGAACGCATACTGACCCAATTACGCACCGAAGGTTATGACGTAGTGAATAACTACGACAATGCCGAATTAGTAATTGTGAACACCTGTGGTTTCATCGACAGCGCGGTGCAAGAGTCACTGGAAGTAATTGGTGAAGCATTGCAGGAAAACGGCAAGGTTATCGTCACCGGTTGTCTGGGCGCGAAAGAAGATCAGATCCGCGAAGTGCACCCGAAAGTGCTGGAAATCTCCGGCCCGCACGCTTATGAGCAAGTGCTAAGTCACGTTCATAAATATGCTGCGAAACCAGAGCACAACCCGTTTCTGAGCTTAGTGCCGGAACAAGGTGTTAAGCTGACACCGAAACATTACGCCTACCTGAAAATCTCGGAAGGCTGTAATCACCGCTGTACGTTCTGCATCATTCCTTCTATGCGCGGCGATCTCGATAGCCGAGCGATTGGTGAAGTGCTGGGTGAAGCGAAACGCCTGAAAAATGCCGGCGTAAAAGAAATTCTGGTGATCTCACAAGACACCTCCGCCTATGGCGCTGATTTGAAACATCGCACTGGCTTCTATGAAGGTTCACCGGTGAAAACCAGCATGCTGGGTCTGTGTGAAGAGTTATCAAAAATGGGCATGTGGGTGCGTTTGCACTACGTTTACCCTTATCCACATGTGGATGATGTGATCCCATTAATGGCGGAAGGTAAGATCCTGCCCTATCTGGATATTCCACTGCAGCATGCTAGCCCACGTATTCTGAAACTGATGAAACGTCCGGGCGCGATTGAGCGCACATTGGAACGTATTCAGGAATGGCGCCGGATCTGCCCTGATCTGACGCTGCGTTCAACCTTCATTGTCGGCTTCCCTGGTGAAACCGAAGAAGACTTCCAGATGCTGCTCGATTTCTTAGAAAAAGCTGAGTTAGATCGTGTCGGTTGTTTCAAATACAGCCCCGTCGATGGCGCGAAAGCCAACGAGTTGCCAGATCCGATCCCAGAAGAGATTCAGGAAGAGCGTTTCCATCGTTTCATGGAATTACAGCAGAAAATTTCTGCTCGCCGATTGGCTGCCAAAGTGGGTCGTCAGTTGGATGTAATCGTCGATGAAGTTGATGAAGAAGGCGCGATTGGTCGCAGCTTCGCCGATGCACCGGAAATTGATGGTGTGGTTTACTTAAACGGTGAAACTACCCTGAAACCAGGTGATATCGTTAAAGTGACAATCGAAAACTCTGATGAATATGATTTGTGGGGAACGGTAGTTCGATAAGTATCGACTTATCAACTTGCTGAAAGGATAACAGGAAAAATTTACCGACCCTCTGCGCCATGGATGGCGCGGCGGAGCCCTCAGGGATGAGTTTACGGCGTGTCGGGGAAATTATTCCTGTTGTCCGTTCCCACCGAATCAGCATAAAAAAAAGCCCGGTTCTAAACAGACCGGGCTTTTTGCTATCCGAATGCAGGGTTATTCAATACCCTGACTACGCAGATAATCTTCGTAGTTACCACCGAAGTCGATGATCTTCTCTGGGGTAATTTCCAGAATACGCCCAGCCAATGAGCTAACAAACTCACGGTCATGCGATACGAAAATCAACGTGCCTGGATACATTTCCAGCGCCATATTCAGTGATTCGATCGATTCCATATCCAAGTGGTTGGTTGGCTCGTCCATCACCAGAATGTTTGGTTTTTGCAGCATCAGCTTACCAAACAACATACGGCCTTTTTCACCACCCGACAGCACTTTGACTTGCTTACGAATGTCGTCTTGGTTGAACAGCAAACGACCCAACACGCTACGAATAGCCTGTTCGTCATCGTTCTCTTGTTTCCACTGATACATCCAATCGAAGACCGTCAGATCATTGTCAAAATCTTCCGCATGATCCTGTGAGTAGTAGCCGATTTTGGCGTTTTCAGACCATTTCACCGAACCCGTGTCTGGCGCCAGCTCACCAACCAGTGTTTTGATCAGCGTGGTTTTACCGATACCGTTGGTACCCAGCACCGCGATCTTCTCACCGACTTCCACCATCAATTTGAAACCTTTGAACAACGGGCCATTGTCATAGCCTTTGCTCAGGTTTTCGATTTCCAGAATGTTGCGATACAGCTTCTTATCTTGTTCAAAACGGATGAACGGATTTTGACGGCTGGATGCTTTCACTTCTTCAATCTTGATCTTATCGATCTGCTTTAGACGTGACGTCGCCTGACGAGATTTAGAGGCGTTGGCACTAAAGCGGCTAACGAATGATTGCAGATCAGCGATTTGTGCTTTCTTCTTCGCATTATCAGACAACAGACGCTCACGCGCTTGGGTTGCTGCAGACATGTATTCGTCATAGTTACCTGGATACACGCGCAGTTCGCCGTAATCCAGATCGGCCATGTGAGTACAGACCATGTTCAGGAAGTGACGGTCATGCGAAATGATAACCATGGTGCTTTCACGCGCATTCAACGTATCTTCCAACCAACGGATGGTGTTGATATCCAAGTTGTTGGTTGGTTCGTCGAGCAGCAGAATATCCGGGTTGGAGAACAGTGCTTGTGCCAACAGCACACGCAGTTTCCAGCCTGGAGCAACCGCATTCATCAGACCAGTATGCTGTTCTACCGGAATACCAGCACCCAGCAACAGCTCACCAGCGCGCGCTTCGGCGGTGTAACCGTCATATTCCGCTACTTTACCTTCCAGCTCGGCAGCACGCATATAGTCGTCATCGGTTGCTTCCATGTTCGCGTAAATAGCATCACGCTCACGGATCGCTTCCCACAGCTCAGTGTGGCCCATCATCACCACGTCAAGTACGCGCATATCTTCATACGCGAACTGATCCTGGCGCAATTTACCCAAACGCTCGTTTGGATCAAGGAAGACGTTACCCGCAGTCGGGTCTAAATCGCCACCCATGATTTTCATGAAGGTTGATTTACCGCAACCATTGGCGCCGATCAGACCGTAGCGATTGCCACCGCCAAATTTGACGGAGATATTTTCAAACAGTGGCTTACTGCCAAACTGCATAGTGATGTTATTGGTACTAAGCACTTTTACTTACCTTATAAAAAAACGGCCCCGAAACCGGAGCCGCTTATATTTTTCCGGATTATTTGTTGTTGTTCGGGCGCAAGGCCGGGAACAAAATCACATCACGGATAGTGTGGCTGTTGGTGAACAACATCACCAGACGATCGATACCGATACCCTGACCGGCTGTTGGTGGCATACCGTGTTCCAGAGCGGTTACGAAGTCGGCGTCATAGAACATCGCTTCATCATCACCCGCTTCTTTCTGAGCAACCTGTGCCTGGAAGCGTTCCGCCTGATCTTCCGCATCGTTCAGCTCAGAGAAGCCGTTCGCCAGTTCACGGCCACCGATAAAGAATTCAAAACGGTCGGTCACATCCGGGTTGTTGTCGTTACGACGCGCCAGAGGTGATACCGCTGCCGGGTATTCAGTGATAAAGGTTGGCTGTAACAGCATGTGTTCTGCGGTTTCTTCGAAAATCGCAGTGATCACATGGCCCAGTTCCCAGCTCTTCATCAGCTCAACATGGTGACGTTTCGCCACCGCGATGGCGCCTTCCAGCGTAGTCAGCTCTTCTGCTTTAACGTCATTACCGTATTTCAGAATAGACTCAACCATGGTCATGCGCGCAAACGGCTGGCCGAAGTCGATTTCGATGCCTTCCTCGCCTTCTTTCGCATAACGGATCTTGGTGGTGCCGTGAATGTCTTGCGCCAGAGTACGCAGCATCTCTTCGGTCAGATCCATCAGATCATTATAGTCTGCATACGCCATGTAGAATTCCAGCATGGTGAATTCTGGGTTATGACGAACAGAGATACCTTCGTTACGGAAGTTACGGTTCACTTCGTACACACGCTCGAAGCCACCCACTACCAGACGTTTCAGATACAGCTCTGGCGCGATACGCAAGTACATATCGATATCCAGTGCATTATGGTGTGTCACAAACGGACGTGCAGACGCGCCACCTGGGATCACCTGCATCATCGGGGTTTCCACTTCCATGAAGTTTTTGTTGTTCAGGAAGTTACGGATACCGTTCATCACCTGATTACGGATCTGGAAGGTACGACGTGATTCTTCGTTGGCGATCAGATCGAGGTAACGTTGACGGCAACGCGCTTCCTGGTCAGTCAAACCTTTATGTTTTTCTGGCAGTGGGCGCAGTGCTTTGGTTAGCAGACGAATGCCGGTAGTGTGCACAGACAGCTCGCCGGTATTGGTGCGGAACATGTAACCTTCCACGCCAACGATATCGCCCAGATCCCATTTTTTGAACTGTTCGTTATAGAAGCCTTCTGGCAGATCATCACGAGTCACGTAGATCTGAACCTTGCCGCCCATATCTTGCAAAGTAGCAAATGCTGCTTTACCCATGATACGGCGCGTCATGATACGACCCGCAATTTTCACGAAGTGTTTTTCAGCTTCTAACTCTTCTTTGGTTTTGTCACCAAAAGCGGAGTGAATATCCGATGCGATTTGTTCACGACGGAAATCGTTCGGGAACGGATTGCCTTTAGTACGCAGTTCCGCCAGTTTAGAACGACGTTGCGTCATTTCGTTGTTAAATTCCTGAACGTCCAGTTCTGCTTCTGGGGTTTGGTTTTGTTCTGACATGATGATTCCTGCTTGGATTACAGCCCTGATTTCAGGCTGGCTTCAATAAATTTGTCCAGATCGCCATCGAGTACCGATTGGGTATTGCGTGTTTCCACCCCAGTCCGTAAATCTTTAATACGCGAATCGTCTAATACATAAGAACGGATCTGACTACCCCAACCGATGTCGGATTTCGTCTCTTCCAGCGCCTGTTTTTCGGCATTCTGTTTCATCATTTCCAGCTCATACAGTTTGGCTTTGAGCTGTTTCATCGCCTGATCTTTATTCTTATGCTGGGAACGATCGTTCTGACACTGAGTCACAGTATTAGTCGGGATGTGGGTAATACGCACCGCAGATTCAGTTCGGTTAACGTGCTGACCACCCGCACCAGAAGCACGGTAAACGTCGATACGCAGATCGGCCGGATTGATCTCGATCTCAACATCTTCATCAATTTCCGGATAAACGAAAGCAGAACAGAATGAAGTATGACGACGACCACCGGAGTCAAATGGGCTTTTACGAACCAGACGATGTACACCAGTTTCAGTACGCAACCAACCAAACGCATATTCGCCGGTAAATTTGATAGTGGCTGATTTAATACCTGCCACATCACCATCAGAACATTCGATCAGTTCTGGTTTATAGCCATGTGCTTCGCCCCAACGCAGGTACATACGCAGCACCATGTCGGCCCAATCTTGCGCTTCAGTACCACCTGAACCAGATTGAATATCCATGTAACAGTCGGAAGCATCATGCTGACCAGAAAACATACGACGGAATTCAAGATCGACCAGTTTCTTTTCCAGAGCATCCAGCTCGGTTTCTGCTTCATGGAAGGTCTCTTCATCTTCACCTTCCACCGCCAATGAAACGAGCATTTCAACATCTTCTGACCCTTGCGTCAGTGCGTCGATGGTCGCCACTACGCCTTCCAGCGCAGAACGCTCTTTACCCAATGCTTGCGCCTTTTCCGGCTCATTCCAAACATCAGGTTGTTCTAATTCGGCACTGACTTCTTCTAAACGCTCTTTCTTGGCGTCGTAGTCAAAGGTACCCCCTCAGGAGTTCAGTCCGTTCAGACAACTCCTTGAGCTTATTTAATACTGGATTCACTTCAAACATTGAAGGGATTCTCTCTTTGGTCGGGTTATAGGAAAAACGGCGTATTTTAGCGGATAGGTCGCGTAATAAACAGGGTTAATGTGATCAATGCCACGCATCAAACCGATTACTGGTTTCAAAAGCAACGCTCGGGCGCACATCAACTAGCTTTATTAATAGGATCAGGTAGATTGCGGCACAACTTTTGATTAGGAGATATGAATATAAGCTACAATAGAACTGGTTTTATAAAACAATAAAAATACTAATCCTTTCTTTTTGTCTGGGGACGTGAAACGCAATGAACACAATGTCGCTGAAAAACAAACTATCCATCGCAGCCAGTGCAGCTATCTTACTGGTGGGTGTGATCTTAACGACCGAAACTTATTTAGCAGCAAAATCGCGTTTAGAAACAAATCTAAGCCAGCAGGTTGATGATTTGGGAAACACCTTTGCTGCCAGTGTTAATTACTGGTTTAACAGCAAAGGCTCCGCGATAAAAGCATTTCAAGCTGATCCGTCCAACGACATTGAAATCGTAAAAGGGCTACAACAAACGCGTCTTTCCGGTGAATTTGATAATGTTTTTTATGCCAGACCCGACGGTACGCAGTTAAATGCTAATGGTGTGGTGTTACCACCAGGCAATGATGACCCACGCAAGTGAGATTGGTATCAAAAAGCACAAGCCAACCCAGCCGAAGTGTATGTATCGCCGCCATCCATTGCAGCGGCAACCGGACAATTTGTGGTATCACTGGGTAAAGCCGTACAACAAAATGGTCAAATCTCCGCAATTTTGGGGGTTGATGTGACGGTAACTGAACTGCTGAACCAGTTGAGTAAAGTACAACTGCCTGGTGATGGCAGTGCGTTTTTAATCAACAACAACGGCATCATTCTGGTTCATACCGAGAAAGAACAGTTATCGCAACCAATCAGCAAATTATACCCTGAACTGGATTTCGCCAGTTTGAGTGATATGAAAGCAGGTCAATTCCGTTTGGTGCAACACAACAACCGAACCGAACGTGTTTATGTCTCACCGGTAAGCGGTCAGAACCAGCTGTTGGTGTTGGTTCTGGATGACGACAAAGTCACTGCTCCCCTGTACACACAGATGTGGACTAGTATCGGTGTATTGCTGGTTGTTCTGTTAATTTCCTTAGGTGGTTTTGCACTGATGTGTAATGCCTTGTTCCGTCCATTAGCCGTCGTTTCGCAAGCACTGGCTAAGATAGCCGATGGTAACGGTGACCTGACACAGCGTATTCCACTGAGCAACCGTGATGAAGTCGGGCAATTAGCGGCTAACTTCAATAAGTTTGTCGACAGCCTGCATCAATTGATCGCGCATGTTCGTCATCAGGCCAAAGATATTGGTGATGAAGCATCACAAGGTTTGCGTCGCACTAAAACTTCAGTGCAAGAATTAGGTCGTCAGCAACAGGAAATTGCGATGGTAGCAACTGCTGTTACTGAGATGTCTTCTGCCACTCAAGAAATTGCCAACAATGCCGAGCAAACTGCCGCCGCTGCTATTCAGTCAGCTGAGAGCAGTGAAGCCGGTAAGTCCCTGGTTAATAAAACCCGTGAATCCATCAGCCATCTGGCGGATGGTGTTTCTGAAGCTACCGATGTTATTGCGCAACTGGATCGTCACGCACAAGAGATCAATGGCATTCTGGCAACCATTAAAGGTATTGCCGAACAAACTAACCTGCTGGCATTGA
>CALMKU010000018.1 GCA_937866945.1 uncultured Tolumonas sp.
TCTAAATTGCTGCCGCCCAACTGATAGAGTCGATCGATTACACTTTGCACTAACACTTCTGGCGCTGAGGCACCCGCAGTCACACCGACACTAGCGGCATTGCTAAACCACTCTTCTTGTAATTGTGACGCATCATCCAGCAGATAAGCTTTGGTGCCGAGCCGTTCTGCCAATTCACGTAATCGATTCGAGTTGGATGAGTTTTTAGAACCAACCACCAGCATCACATCAACTTGTGGCGCTAAAGCGCGAACGGCATCTTGACGGTTTTGTGTGGCATAACAGATGTCATCTTTGCGAGGACCTTGTATCGCAGGAAACGTATCACGCAGTGCATCAATCACATCACGGGTTTCATCAACACTCAATGTGGTTTGCGTTACAAAGCTGACATTCTCTGGCTGCTGAATTGGAAGCGAATTCACCTGTGAGGCGTCCTCGATCAAATACATACCAACACCAGTTTCATCATACTGGCCTAAAGTACCTTCCACTTCTGGGTGGCCCTTATGGCCAATCAAAACCACTTCTTGACCTTTTCGGCTGGCGCGATGTACTTCCATGTGAACTTTGCTCACCAGTGGGCAAGTTGCATCAAATACCTGCAAACCGCGTTTCTTTGCTTCTTCACGAACGGCTTTGGATACACCATGTGCGGAAAAAATCACGGTATTGCCATCAGGGATCTCAGCAAGCTCATCGACAAAAATTGCGCCCATCGATTTCAGCTCATCCACAACATATTTGTTATGCACAACTTCATGGCGAACATAGATCGGTGCGCCAAATTTATGCAGGGCATTTTTGACAATGGTGATCGCCCGATCGACTCCGGCACAAAAACCGCGTGGATTGGCTAACAGAATTTTCATGATGTCCCCTTTAAACTCGTAAAAATAAAGCCGGCAAAAAATACCGGCTTATCTTATCAGCTGATGTTAATCGCTTGTTATTTATCGGCTGGTTTCTTAATAAAACCGTCCAAAATAATCAGTGCCGCACCACAAGTGATGGCCATATCCGCCACATTGAATGTGGCAAATCGATAAACTTCCTGCCAGTGGAAATCAAGAAAATCGACGACATGACCATAGATAATACGGTCGATCAGATTTCCTAACGCGCCACCAATTACAAGACTGTATGCGACATTGGTCAGTGATAACTTAGCCGGAGTTTTGGCCATCGCAACCAGTAAAATGCCCGAGATCACTACTGCCAAGCCACTAAATAACCAGCGTTGCCAACCTTCCGCACCAGCAAGGAAGCTAAAAGCCGCTCCTAGATTATATACATGCACCAGATTAAAGAACGAGGTGACATACACCCCGTGCCCGTAAGGAATGTGCTGCATGATCGCCAGCTTGGTGATTTGATCTAACACAATCGCCAACACTGCCAACCAAATCCAGCGTAATCCGGTTTTCGTCAGTAAAGTCATCATGCAAAACGGCGAACTTCGCCTTCTCCAGCTACGTTAGTGACACAACGCCCACAAATATCACCGTGACCTTCATGTGCACCGACATCGTCAACATGATGCCAGCAGCGTTCGCATTTCGCTGCAGTGCTTACGGCAACTTGTAACCATAAGCCGGCCACCTCGGTTGCTTGTGCGCCTTCTGGCTGGGCAGATACTTCCTGCACCAGAGCTTTTGATGTCAGCAACACAAAACGTAATTCATCACCCAGCAAACGTAGTTTCGCTGCCAATTCAGCATTCGCAAACAAGGTCACTTCTGCCTGCAACGAGCTACCGATGAGTTTTTCGTTACGCGCCACTTCCAGTGCTTTATTCACTTCCGCACGAACAGCCAATAAATCAGCCCATACCGTGTCATCCAGCGCTTCACCGGCTTGCATAGCAAACAAGCCAGTATACCACTCACCGGTCATAACGAACTTATCACGTTGGCCTGGTAACAGTTTCCAAATCTCTTCAGCGGTAAAACTCATGATTGGCGCTAACCAGCGTGTCATTGCTTCGACGATGTGGAACAACGCGGTCTGACAAGAACGACGTGCGATACTGTCGGCTTTCGCGGTGTATTGACGATCTTTAATGATATCCAGATAGAATGAACCCATTTCCACTGAGCAGAACTGCATCAGTTTTTGGGTCACAATATGGAAGTCATAATTATCGTAAGCTGCAATGATCTCTTCCTGTACTGCTTTTGCACGGCCTACCGCCCAACGATCCAGCACCACCATCTCTTCTGGCGACACCATATCCGTTTCAGGATTAAAACCGTTCAGGTTAGCTAAGAAGAAACGCGCAGTATTACGGATACGACGATACGCATCTGCAGAACGTTTCAGGATCTCGTCAGAAACGGTCATTTCGCCGGTGTAATCGGTTGAGGCAACCCAAAGACGTAGGATGTCAGCACCCAGTTTGTTCATCACATCTTGCGGGCTAACGACGTTACCCAATGATTTCGACATCTTACGGCCAGAACCATCCACGGTGAAACCATGGGTCAGCACTTGGCGGTAAGGAGCCTGGTGTTTCATCGCCACACCGATCATCAGTGAAGACATGAACCAGCCACGATGTTGATCCGAGCCTTCCAGATACATGTCTGCGCTATGGCCGTTAAATTCAGGGCGTACATCGACCACCGAGGCGTGAGTAGAACCAGAGTCGAACCACACGTCTAAGGTATCTGGCACTTTGTCATAATCAGCGGCTTCGGCACCCAGCAATTCTGCTGCGTCCAGATCCCACCATGCTTGAATGCCTTTCACTTCAACACGCTTAGCAACTTCTTCCATCAACTCCAACGCACGAGGATGCAGTTGTTGGGTTTCTTTATGCACAAACAGGGCAATCGGCACACCCCAGGTACGCTGACGAGAGATACACCAGTCAGGACGGTTTTCGACCATCGCTTCAATACGATTTTGACCCCATTCCGGGATCCAGCGTACACCTTTGATGTCCGCCAGTGCTTTTTTACGCAGACCGGCCTGTTCCATGCTGATAAACCACTGCGGAGTAGCACGGAAGATGATCGGAGTTTTATGGCGCCAGCAATGTGGGTAAGAATGCAGATAAGCTTCGTGATGCAGCAGAGCACCGTGTTCACGCAGCACATCCACCACTTTGTCATTGGCTTTAAAGACATGCTGGCCAGCAAACAGTGGCGTATCAGCCAGATAAGTGCCGTTACCCGCAACCGGGTTTGCTACTTCCAGACCATATTTGTTACCTACCACAAAGTCTTCCTGACCGTGGCCTGGCGCAGTATGCACCGCACCGGTACCGGAATCGGTGGTCACATGCTCACCCAGTACCACAGGGACAGTAAAATCATAGAATGGATGGTGGAAATGCAGCAGCTCCAGATCGGCACCAATGCAACGACCTAAAATAGTGAAGTCAGCGATTTTAGCGCGGGCTAATACTGATTCATACAGTGCGGCACCTAACACTAAACGCTCCGGCTGTTCACCGTTGACCTGTACCAGTACGTAGTCCAGTTCAGGGTGCAACGCCACACCGCGGTTAGCTGGCAGTGTCCATGGTGTGGTTGTCCAGATCACCACCGACAATGGGCCTTCACCGGCAGCAGCAAATTTACCCGCTACCAGCGCTTCATCTTCGGCACGGAAACGCACATCAATTGCTGGCGATTTTTTATCGTAATATTCTACTTCCGCTTCGGCTAATGCAGAGCCGCAATCGGTACACCAATGCACAGGCTTGGAACCTTTATGCAGATGACCATTGGCAATGATCTTACCCAGCGAGCGGATAATGTTGGCTTCGGTATTGAAATCCATGGTCAGGTAAGGGTGTTCCCAATCACCTAACACGCCCAGACGGATAAAATCGGTCTTCTGCGCTTCCACCTGCGTTTTGGCATATTTACGGCATTCTTCGCGGAACTCAGCAGCAGAAACCTTCTCGCCTGGTTTACCGACCATGCCTTCCACTTTCAGCTCGATTGGCAGACCATGACAATCCCAACCCGGCACGTAAGGGGAATCAAAACCCGATAATCCTTTGGATTTGATAATAATGTCTTTCAGGATCTTATTAACAGAGTGACCAATATGAATGCTGCCGTTCGCGTAAGGTGGGCCATCATGCAGAATGAATGATTTTTTACCGGCTTTGGCTTTGCGGATCGCGCCGTACAAATCTTGTTCGTACCAGCTTTTCAGCATTTCCGGCTCACGCTTTGCTAGATCGCCACGCATTGGAAACGCGGTTTCCGGCAGGTTCAACGTATGTTTATAGTCGCTCATCAGTCCTAAATTCCATCAGGTTCAACATGGGTAACCGGCAAACCAAACCATTGTCTGGCTTGGTGGGCATCCATTGTTATCTGTGTTTGTAATGCGGAAAACGAAGGAAATTTCTGTTCGTCCCGTAATTTGTGGCAAACTTGGATTTGTAGCTGTTTACCATACAAATCGCCTTTAAAATCAAAAATATGTACTTCTAACTGTGAACGTGTGCCGTTCACTGTCGGACGAAAACCGATATTCGCCACCCCAAAATAGATCGTCTTCGCAATCAGCACCTGAACGGCGTAAACCCCTTGCACTGGCACGACCAAACGTTTCAGATGAATGTTGGCGGTGGGAAATCCAATCGTTCGACCTAATTTAGCACCGTGTGCAACGCGCCCAGTAATGGTGTAAGGATGCCCCAACATATGGGTAACATCCTCCAGCCGGCCTTCACGCAGTGCTTCACGGAGTAAGGTGCTGCTCACTCTTTGCTGATCATGCAGTAATGTATCGGTACTTAATACCTGAAAGCCATACTGCCTGCCAGCTTCCACCAATAACGCAAAATCGCCCCGGCGCTGTAAGCCAAAACGAAAATCATCGCCAATGACCAGAAACCGTACCGCTAATTTGCGCACTAATATCTGTTCAATAAACTCAGCAGCCGTTAGCTCAGCAAATACATGATCAAATTTAACGCATAACAGCCGATCAATATTTAATGCGGCAATCGCTTCGTATTTATCCCGCAAGCGGCTCAGACGTGCCGGCGCTTTCTCGCGGGCAAAAAATTCCAGCGGTTGTGGTTCGAAAACCATCACACAAGACGGCAAACCTAACTGAACTGCCTGTTCCTGTAACCGACTCAACACGGCCTGATGTCCACGGTGCACACCGTCAAAGTTGCCAATTGTGAGCACACAACCGACATGTTCAGCACGGAGATTGTGAATACCGCGGATCAATTCCATAAATACGGGAGCCCTGTTACATCTGCAAAACTATCGGATTATATACTGAACGTCGCCACTGATCAGCCCTCTGTCACGGTTTTGAAATGATGAGGCCGTAAACCAACCAATCCCATTCCCAAACCATACGTGATTAAAGCAATACCGATGAGTTTCGTTAATTCCCAAATGGAACGCCATTGTGACCAAGCCGTCCAGCTGGAAAGTGGCGCACTCAACCAAATTAATGCCACCGCCATTAATAACGTAGCCAATGTCAGGCGGACAACAAAAATAGCGGTATCTTTGCCCGGACGATAAATATGGCGACGATACAAACCTTGAAACAGCGAAATGGCATTCACCGTGCCGGATAATGCCGTAGACAGTGCCAGACCGATATAACCCAACGGATAAATTAATATCGCATTAAAGATCATATTCGATGCCATGGAATGCATGCCGTAACGCACCGGGGTTTTAGTGTCTTGTCTGGCATGAAAGCCGGGCGCCAACACCCGGGCCAGCATCAGTGATAACAAACCGGATGCCGAGGCCAGCAAACTACCACCGGCCATACCCACTTCATGTGCGCCAAATTCACCTCGCATAAACAACACGCGCAAGATCGGTTCACGCAACACCATAATACCCGCCATCGCCGGCAAGCCTAAAAAAAGCACCATACGTACGCCCCAATCCATTGTCTGCGAAAAACGCAGCGGATCGGCATCTACATGCCGTTTCGACAGCGATGGCAATATCACCGTACTGATCGCGACTGCAAACATGCCCAACGGAAATTCCAGCAAGCGATCGGAGTAATACAGATAACTGATCGACCCGGTAGCCAGAAAAGAAGCCAGCATGGTGTTAAACATCAAATTGATCTGACTGACTGACACCCCAAAAATAGCCGGTAACATCAATGTTCTGATCTTCACCACGCCGGGATGATGCCAAGCCCAGGTCGGTTTTACCAAAAATCCCATCTTATACAAATACGGGATCTGATATAGCAACTGCACCAGACCACCGACAAAAGTACCGACCGCCAGCGCAATTTCAGGATGTTCCATCCCCGGAGCTACCCACCACGCAGTCGCAATCAAGACGATATTCAGAAAAGTAGGGGTAAAAGAGGAAACGCCAAAGCGGCCATATGTATTCAGCACCGCACCGGACATCGCCGTAAAGGTCACAAACCAAAGATAGGGAAATGTGATCTTCAGAAGCAAACTCGCTAATTCAAATTTATCCGCCCCCGGTTCGTTATGCCACCACGCCATAAACCAACCCCAGCCAAATAAAGCCGAGATAACCGTTGAACCCAAAACACCAATAATAGTAACAATCGTGATCACTAAGCCCAATGTACCAGAGGCTGCACTTAGCAACTCTCTTACCGCGACCTTATCCCCTTTTGCTTTGTATTCCGTCATGACCGGTACAAACGCTTGGTTAAAAGCACCGTCAGCAAACAACCGACGTAAATAATTAGGAATGCGATTGGCAAAGAAAAACACGTCGGAAGCCACACCAGCCCCTAACAGATGGGCAATGGCGATATCCCGGACGAGCCCCAAAATACGCGAGGCAAAGGTCGCCGTAGTCACCATTAGACCAGATTTTATTAACTTCTTGCTCAAGATAGACCTCGAAAACTGTACAGCAGCCAGATTCCTGCTAAAATCGACCGACAGTTTAACTATCTGTGCTCTGGGTGGCTATAAGAGTGCGGCGGTTATTTGCACAAATCGATTGACTTTATCGGGTTGAGAATGCATATTTCTCGGCCTTTTTATAACACTCGCTAAGACCGTTTTTTCAGGAGTTTTACCTTGGCTAACATTAAATCTGCTAAGAAGCGCGCTATCCAGGCAGAGAAAGCCCGCAAGCACAACGCCAGCCGTCGTTCCATGACTCGTACTTTCATCAAGAAAGTAGTAGCAGCGATCGCATCTGGTGATAAAGCTGTTGCTCAGGCTGCTTTCGCGGCTGCACAGCCAATTCTGGATCGCATGGCGACCAAAGGCCTGATCCACAAGAATAAGGCTGCTCGTCATAAATCTCGTCTGACTGCACAAATTCACGCAATGCAATAATATTGCTTCGTGTCTGCACAGACAAAAAAACCGGCTTAGGCCGGTTTTTGTTTTTTACACTGATGAAGTATTTTATGAAGCACAATATAAACGGTGTAACGTGGCAATGATCGCCTCTACTTCAGGGCTACTCAGCGAGTAATAAACTGTCTGAGCTTCCTTCCGGGTTTTCACCAAATTATCCCGGCGCAATAAAGCCAAGTGTTGTGATAATGCCGACTGACTGAGACCAATTTTTTGATTCATTTCACCGACTGATAATTCGCCACCCTGCAAACAACACAAGATGATCAATCGATGCCGGTTGGCCATCGCTTTCAATAATGACACCGCCTGATCGGCGCCAAGTTCCATTTCTTCGATGGTCATTTATCTCTACTCCTTTGGGCCAAAAAGCGCGCCATAATAGCAGTAAATCTGATAATGAGAATAAATGAGAATGCGATTTACTGCTCAAGTCCGGCAAATAATGCGGAAAAATCACTTTCACAAAGCCTTTTCACGGCTGGATGTTGGATCATTCTTTCCGCAAAAATAGCATAATATTCCTCTTTCAGTGCATCGGTCTGACCAAGTAATGCCACCGTCTGGCCATCAAGAAACTCTTCCTGATAAAGCGTCGGCGCCACAAAAATGCCCTGATTAAACAAACCAAATGCTTTCATCAGCGCAGCATCATCAAATTCACCAAAGATTTGTGGTGCCATTCCTTGCTCTTCAAACCAACGGGTTAATTGGCGACCCATCGCGGTTCTTTTGGCAGGGATCAATAATTTTCGTTCCATCAAACACTCAGGAAAGGGCTTTTCCGGTAATGGTGCCTGACAGAAAAAACTGACGCCACATTCTCCCAGCTTCTTTGACAGTAGATCTGGGTGCTGTGTCGAGTCTAAAGGACAATCCGACAAGATCATATCCAGCTTATGCTCTCGTAATTGCTCCAGCAACATTTCGTGTGTTGATTCTAAGCAGCGTAAATGAACGGAGCTGTCCACGGGTAATGCCGCTAATAAAACTTTTGATGCAATGCGTTTCGACAGCACATCCGCAATGCCGACATTAAAAGAGCTTTCGTTTTCCTTACGGAACGTCACCACCTCAAGCATTTCATAAGACAGTGAAAACATCTTATCGGCGTAACGAAAAACCAGCTGCCCTAATTCAGTTGCTTCGATATTTCGGCCTTTGCGCTTAAATAAGCGCCCACCCAAGCGGTCTTCTAACTGACGGATCTGGCCCGTAATGGTCTGCGGCGTCAGGTAGAGAGCTTCGGCCGCCTGCGTTACGGAGCCTTTTTTCTGCGTCATCCAAAAGTAATACAGATGATTGTAATTAAGATGGAACACCTATCGCTCCTTAACCCAGTCAGTGCGCGTAGTCCGACACAATAAACTATATCCGAAAATAGCCGCCAGTAATGAACCGAGCAAAATACCGAAACGGGCAAGCTCGAAATGTGCGCCAGCCGTACCGAACGCCAAACCTGCAATAAATATCGACATAGTAAAGCCGATCCCGCACAGCACGGCTAACCCGGATAATTGACGCCAAGTAACATTAGTCGGCAACACCGCCAAGCCCGCTTTTACTGCACACCAGCATGTCAGCAACACACCCAGCGGTTTGCCAATCAGTAATCCGATCATAATAGCCAGCGGCAACCCACTCGTCAGATCAGACCAGGATAAACCGTCAAAAGATAGTCCGGCATTAGCAAAAGCAAACAGCGGTAGAATGAAATAACTACTCCAAGGATGAAGATTATGCTCTAAACGACGCAGAGGTGTATCAGGATGCGCGCGGCGATGCGGGATCGCAAATCCTAAAATCACACCTGCAATCGTGGCATGAATACCTGATTTAAGCACCGCCACCCATAACAATGCTCCCAACACCAAATAGATGCCCAAATGCATAACCCGCATTCGATTCATTATCAGTAAAACAACACTCAACCCGGCCGCAATTGCTAACGGTAACCCGTGCAACGCTTCAGTATAAAATAGTGCAATCACCATAATGGCACCGAGATCATCAATGATAGCGAGAGCCAGTAAAAACACCTTCAACGCAGTTGGAATCCTTGACCCCAGTAGTGATAACACACCTAAAGCAAAGGCAATATCCGTAGCCATCGGAATGGCCCAACCCGATGTCAGTTCAGCATGTTCACTGATAACCAGCCAGTACAATAATGCCGGAAAAACCATGCCACCGATCGCGGCGATGACAGGCAAGCTAGCCTGACGCAGGCTAGACAGGGAACCTTCTTGCATCTCCCGTTTTATTTCCATACCAACCAGCAGGAAAAAAATAGCCATCAAGCCATCATTGATCCATAACAATAAGGGTTTATGCAGATCCAGATTGCTAAACCGGATCTGTAGCGGTAATTCCAAAAAGGCATGGTAAAGAGGCTGCCAGGGTGAATTCACCAGCAACAGTGCTAAAATGGCAGCACAAAATAGAATCACACCGCTGGCTGCCTCCAGATGAAGAAATCGTTTCACTAAACTAACCATCGAAAACCTCCCTCAATAAGTAATAATCAGTATAACGACTATCTATTATCAGTAAAAATCCATTTAACTCGACAAATAATTCGGTATTACCGATCTATTATAGCGTCAGTAACGACAGGTTATACGTAAAAAATGTATCAAACGCCAAAATGAAACAGCACTGATATAATCGGCAACAATAGAAAGATCTCTCAGCAGTACGTTTTATTCGTCATTAATTTTTAGGAAAAAAAATGAAGCAATATTTAGATCTTTGCCAGCGCATCATCAACGACGGTGTATGGGTTGAGAATAAACGAACCGGTAAACGCTGCCTGACCGTGATCAATGCAGACTTAACCTACGATGTAGAAAACAATCAATTTCCTATCATCACCACACGCAAAAGTTTTTGGAAAGCGGCAATTGCCGAATTGCTGGGCTACATTCGTGGCTATGATAATGCTGCGGATTTTCGTGCCTTAGGCACCAAATCATGGGATGCCAACGCCAATGAAAATGCCGCATGGCTGAACAATCCAGCACGTAAAGGTCATGATGACATGGGGCGGGTTTATGGAGTTCAAGGCCGTCACTGGAAAAAACATGATGGAACGGAATTAGATCAGCTAGCGAAGATTGTTTATAACCTATCAAATGGTATCGACGACCGCGGTGAGATCCTGACCTTCCATAATCCAGGAGAATTCGAACTGGGTTGTTTGCGCCCTTGTATGCACACGCATACTTTTTCCTTGTTAGGTGACACCTTATATCTGACGAGCTATCAACGCTCCTGTGATGTACCTTTAGGCTTGAATTTCAATCAAATTCAAGTATTTACATTGTTGGCACTCATGGCGCAGATCACCGGTAAAACACCTGGGCAAGCTTATCATAAGATCATCAATGCACATATCTATGAAGATCAGGTGGAATTGATGCGCGATGTGCAATTGAAAAGAGAACCGTATCTATCACCTAAACTCGAAATTAATCCGAATATTAAGAGCTTAAAAGATTTGGAAACATGGGTAACGTTGGATGATTTTAATGTGGTTGGCTATCAACACCACGACGCGATCAAATATCCATTTTCGGTTTAATGTCCGATAAAAAAAGGGAGAGCACGCTTGGGTTGTTCTCCTTTTTTGACTAGGTAACCGATAGTTCAATTATGCTTTTTTGCCAACAAAGCTCTGTAAACCTAACGACTCCAGATAGTTGGTAAATATTTTTCTGATTTGTGCTGAATCACTTAATTGAATAGCCTGTTCCAGTAGTGGTACCAGCGCGTCAGTTCTGACTCGACGCAGTAAATATTTCACCTTAGCAATGTTATTCAAATTCATACTGAAACGACGGTAACCCATCGCCAGCAAAATCAGCACACCGATGGAATCACCGGCTAACTCACCACAGACCGACACCGGTTTGGCTTGTTGGTTAGCAACCTGAATGATCTGTTGTAAAGCACGTAAGACGGCAGGATGTAACCCATCATACATGTCTGCTACTCGTGCATTATTCCTATCCACCGCAAGTAAATATTGCGTCAAATCATTCGTGCCAACAGACCAGAAATCGACATACGGCGCCAAATCAGGCAGCAGGTAAATCGCGGCAGGAACTTCAATCATGGCCCCTAAGCTTGGGTAACGGATCGCACTGCCGCGAGCTCGGAGTTCATCAGAGACTTCCAGCCAAGCTTGATCAAGCAGACGTCGCGCAGCTTGCACTTCACTAACGCTCGATATCATCGGCAACATGATTGCCAAATTATCATTGTGCTCGCTGGCACGTAACATCGCTTTCAACTGTGCCAGAAATAACTCAGGGTGATCGAGTGTAATACGAATACCACGCCAGCCAAGAAATGGATTCTCTTCACTGATTGGGAAATATGGTAGCGGTTTATCGCCACCGATATCCAATGTACGCATACAGACTTGGCGACCGTTGTACTGTTCCAGAATGGCTCGATAGCGCGTCGCCTGTTCTTGCTCCGACGGAAAGCTGTCATGCAGCATAAATGGAATTTCCGTCCGGTATAGCCCAACCCCATCGGAACAATCCATCAGGCAGCTATCAACATCTAGACTTAACCCGGCATTCAGTAATACCGAAACCGGACAACCATCTTGCGTTTCTGAGGGTAATAGAGCTTCTTTCGCGACCAAGTCATCAAACGCTTTCGCCTGCAGGATCAGCTGCTCATATTCCGCCAGAACAGCACCGCTCGGTTGAATAATGACATCGCCGTTGCCGCCATCAATAATCAGCTCCTGCCCATCTAACTCTTGCAGTGGTAACTCCAGCCCCATTACTGCGGGCACACTCATGGTTCTGGCTAAAATGGCAGCATGAGAGTTGACGGCACCACGTATGGAAACTACGCCTACCAAACGCTCTTTCGGGATCTCCGCCAGTAATGTCGCGGTGACTTCCTCAGCAAGCAGAATGACAGGCTCTTGAAAATCAAACTGTTCCATATGGCTATGAGCCAAACTACTCAATAACCGCTGGGCGACATCGCGAATATCGAGCGCCCGTTCACGAAGGTAAGGATCGCTCATTGCGGAAAATTGTTCGATCAACCGTTCACTGACTTGGCGCACAGCGGAGGTCGCATTCCACTGATTCTCCGTGATTTCCTGTTCAATCTGAAAAATGAAATTAGGATCAGCCAGGATGTGCTGATAAATATCAAAAATAGACTGGGAATCAACCTGCACGGCATCTTGAAAACGCATGGCCAGCGCATCCAAATCCATCTGCACCTGCAACACGGCCTGATTCAGCAGTTCCACCTGCAGTTCTGGTTCATCGCTATGTTTAAGATTAACCTGAGATAACGCCATTTTCGGCTGCCATACCCAAGCTTTCGCAATCGCCATGCCAGAAGAAACGCCAATACCATGAACTGCACGATGATTTCCAGAAGAAGAACTGATCAGCCCCTTCAATTCGGCATGAGCAATACGCACCGCTAATTGGGCCGCTAAAGTTACCAGAAAGGATTCATCCAGTTCGGTAAATTGACGTGACAATGCCTGCTGTACCACTAACACACCCAGCACATTACGCTGATGCATGATGGGCACACCCAGAAACGTTTTGAACTCGTCTTCACCAACTTCGGGTAAGTATTTAAAGCTCGGGTGAGCAGGAGCATCTGCCAGATTAATTAATTCTTCACGACGACCGACTAAGCCAACCAGCCCTTCGTTAAAGGGCAACACGGCTTTCCCAACCGCATCCAGAGAAAGACCATCGGTAGCAACCAAGCGGTAACGTTGACGCTGGGTTTCAGAAATATAGACCGAGCAACAATCAACATGCATAGCAGCACGGGTTTGCTGTACCAGTGTACGCATCGCTTCCGATAACGATGGTGCCGCCGTTACACTTTCCACAATTTGCCGCAATGTTGTCAGCACAATATTTCTCCTCGTATTACCTAGCGATAACTACCGATACGCTTTTCTTTTCGGATCTTTTTTAGCTACAGGAGCCGTATAAGGCATCGCAATGGTTGCAAACTCCTTCATCACCCGGCGATAAACCTCTCGCTTGAATGACACAACCTGTCTGACAGGATACCAATAACTCACCCAGCGCCAATCATCAAATTCCGGCTGACCATGACAACCAAATTGAATACTTGCTTCTTTAGAAGCATCCAAACGCAATAAAAACCATTTCTGTTTTTGTCCGATGCAGACCGGCTTGCTTTCCCAACGAATCAAACGTTTTGGCAGCCGATATTTCAGCCAATTACGGCTAGTAGCAAGGATAGTGACATCATCCTGCTTCAGCCCTATTTCCTCGTACAACTCGCGAAACATTGCCTGTTCCGGAGTTTCCCCATCATCAACACCACCTTGAGGAAACTGCCAGGAATGTTGTCCATAGCGACGAGCCCATAACACTTGTCCATTGCGATTGCAGATCACAATTCCTACATTCGGGCGGAAACCATCGCCATCAATCACGCAATCACCTGCATGTAACAACTTGAACTTACCCGATTCTTTCATATTAGCTTCAGATCAGCAAACAGACATTCCCAGAGTGAGAGCTATAGCGAATGCTGTAACCTACAATCTTCAAATAGAACGTTAGATCCGTTATCTATTCCTGCATCAGAAGAAATACACAACATGCTATGATTTGTAACATCGTCGCGTTCATTAGATAAAATTATGTATCAAACTATTGATGAACTGGTGCATGCTGCAGAGCAGTTGGCAGGAACAACTTTGGCGGAACTGGCAGAAAAACTAAGCGTCGCGATACCGTCATCACTGCGCAGGGAAAAAGGCTGGATTGGTCAATTGCTTGAGTTAGCGCTCGGTGCATCGGCCGGCAGCAAACCGCAACAAGATTTCCCTGAATTAGAGGTTGAACTAAAAACATTACCACTAACTCATAATGGTACGCCCCTGGAAAGTACCTTCGTTTGCACCGCCCCACTTCTACATCAGCAACACATCACATGGGCGACATCGAACGTACATCATAAGTTATCAACTGTTTTGTGGGTGCCCATTTTCGGTGATCGCCAACTGACACTCGGTTCCCGCATGATTGGTAATCCATGGCTCTGGCACCCTTCTGTACATGAAGAACAATTGCTCCAGCAAGATTGGGAGGAGATCATGGAATTGATCGCATTAGGCGGCGTAGAATCGATCAGCGCTCGGCATGGCCAAGTTTTACAATTGCGCCCTAAGGCTGCGAATGGTAAGTCACTGACCCCTGCAATCGGTCGCAATGGCACATTAATCCAAACGCGACCACGGGGTTTTTATCTTCGGAGCTCGTTCACGCAAAAATTACTTCAAGATCAGTTCCATCTGTGAGGTCTGTCCCGATATAAGCTAACATTAGACAGAATTCATGGACTTGAATAAAGCTCTGCGACTAACAATATCACTGGTTATTTTTTATCTTATTATTTATAAAGATTATTGGCGTTGTTCACGGTTAAGACTCAAGGAGTTGACATGGCTGTTACAAAGAAATTCTTAAAAACCAAACCTGAAGTGCAGGTAACGTTTGAGGTCAAGGTAGACACAACCGAGAGTGCCTCACAAGTTTATGTGGTGGGTGAGTTTGCTGATTGGGAACCTGTGGAACTGAAGAAACTAAAAAACGGTGCATTCAAAACTACAATCAATCTGCCGACTAACCAAAAAGATAGTTATCAATATCGATATCGTTTTGTTCTACCAGACGGTTCAGAGAAATTTGATAATGAAGTACAGGCGGATGGCTATTGCAGTAATCCGTTTGGTGGCGAAAACTCTATCATTAGCGTCACTCAGCAATAATCCTGATTTGCAGATAATAAAAAAGCCTACCGAAGTAGGCTTTTTTACTTTATCAGTTAAGCTTCTCTTTGATACGAGCAGCTTTACCTGACAGATCACGCAGGTAGTACAGTTTCGCACGACGCACATCACCGCGACGTTTCAGTTCTACGCTCGCAATCAGCGGGCTATGGGTCTGGAATACACGTTCCACACCTTCACCGTTAGAAATCTTACGTACAGTGAAAGCAGAATGCAGACCACGGTTACGCTTAGCGATAACCACACCTTCAAACGCCTGCAGACGCTCTTTACCACCTTCGATAACACGAACTTGTACACGGACAGTATCACCCTGAGCAAAAGCAGGGATGTCGGTACGTAATTGTTCCTGTTCCAGTTGTTTAATAATGTTGCTCATTATATTTCCTACCTAGAATAAACTGAAAACTCTACTGCTGTTCAGCATTTCGCTCCTGAACATACTCGGCAAGCAACTTGGCTTGCTCGTCAGTCAGAGCTAGGTTATTAAGTAATTCCGGTCTTCTTTGCCATGTCCGCCCCAGTGACTGCTTCAACCGCCAACGACGAATATGTTCATGATTACCACTTAACAACACATCAGGAACCATCACACCATCCAGATTTTCCGGACGAGTATAATGGGGACAATCAAGCAGACCATCAGTGAAAGAGTCTTGTTCCGCACTGGCCATATCGCCCAATACACCTGGAACAAGTCGGGAGACGGCATCAACTAGAGTCATAGCAGGTAATTCCCCACCACTTAACACATAGTCACCAATCGACCACTCTTCATCAATCTCTGACTGAATCACCCGCTCATCAATACCTTCGTAACGACCAGCGACTAAAATCAGTTTCTGGTGCTGAGCCAGCTCAGCTACACCCGATTGTGTTAATTTTTTACCCTGAGGTGAAAGATAAATCACTTTCACATCATCTCCAGCAGCCTGTTTCGCAGCCTGGATTGCATCACGAAGCGGTTGCACCATCATCAGCATACCGGGGCCGCCACCATAAGGGCGATCATCCACAGTGCGATGTTTATCATGGGCAAAATCGCGAGGATTCCAAAGATTAATCTCTAGTAAACCTCGTTTAACCGCTCGGCCTGTCACACCAAAATCCGTGATAGCACGAAACATGTCAGGGAAGAGGCTAATCACCCCGATCCACATACGACCTCCGTACAACAACGAACTTCGGGTTTAGAATCCCGGATCCCAATCGACTTCAACCAGACGAGCGGTGATATCAATATGCTTAATCACTTGCTCATCAATGAATGGAATCAAACGTTCTTTCATACCAAAGGCATCATTTAAATTGGCTTGAACCACCAATACATCATTAGAGCCAGTTTCCATTAATTCGGACACTGTTCCTAATTGATAGCCTTGAGTAGTTACTACGGCACAACCAATCAGATCACGCCAATAGTATTCGCCCTGCGGCAAAGATGGTATCTGATGAGGTAACACAGCAATATCAACACCCGTAAGAGCTTGCGCATCTTCGCGAGTATCAATACCTTCAGGTTTACAAATCAGACCATTATTGTGACGTTTCCAACTGGTCAGTTGAATTTCACGCCACACGCCCTTGTGCTGAATAAGCCAGGGCATATAATCAAAAATGCTTTCCGGATTATCGGTGAAAGAGTTGACCTTCAGCCAACCTTTGATGCCATATACGGCACCAAGACGACCCACAACAACTGGATTATCCACGCGCTGATTTCCCACTCACCTACCAGATAGCAATTAAGCCGCTTTAGAAGCGTCTTTAACCAGTTTAGCAACACGATCAGACAGAGATGCACCCTGACCTACCCAATGTTGGATACGTGCTAGGTCCAGATTTACTTTCTCAGCCTGGCCGGCAGCCAGTGGGTTAAAGAAACCAACTCGCTCAATAAAACGACCATCACGCGCGAAGCGTGCATCGGCAACTACCACTTGGTAGAAAGGACGCTTTTTCGCGCCGCCACGTTGTAAACGAATGGTTACCATATCGTCCTCATTAACTTT
>CALMKU010000019.1 GCA_937866945.1 uncultured Tolumonas sp.
TGACGTATTCAACCTAGCCTCGGCTTAGTCAAGCCGGGGCTGGTGAACGGTTACCTCCAGACACCGATGCCAGCTGAGTTGCGGCATCAGAGACCTCAATCACCACACCGCGGATATTCGCAATAAACGAGTTAAAAGCGCGGGATAGCTCACCAATTTCATCTGTTCTTTTTGCACTGGCCAGCTGAACATTCAGATCCCCTTCCCCTTTCGCTAACTCCTGAAAAGAATCTACCAATTCACGTAATGGATTGATCAAACGGTGCGCCATCGTCAAACCAAATAAAACGGCAATCACCAGTACAATCAACGCAATAACGATCGTATTTTTAGCGATAGAACTTAAGATCTGCTGTTTATCGGCAAAAGCTTCCGCAGTAGAAATCTCAGAAATGACGGCCCAATTCAGCCCCATTAATTTCATCGGAGCATAGGCAACAATGACATCTTCGCCTGCAGCACCTGGCGTAGTTATCACACCAGATTTGCCAGATAGAGCCAACGAGGCAGCCTCAGAATTATCCCGTTGCAACGCGACAGCGCTTTTGCGTTGCCGTATGTCATTGATGCGATCCTGCCAGCTATTTTTTGCAATCAGGGTTAAATAGTTTGCGGGGGCTTCTAAGATACCGCGGCTTTCAGAACGCAGACGCTTATCAGCCCCTAATAAATAAGCTTCACCTGTTTTGCCAAGCCCTACTTTTTCCCATTGTTTATTATTAGTCATCAACGTGGTGATTTGTGCTTGCGACACTTGAACCACTAACGAACCAAGACGATTGTCACCATCAAAAATAGGCAGCGCCATAAATGCCGCAGGAGCACCATACGATGGCAAGTAGGCCTCAAAGTCGGTCAAAAAAACAGTGCCTGCATTCGCAAAACGCACGGCATTCCATGCTTTAGCAATACCAGAATCTTTTAGCTGGCTGTTCGTCAGTGACATCGCAAAATCAGACTCTTTAAAAACGGAATACACAACCCGGCCATCGTTGTTCACTAAAAACAAATCATAAAATCCGAACTCCTTCTGAACCTGTCGTAAATCAGGATGATAAGCGGCATGGTACATATCATAATTACCTTTTTTGGCGGCTTGATTTAGCAGCTGTTTGGAACCTAATGGATTGGTATTTTGGCTAATGTAATGTGATTGATAAAATAACGCCGGCTTATCTAAACCAGAAAAATAAGACGTCACAATTTCAGGTTTTATTGTGGGATCTAACTGCCGATAGTGCCCCAAATAAGTGTCTTTATAATAATCACTAATACTTTTTTGTTCCTGTTCATCGGGCTCGGCAAAGAGATCAAAACCATTAGAAAAATCGCGCATCGCCGTGATGGTATGTGAATTCATCGCAATACTCTGGGTAATCGTCTTTAAATTGTCGAAATAACTACCCAACTGATCGTGTTTCATTTCCCGCACGGCAACCAATTTTGCGGCTACCTGATCATACAGAGCACTGTCCATACGCTCTGAAATAGAATAACTGATCACTCCTGTTGCACTAATAAGAGGCAAAACCCCAATCCCGATAATGGCTAGTAATATACGTGTCTTTATTTTCATGCATGGGATCTCTGTTAGCTGATGCGTTGAGGCTAACCAAAGTAGCCGCCATAAACTTGTTATTTTTTAAAGCAATATATACGCCAAGCTAAAATATAGACGGTTTATAGCGCTATCATCGATATAAGCAACGCCAATACAGATAAAAAGCCCATTTATAGAAAGTTCGACAAATGAATCCGCTAAAAGCAGAATACATAGCTAGTGACGGAAGCGGTGTCATACCGCCAGAGATTTCATTTCCCAAAATGATAGGCATAAAAAAGCAGGCAACCAGTGCCTGCACAAAAATGGAACTGAAGGGAGATGATCACGCCGCAGCAGGGTTATACCGACCGGGTTTATGATTCGTCGCTAAAACGACATTCACGATGACCGCCGCAGACACCGACATTAATAAGACTGACCACGAAGTAATAAAGGCAGAAGAGAGCACAATCGTACAATCGAGCCCCATCTGTACTTTGCCAGCACTAATGCCATAGCGTTCCTGCAACCAAAGACAGACGATATTAAAACCACCCAAACTGGCACGATGCCGGAATAAGATCAGTAAACCAACGCCAACCAAGGCACTGCCCATTAACGCTGCATAGATCGGGCGCACTTCATTGATTTGCATCCATTGATGCAGATGATCACCAAAAAAGGAAACCGCAGTAACAGAAAGCAGCGTTTTCGCCACAAATTGCCCGCCAAGACGTTTCCATGCCAGCCAGTAAAAAGGCACATTCAGCATGAAAAACAGCTGACCAAAGCTCAAAGGCAATAACTTGTGCAGCAGTAACGCCAATCCGGCAGTGCCGCCAACCACCAGCCCCGGCTGATTAAAAAAAACAATACCTAAAGAGATTAAACCGGTTGCTGTCAGCATCGCCAACATATCTTCCAACAAACTGTGTTTTGCAGGCATCACATTTATCCATAGCTCATAACCGCCGCTATGCTACCAGCAGATAATCGTCAACCCGCTATATTCGCCAGAGAACAGGTAAGCAGAAATGTAAACTTTTAATGCCAGTGAACTCACCACGAGAGTGCAAGTCGCTGCGAACATCATCACATCTTGAAATAATAAAAAATAGAAGAGGAATTATTATTGATAATAATTCTCATTATTGATAATTTAATCACATCTTAGTGTTGAGCAAACTCTGTAGACACACCCTTTTACCTCCTCTGAAGGGTGACATTTTTGAGGCTGGTGAGAACCAGCCTCTTTTTTTTCTTGCTAACGGCGCTGACGCACCGCTTCAAACAAACAAACGCCTGTTGCAACCGACACATTCAAGCTAGAAACAGCTCCCGCCATCGGAATACTGATCAACTCATCGCAATGTTCGCGAGTTAGACGACGCATGCCATCGCCTTCCGCGCCCATGACTAAGGCTAAAGAACCCGTCAGTTTCGCAGCAAACACATCATGAGTAGCCTCGCCTGCCGTGCCAACCACCCAAACACCACGATCTTTCAGCTCGCGCAGTGTACGTGCCAAATTCGTTACCTGAATAAACGGAACACTTTCCGCCGCACCACAAGCGACTTTACGTGCCGTCCCAGTCAGACTGACAGACTTATCCCGTGGCACGATCAATGCGTGCACACCCGCCGCATCAGCGGTACGTAAACATGCCCCCAGATTATGCGGATCGGTCACTCCATCCAATACCAGAAAAAAGGGTGTTTGTTCTTTCTCCAGTATTTTATCTAAATCAGATTCATCATATTTCCGGCCTTCTTTGACCTTCGCAATGATGCCCTGATGGATGGCACCTTCCGCCTTATCGTCCAGTGTTTTGCGCTGCACATACTGAATACTGACGCCGTACTGTTGTAAGGTGGCTAACAACGGCTGCAGACGATCATCGTCACGGCCTTTTAGCACCCACGCTTCAATAAAACGCTCCGGAGCCTGCTCCAGAAGCGCTTTAACCGCATGGATCCCGTAAATTAATTCGCTGCTCATTTCTTCGCTTTTCCCTGACGTTTCTTGCGGCTGTTTTTCTTGTCAGCACGCGAACGACTAATTTTATCACTGGCTACCGGCTGTTGTTTGTCTTTTTCTTTCACACGCCCTTTCGCCGGTTTCTCTTGATCAGTTTTGGCTTTACGCTGTTTGGAGCGATCACGTTTCTGCTGGATCTCACCAAGCAACTTCTGTTTTTTCGCCGCGTCTTTGCCGGTAAAGACCAACGGGTCTTCCACCAACACTAAATCGATCTTGCGATCATCCAGATTAACTGCCGCCACCTTCACGCGCACCTTATCGCCTAAGCGATAAACCCGACGGAAGTTTTCACCAATCAAGGTCTGACGTGAGGCATCAAACTGATAGTAATCATTGGTTAATGAGGAAACATGCACCAAACCGTCGATATTCAGCTCAGCTAGACGGATGAAGCAACCAAACGAAGTCACATTCGCAATCACGCCATCGAATTCAGAACCGACATGATCCTGCATGTATTCACATTTCAGCCAGTCAGACACATCGCGAGTTGCATCATCCGCGCGACGTTCGGTCATTGAGCACTGCAAGCCCATCGGCGAAATATCATCATAGGAATAATGATAACCACCACTTGGTGTCCACTTGTGTTTCGGATTGCCCTGCTGACGCGCCAGCTCATATTTAATACCGCGGTGCAGTAACAGGTCGGGATAACGGCGAATTGGTGAAGTAAAATGCGCGTACGATTGCAGCGCCAAACCAAAGTGGCCAATATTGTCCGCACTGTATTGCGCCTGCTGCATTGAACGTAACAGCATGGTATTGATCAGCTCAACATCCGGACGATCCTGCACCAGCGCGGCTAATTCCGCGTAATGCATTGGCTCCGGTTCATCACCACCTTTCAGCTCTAACCCCAGTTCGCCTAAGAATTGACGGAAGGTTTCGAGCTTCAGCTCACCCGGACGATCATGCACGCGAAATAGAGTTTCAGCTTCTTGTTTTTCGATAAACTTCGCCGCCGCCACGTTTGCCTGGATCATGCACTCTTCAATCAGCTTGTGTGCATCATTGCGCACCAGCGGCACAATGCGATCAATCTTACGCTGAGCATTGAAGATAAAGCGGGTTTCATCACTTTCAAATTCAACCGCACCACGGTGATGACGTGCAGTTTTCAGGGCCAGATAAAGTTTGTGTAACTCCTCAATATGCGGCACTAACGCAGTGTATTGTTCACGGAGTTTGACATCACCATCCAAAATTGCCGCGACTTTGGTGTAAGTCAGACGCGCATGTGAATTCATCACCGCTTCAAAGAATTTGTAACCGGATAGTCGACCCGCTTCCGAGATGGTCATTTCGCAGACCATGCAGAGACGATCCACTTGTGGGTTCAGCGAGCAAAGGCCATTCGAGAGCACTTCCGGCAGCATTGGCACCACGAATTCTGGGAAATAAACCGAGTTACCGCGATTATAAGCTTCATTATCCAATGCGGTGCCGGGGCGAACGTAATACGACACGTCGGCAATGGCTACCCATAACCGCCAGCCACCGCCGCGTTTACGCTCACAGAATACTGCATCATCAAAATCGCGGGCATCTTCACCATCGATCGTCATCAGAGGTAATTGACGTAAATCAACACGCCCTTCTTTCGCCTCTTCCGGCACCTGTTCAGTTAGCGATTTGATCTGCGTCAGAACTTCTTGTGGCCACTCGTGCGGAATACCAAATTTACGAATGGAAATATCAATCTCCATGCCGGGATCCATGTTGTCACCCAACACTTCCAGGATCTGCCCCATCGCATTTAAACGACCGGTTGGACGCTGCGTGACCCGCACTACCACGATCTGACTTTGACGCGCACCCAAAGTGGCATCTGGCGCAATCAGAATATCCTGAATGATGCGGTTATCATCCGGCACCACAAAACCAACGCCATTTTCAACAAAATAGCGCCCGACCAGATCCATATCACGGGACTTCAACAGGCGAACTAAACGCGCCTCCTGACGACCTTTCGCATCGATTTTAGTTGGCTGTACCAGCACATAATCGCCATGCATCAAGCTCGCCATATCCCATTGATTCAGGAACAGATCCGCACCGCCCGCTTCAGGGCGCAGGAAACCATAGCCATCTTTGTGGCCGATAACATAGCCTTTGATCAGATTCAGCTTATCCGGTAAGGCGTATGCTTTGCTGCGGGTAAAGACAAGTTGCCCATCCCGTTCCATCGCGCGCAGGCGACGGCGTAATCCTTCCACCTCATCTTCGTCTTGCAACATCAGTGTCTTCTCGATCTCATCACGAGACATCGGACGACCATTTTTCTCAATCAGAGCAAGAATAAGTTCACGACTCGCAATCGGTTTTTCGTATTTCTCAGCTTCGCGTGTGGCGAAAGGATCCTTGGGGGACATAAACAGGCCTGCCATTGGCAATAAATAAAGTTATGATGAGTATAGCGAAATCAACCACTTTTTGGCAGGAATACCACAATCCACACCAACAACTATGCTATGTTAATGCTGATAAGTAATGAGCCTGAGTTAATGCCTATGGATGAGTTTGCCCAATCAACAGCTAATCTGAAACAAGCTGTCCCCCTGATGATCAAATATCAGGTGCCAACAACACCGACTAATTATGCCCTTTGGTATACCTATGTCGCGCAAACGAATCCTCAATTAAATCAGGCTATTGACCGCTCTATTTCGGAAACAGGGCTCTGCTCTGCCGTTACCAGTGAACAGCTTTATCAGCAACATTTAGCACTGGATACCGAGCGCAATAGTGAGCAGGTAAAACATAGTCTAGAAGCGATTGCGACCGAATTGCAAGTCACTATGCAAGACACCAGAATCGATGCCGAACAATTCCATCAGGTATTGGAAAAAGGCTTTTCTCAGCTCGCCAAGATAGATAATGAAGGTCTGTCTCTGGATGAAATGGTGGCGTTAGTACGCGAGTTAGTACAGAACTCGCAGAAGATCGGAGTCAGTACCCGCTTCTTTCGTGATCAATTAACCGATGCCGAAAAAGAAATTGGTGATCTCAAAGATCGTATCGAAGCAATCCGTAAAGAAGCGTATGAAGATGCGATGACCAACGTGCTGAATCGCCGGGCGTTTGATCAAGAAATCAATACGATGATGGCGATGAACAAACCGTTCAGCCTGATCATGATAGATATCGATTTCTTCAAAACCATCAACGACAATTTTGGACACATGTTTGGTGATCAGGTGCTTAAAGCTATCGCAAAACGCATCAGTGACAGCTGTAACAATGGTGAGAAAATCTACCGGATTGGTGGCGAAGAGTTCGCTTTATTACTACCAACCCGCAAATTACTGATTGCCCGCCAGTTTGCTGAGTCACAACGTAGGGCAATCGAACGACTGAGTATTATGGATAAAAATACCAGCCAGCGCTTAAACAGCGTCACCGCCTCTTTTGGGGTAGCCGAATTTATGCCGGGTGATGATTATCAATCATTAATGCATCGCGCCGATGCTCAATTATACAAAGCCAAACAACTTGGCCGTAATCGTGTTATGCCCATGTCGCTATAGCAGCGAATGGGCCTTTAACTGCTGCTGACATAACAAGGCTAACCGCTGATAGCGCGCCTTTAAAGGCGAACCCGGACGATATATCAACCCAACCGTTCGTTTAGGTTCCGGATCATGACACGGCAGATAGCACACACCATCACGCACTCGCTCATTAGGCACTGCCAATTTAGGGATCAGTGTGATCCCGCCGCCTGCGGCAACCATATTTCGTAGTGTTTCCAAGCTAGTGGCCCGAAAATGGGCATCTTCCCGCGCACCAGCAGCAAAACAAAATCCTAACGCTTGTTCACGTAAACAATGTCCATCCTCCAGCATTAATAACTGCTGTCCTGACAATTCGCTCATACCAACTTGTTCACGCTGCGCCCAACTATGATCTGCAGAGATCGCCAGATACATGCTTTCCTCAAAGACCGGGATCTCAATAAACGGATCGGTTTCTTTTACCAAGGCCAGTAAAGCACAATCCAGTTCGCCATTATCCAGTTGTGTCACTATTTGATGTGTTTGTGCTTCATGCAAATAGATTTCCAATTCCGGAAACTCATGGCGGATGGCTGGAATAATATGCGGCAGCAAATAAGGGCCAACGGTTGGGATCAAACCAATGTGCAACGGCCCCGCCATCTCTTCGGTATGTTGCTGAGCCATTTCCTTTAGTAAACGAGCTTCTTCCAATACCCGTCTGGCTTGCGCGACTAACTGTAATCCGGATGCGGTGAATAAAACCTTACGACTGGTGCGTTCTAACAATATCAAACCCAGCTCAATCTCCAACTTCCGAATTTGACCACTTAATGTTGGCTGGCTGACATAACAAGCTTCGGCTGCTAACCGGAAATGCTGATGCTCAGCAAGCGCCACCAGATACTCCAGATCCCGTAAATTCATTCTTGGTACACCGATAGAATTAGACTATCAAAAGAATAACAAGGAGTGGCTATAACTATCAATTGGTTATCGTTATTAACGTATTTTTAATCTTTATACTGTAATCTGCAGATGCATGCTAAAAATACTCTTCTAAGGAGTTCCTGATGAAAAAATGCGTAACCTTTCTTTCTTCTATTTTGTTGTCAACCGTATTAATTGCACCCGCTTTTGCAGCCATTGATGTTGGCGATGCAATGAAAGAAATGGGTAAAAATTACCGCTTGGTAATGAAAGATACTGATGCAACCAGCCTGAAACAGGATTTAGCATCACTACGCGCAGCGGCAGTGAAAGCTCAATCAGGTGTGCCTGGCAATATGCAAAAAGACGCTGCAGACAGTGCAAACCGTAAAACATTTGCTGCTGGTATGAAAGAGTTTATTAATCAAGTTGATGTTGCCAGCAAACTAGCCGATGAAGGTAAAGTACCGGAAGCGAAAGCAGAAGCAGCTAAGCTGAAAGATCTGATGAAAGAATACCACGGTAAACTTGGTGTTTAATGAGCAGATACAAAAAAGCCGTTGTCTTACAACGGCTTTTTTTATTTCAGAATTTATTACAATCTTAACGATTAATATAATTCAGGAAATCGGCTTCCAGCTGACCATTAGACACACACACTGGTGTTACAGACGGCGCAGCAATTTTATCTCCGCTTCCTTCCAGATACGATACGGTCGTTGTGCCCTTCAAATTAATTGAGGCCACTGCCTTGTCAGCATTTTGCGTGATCATGATATTAATTTTGACGGCAGGTTGTTCAATGCTAACGCGCGAACCACCTTTACCACAATCAAGGTAACGCAAACCATCGGCATAGCTTTCTTGCGATGAAGACAAAACACCACCAGTCACTTCACCCTGACCTTCGAACCCTTTTTCTGCTAACCAACGTTGTGCCCGCCCCCATAACAGATCATATGGAACGTTCACTTCAGCGCTGGTTTGCACTGGTACTGGCGTAGGAGGTGTATAACGATATTGCTCAGACACACCACTGGAACCGGAACAACCAGCTAACAGTAAAACCACCGCCACACCGATACAACTAAGCGTCTTGTTCATAAATATGCCCTAGCTAACTATCATCTATTTAAACTACTAAACTGACGATATTGTCTAACAAGGTACATTATTTGGCTAGTTTTATTTAAATCAGCGGATTTAGCGGTTCAATAACACGCCGGTTTCTAACTCTCGTTCTCTTTGGCATTCGGCTAAATATATTGCACCAAGCACAGAAGGTTTTTGGTGATATTGATCAATGGCTCTTTCTACCATCAATGTTAACGTTTGTTGTGTTTTTGCCATTCTGAATTTACGTAACCAAATATCTTTAGATTCAAGATCCAGAGGTTCGGCTATATCTTCTTCTTTTTTAGAGGCCATAATTTATCTTACTTAAGTTATATAGCTGGAATGATTTGGCTGAATTATAAAATAATAATTCAGCCGGTAAATTAACGTTTACTTACAAAACCAATAGCATCAAATACTCGACGCATGGTTTCTTCTGCACGGATCTGCGCTTTTTCTCCGCCCTGCTGCAGAATGGCCAATAAAGTCGGCTCATCTGCACGCAACTCGTTATAACGTTGCTGAATAGGCTCTAACAATGCAACGACGGCTTCGGCTGTTTCTGTCTTCAGATGGCCATACATCTTACCTTCAAAACTCGCTTCCAGTTCTGCAATAGAACGCCCGGTAGCACCGTGCATGAGACTCAGTAAATTACTGACACCCGGTTTATTTTCTATATCAAAACGAACAACTGGCGGATCTTCCGAATCAGTTACTGCCTTTTTCAATTTTTTAACGATTGATTTAGGATCTTCAAGTAAACCAATCACATTATTTTGATTATCATCCGATTTAGACATCTTCTTCGTCGGATCTTGCAAACTCATTACTTTGGCACCCTGAGGTGGAATAAATGGCTCAGGTGTCGTTAATATATTGCCGTAAAGAGCATTAAAACGATAAGCAATATCGCGAGTTAACTCTAAATGCTGTTTTTGATCCTGACCAACCGGAACCTGATTAGCTTGATATAATAAAATATCTGCCGCCATCAATACCGGATAATCAAATAAACCTACGGTGACGTTATTTTCATAACGTTGAGATTTATCTTTAAATTGCGTCATTCGGGATAATTCGCCCATCTGAGTATAGCAATTTAATATCCAGCCTAATTCCGCATGTTGCGGTACATGTGACTGCATAAATACAGTGCTTTTTGCAGGATCAATACCTACTGCCAGATATAATGCAGCCGTATCTAAACATGCTTTACGCAAAGCCTGAGGGTCTTGACGTACCGTGATGGCGTGCAAATCAACAATACAGTACAGACAATCGTAATCATCCTGCATCTGAACCCACTGACGCAAGGCTCCCATATAATTACCAATGGTTAGTTGCCCCGATGGTTGAGCTCCGCTCAATACAATTGGTTTTGCCATTTCAATTCCTTACTTCAGCGTTCAGCAACGACACTAATTCATCAAAGCGATGTAATACCCAATCTGGTTCGCTATTTTCTATTGGTTCACCATGGTTATAACCATAACTTAAACCGACAACAGGAATGCCAGCAGCGCGTGCAGCTTGAATATCATTTTTCGAATCACCAACCATCAGTGTTTCAGCTGGCTGAACATTAAATTGTTCACATAAATAATGTAGTGGTAATGGGTCTGGTTTTTTCACTGGTAAACGACCACCACCTAGGGTGTAAGTGAAAAACTCTGCAATACCAGCCGATTGTAATAATGGTTGAACAAATTGATCTGGTTTATTGGTCACAACCGCCATAGAGTAACCAGCTTGTGCCAATACAGATAATGTTTCTTTAACTGCGGGATAAAGCGAATAATCGCTGTCTATCCCCATTTGATAATAATGATCAAATTGACTTTTCACTTGTTGAAACAAGGTTTCATCTATATCAGTAAAATGATATTGCTGACATATAGCTCGTTTCAATAATACATCCGCCCCATTACCAATCCAGTCACGCACCTGCTCCATAGAAACGGCAGACAGTTGGTTGGATTTTAATGCTGCCTGAACGGCCAGATAAAGTTGCGGAACGCTATCAATTAGCGTTCCGTCCAGATCGAATAAAATAACTTTTACATTATTTAAATCAGACATTCGCAGAGTCTAACTCCTGACGCATACGAGCAATAACAGCAGCATAATCCGGTTGGTCAAAAATAGCAGAGCCAGCAACAAACATATCAGCACCTGCTTCCGCGATCTGACGGATATTATCGACCTTCACGCCACCATCAACTTCCAAACGAATATCACGTCCACTTTCATTAATGCGCTGACGAACCTGACGCAATTTATCCAATGTTGCCGGGATAAAACTCTGACCACCAAAACCAGGGTTAACGGACATTAACAAAATAACGTCCAGTTTATCCATTACATGATCCAGATAATGCAGTGGTGTGGCCGGGTTAAACACTAAACCAGCCTGACAGCCATGTTCTTTGATCAATTGTAATGAACGATCCACATGCTCTGATGTTTCAGGATGAAATGTAATGATAGAAGCGCCTGCTTTGGCAAAGTCAGGAATAATGCGATCAACTGGTTTTACCATCAAATGCACATCAATCGGAGCCGTAATACCGTAATCGCGTAATGCTTTACATACCATCGGTCCAATAGTCAGATTTGGCACATAGTGATTGTCCATAACATCAAAATGAACAACATCAGCACCTGCATTTAATACATCAATAACATCGTCGCCCAGACGGGCAAAATTTGCAGAGAGAATTGAAGGAGCAATCAGATACGGTTTCATATTCATCGGTCTTTAAGGTTACCCAGCCTTTCTGGCCAGTCGGTGTGGTTCATAACGGGCGATCAATTCGGCCACCCGTTGACGGGTATGCCCTGCTCGACTAATTGTTCGTTTAACCTGCAGTTCTTGTAAAACAGCATGTTGATATAAGTCGTAGGTCAAATCGGTGGCATGATTACTAATTAATACCGGAACACGTTTTTCCACAGCAGTCTGCCAAGCTAATTCCGCCAGATGACGCTGTTCATTTTCCGAAAAGCCCTTAGCAGCATAGCTGGTAAAACTCGCACTTGGCGATAAAGGAACATATGGCGGATCACAATAGACCACATGATCCTGTTCCAGCATGGCAAATGTTTCAATAAACGATTGGCAAACAAATGTGGCTTTTTGTGCTTTTTCAGCAAAAAACCACAATTCTGCTTCCGGAAAATAAGGTTTCTTATAACGACCAAAAGGTACGTTAAAACCACCTTTACGGTTATATCGACATAATCCATTGTAGCCATGACGATTCAGATATAGGAATAGCGCTGCACGCCATTGCACATCTCTGGTGTGATTAAATTCGTCACGTAATTGGAAATAACGTTCCCGCTGATTATTTTCCTCACAGAACAACGTCTTTGCGAGACGAATAAACGCATCAGGTTCCGTCTTTAGCAGATTGTATAGCGCAATCAAGTCAGGATTAATATCAGCTAATAGATAAGCATCATAATCTGTATTCAAAAATACGGAACCTGCGCCGACAAACGGTTCAACCAATACGTTACCGGTTGGTAAAAACTCCGTGATCGACTCGATCAGACTATATTTACCGCCTGCCCATTTTAAAAATGCCCGCTGTTTCTTCATGATACAGCACGACTCATTTCAGATTCGTGCCGTAAATCTATACTAAAGCAGAATGCGTGGTTCTTTCTTTCTGTCATGTAACTTCTGCTCTGTTATTTACCTTGTTCTGTACGGATCTGAGCATAAGATTTAGGCCATGGCTTCGTGTTTTGCACAGAAGCAGGCAATCTTGATACAGCAGCTTTAGCAGCAGCAGCTGATGCATACTCACCATAGATCAGGACATATTTTCCATTGGACTGATTTTTATAAATCTTTGTTTTTGTTTGCAAACCACTGCTAACAGCTAATTTTTTCAGTGCCGCAGGATCGCTGCTGGCTGCGAGTTGTAATGCATAGCCTTTACCTGTAGCAGATAAATTACTACTGGTTGCTTTTGCAGTAGAAGCTGAACTCTTAACTATCTTGCGTTCAACAGCCGCCTTTGGTTTTTTCGGAACAACTTTTTTTTCTGAGATTACTTTTTTCTCAGAAGATACCTTTTTACTCACCGGTTCAGAACGAACGACAGTTTGAGTATCACCTTTAATTTCATTAGCAATTGGTTTCAACTGATGCACAGAGGTCACCGCGGACGTTTGTGTCTGCCCATCAACGACCACAGATTCATTAGCCGGCTGATTCGCAGTGATTTGTTGCAGAGCTTGGTCACTAATGACAACCCGGCGCTTATTACTGTCATCTTCCGCTTGTTCCGCATCAATTCCTACACCATTAGCACCTGACACGATCCCCTCTTGTGTCACGTCAACAGGTAATGCGCCTGACACAGGAACTACACCATCTGGAATAGCTGTCGCTGCAGAAGTTGTGGGTGCCAGTGCAACGGCCTGACGCTCCGGCTGGGCAGCTGACTCTGTCGTCGGCGCGGCATCTTTTTCTGATAACGAAGGAATGATCCAACTGAGCAATAGCACTACACCGGCCAGAATCGCTACTGCAGCAACAATCTTATTCACTGGCAGTGCCGTTTTTCCTAATGAAGATAATGATTTTTTATCCATACATGCCTCCGCAATTGCAACTACCTCTCCAGGCTTGCCCTGACTATGCGCCAGACGAGCCAGAGCTTGTTCACCCTGAGCTGCGGAGACCTCTCCGTCCTGCAGGTAGTGCACCAACAGTTTTTTTTGTTCTTTAAGACTCAGTGACTCAACTTCGATCTCCAGAGCCATCTGTTTTCGCCCTTTCAGATGTTGCGCCAGATATTCAGAAAATTCACTGCTTCCGATCAGTAATACACTAATTTTGTGGGATGGATACAATTCATCAACATAAGCAAGCCATTGCCAAAGTTCAAATGCCCAATCTGACGCCAAACTGTCTGCATCATCAACAATTAATAATCGGGGACGAGACAGCTCCGTAACAAGCCGGCTCAGCGTTTCATTCAGCGGTTCATTGGCATCAAATACAGCATTCGGTATCAGCTGTAAGACAATACGCTCTCTAACACGAGCAAGTTCCATATCAGGATGCAATTCGACATAACCGACCGCCAAATTTGCATCCAAATCATTCATTAATTGCTGACAAACAGAACTACGTCCAGAACCTTCTGTTCCAGATAAAAAAATGAATGATGAAGAAAACCCAATCAGATGGCTAATACGCGAGACTAATTGGGTTTGAGTTGGGAGAATTAAATAATCGTTTGATGTCACATTCAGTGTGTCGCATCAATAACCGCACGAAGCACTGATGGCTCCACGTCGGTAAACAAATCTGCACGACCAATCGCCACAGGCAATACCAGTCGTAGTTTTCCGGCTTTTACTTTTTTATCACGTAGCATATGGTGAAGATAATCATCAAATTCCATATCTGCGGGCGCAGTAATCGGAAGGTGCGCCTTCACCAATAATGCTTTAATTCGATCAACATCATGTTGAGCTAGCAAAGATAATCGCAAAGAGGTTTCAGCCGCCTGCACGGAGCCAACTGCCACGGCTTCACCATGTAACCAGTTACCGTAGCCTTTTTCAGCCTCAATGGCATGGCCAAATGTATGCCCCAGATTCAGCAACGCTCTGACACCATTTTCAGTTTCATCTTGCGACACAACATCGGCTTTAATCGCGCAGCACCGCAAAATAACCTTGGATAACGCATGTGGCTGCAATGCCTGAATATCTGATGTATGCAGTTCGAGCCAATTGAAAAAGTCTTCATCCCAGATGATGCCGTATTTGATAACTTCCGCCATACCAGCAGCTAATTCCCGCTGAGGTAATGAACGGAGGCAATCAATATCGATAATCACTGCTTTGGGCTGATAAAAAGCCCCAATCATATTTTTACCCAGCGGATGATTAACAGCCGTTTTACCACCAACGGATGAATCAACCTGAGAGAGTAAAGTTGTTGGTACCTGGATAAACGGAACGCCACGCTGATAACAGGCAGCAGCAAAACCAACCAGATCACCAATGACGCCACCACCCAGTGCAATCAAAGTGGTATCACGCCCGTGTTTCCCTTCCAGTAAAGCAGACATAATCTGCTCAAAAGAAGCGAGTGTTTTGTGCGCTTCACCATCCGGTAAAACCAACGATTCCACCTGATAGTCAGCTAACGCATGACTAAGTACATCAAGATATAATGGAGCTACTGTATCGTTGGTCACTATCATGACCCGTTGCCCTGCAATGTGCGGAGCAAACAACGCAGAAGATGTCAGCAGACCGGCCCCAACATGTATAGGATAACTACGTTCAGCCAAATTAACTGTTAACGTCTCCACTACAGCCTCCATATCTCTTTAATCTAAAGTCCTAACAACTCAACAATCTGAGTAGCCACTTGTTTGGCTGTCAATTCATCAGTGCGAACCACATAGTCAGCTATTTCACGATACATCGGTTCACGCTCCTCTGACAGACGAGTCAGCACTTCACGCGGTGCTTCTTCAGTCTGTAACAGTGGACGACGTTTATCCCGTTGTGTTCTGGCCAGCTGTTTTTCAATCGGCGTTTCCAGATAAACAACAATACCTCTTGCCGATAAGCGATTTCTGGTCAAAGAACTCTTGATGGCACCACCACCGGTCGCAAGAACAATACCTTGCAGTTCGCTCAGGTCACTAATCACCTGCTCTTCCCGTTTGCGGAAACCCTCTTCGCCCTCAACATCAAAAACCCACGCGATATCAGCGCCGGTGCGACGTTCTATCTCTTGATCTGAGTCATAGAGATCCATATGCAACATTTCCGACAAATACTTGCCGATGGTGCTTTTACCTGCCCCCATAGGGCCAATCAGAAAAATATTGCGTTTTTCAGCCATTTTGTCTGTCTATTTTTTACCAAAATAATAAATGCCCGTTGTATATAACGGGAACCAGGAGAACAGTACCTTACGCTAGAAACTGGACGGGGAATTATGCAGCACCCCCCGCCTGATAGCAACCAAGCAGCTGGGGGTAGCATGATGTTCAAGCTGCATTTTACTTGAATTAATACAAAACCGTTAACATTTCGTACACGCTCTTCTTAAAACACCTCAATAACCGACACACAGACTTACATTATTTCTCTGTAATAAAGCATATTTATGCATTAGCTCTTATACAAGGCAGTATGATTGCTTGACATTTACCCGCCGATACAGAACTATGGCTGTAATTAATATTAATCTGATTATCAGCATTATGAACAAGTGGATCATAACACGAAAACCTTCTAAACCCGACTCCAAACCGGGTGCATACGTTTTCGCGTAACCAGCTTGTCGATGCCCAGTTTCTAAACCCCGGTTACGCTATAGCGGATCGGGGTTTTTTGTTGAGATTAAAGATCAAAAGGAGTTTGTATGATCCACGGTTCTATTGTGGCCTTGATCACCCCATTTCGGGATGGCCAACTGGATGAAACAGCACTGCGTCATATGGTTGACTGGCACATTGAGCAAGGCACCCATGGGATTGTACCTGTAGGAACTACCGGCGAAAGCCCAACACTCACTCATGACGAGCATTGCCGGGTTATTGAAACTGTTGTTCAGCAAGCCGCCGGACGCGTTCCGGTAATCGCAGGTGCCGGTTCAAACAATCCTATTGAAGCGGTTGAATACACTAAAGTGGCTGAACGAGCCGGTGCCGATGCAACTTTACATGTCGCCGGTTATTATAACCGTCCGAATCAGGAAGGTCTGTATCAGCATTTCAAACTGGTACATGACCAGACAGCTATTCCTATTATTCTGTACAACATTCCACCACGGGCAATTGTCGACATTCAACCGGCAACTATGGCTCGTTTGGCAGAATTACCCCGCATTATCGGCGTAAAAGATGCAACAGGTGATTTGTCTCGCCCTTGGACAGAACGTCAGTTGATTAAAAAACCGTTTATTTGGCTATCCGGTGAAGATGCAACTGCTGTTGCTTATAATATCGGAGGCGGTACCGGTTGTATTTCGGTAACAGCTAACGTTGCTCCTAAACTGGTTGCGGAAGTTCAAAACTTAACCGCGGCTGGCAAATGGGAAGAAGCTCGTGATTTACAAGATAAGCTTATCCCATTGCACCAAGCAATGTTTGCGGAGCCAAGCCCAGCTGGCGCTAAATATGCAGCATCATTGTTAGGCT
>CALMKU010000020.1 GCA_937866945.1 uncultured Tolumonas sp.
TCACAGACGATCAGGCTGTTCAAATTTCATTAACAAAGTGTGATCCCGCCCTGGGAATAAGCCTGAACCTGCAGGTATCAAACCGCATTATCAGGTTGCATCGCTACCAGAACTTGAGTCTATTCTACTGCAATCATAATTCACGAGCTAAATACGCCGTGATGGCGTCGTTGTAGCAAGTAAGTATTTTCCTTAAATTGATTTATTCGAGTCATATATGTCTGCATTCATTGATAAACTGGCGCTGTTTTCTCTATCGGATCATAAAGTTTTGGCTGTTCGCTCTCATGACAAATCGTTGTTTTATATGCCGGGAGGTAAACGTGAAGTTGGTGAGACCGATCAGCAAGCCCTCATTCGTGAAATAGATGAAGAATTGGCTGTAACACTGATGCCTCAGACTATTCATTATGCGACAACGTTAGAAGCTCAGGCTGACGGCAAACCAGAAGGAACGCTGGTTCGACTCACATGCTATTTTGCGGAATTTGAAGGAAAACCGACGGCTGCCTCTGAAATAGCAGAACTAAGATATTTGAACATAACTGACTTATCCGTGTGCTCAAAAGCCGCCGTTTTAGCTTTGAATTGGCTAAGGTTAAATCAATATATTGATTGATCCTATTGATACAATCTTTTTCATAATCCGCACGAAGGGAACACGATAGGCGTTCCCTTGCAATCGCAATAATGTTGACGTTTACCCTATGGTTTTTCGGCTACAAATACGACTCAGCGATGCGATAAAAATCACTGAGAGCGTCCAGCAAAAATATAGCCAGAGCGGAGAGGAAAAAGCGAACCCTTTTACTATACAAAGTAATGGCATAAATAATAATAAATATCCAATTGTAGCCACATGTTCAGCAATACTATTTACTATTGATTTAATAATATAAGCCGTAACTATAAATCCGATAACAACGAGTGTGAATTCAAACCAGAAATATGGCCATTTCGGAAGTGCTGCCAGCATAGCCTCTTTATTAAAAGTAGCTTTGTTCAGATATAAAGAAAACACAACGGCACTTAATGATATAAAACAAATTAACCAACTATGATCTGAATTCGAGCCTGAACGGATTACATTACCCTCAGTATCATCATACTCTAATTCGGGCTCTTCACTGTCATCATCTTCTTCATGATAATCATCGACCTTAATCGGAACACCACAAATCAAATCTAGTTGTTCCAAAAATGCTCTTGAGTAGTGAGAATCATCAAAGCTGCCCGTTATCATGCCGGTTAACACCGCATTCAAATGGTCACGTTCTTCATCTTCGACTGTCCATAAAACATTCAAGACCACTGACATATCTAGGTCATCATGATCGGTATCCGTCACCTGATTGATGATCCGAATTAATTCTTGCTTTCGATGTAACCAAATATCAGCCATAAAGATCCATTCGCTCCGCATCTAATCGGCTGATTTTAAACTTATTCGTACTCTAATGCTGTAGTTTTTCATAAGTAATGTAATATAAAAATTAAAAAAGCCAGTTCAGATTTATAATCACCATCTAACTTGGCAATAAAATACATCTCTTAAATATATAACACATACAATATACAGTGTATTGACAATTGCGAAATACTTTACACCAACAATTAAATCACTATATAGCAATAAAAATGTACTTAATAATTTATCTGGCTGAGCATTAGGAACTGTTATTCTTTCAATACGAATTATTGAGCGACATGGCGAATTGATATAATCACTTTCGCCAAGAAAAAATTCACCCCAAATCACCATACCTCGAATAATGCTAGCCGATTAATATTGATCAATGCTATCCAGACTTTATGCTTGTGTATATAAAATACCGGCATTTAGTTGAGGATGCATTTACGCAACTGAAACAGTATCGCGCCATCACAACGCGATATGACAAATTAGTCCGAAATTCCGCCAGCACGCTGGTTCTGGCGTGCTGCATGATGTGGTTGCTAATATGAAATGTATAAAATTTCATCAGCAAAGATCAACAGGCTCTAGGGAAGGTGCGAATAAGCGGGGAAATTCTTCTCGGCTGACTCAGTCATT
>CALMKU010000021.1 GCA_937866945.1 uncultured Tolumonas sp.
TCAAACAGCGCACCATTGCCGGTGAAATTGGTTCTTCAACCATGCCGCATAAAGTGAACCCAATTGACTTCGAAAACTCCGAAGGCAACTTAGGTTTAGCCAATGCACTGTTTGGTCATCTGGCGGCAAAACTGCCAATCTCTCGCTGGCAGCGTGATCTGACTGACTCAACCGTATTGCGTAACTTAGGTGTTGCGGTAGGTTACTCACTGATCGCTTATCAGGCGGCACTGAAAGGTATTTCCAAACTGGAAGCCAATGAAGCGAACATGGCAGCCGATCTGGACAGCAACTGGGAAGTGTTGGCTGAGCCAATTCAAACCGTGATGCGTCGCTACGGCATCGAAAAGCCGTATGAGAAGCTGAAAGAGCTGACCCGTGGTCGTCGTGTCGACGCTGCCGGTATGCGCGAATTCATCGACACACTGGCGCTGCCAGATGATGTGAAAGCAGAACTGAAAAAAATGACCCCGGCGAACTATATCGGTCGCGCGGTGGCCTTAGTTGATGAACTGAAATAAGGCTGATGAGCTGAAATAAGCATCATCAATTCGATGAGATATAAAAAAGGCATGCGTGAGCATGCCTTTTTTATTCCTGCGGAAAAACTTACATACGCCGCATATTGATATTCATGATTTGAATGCGATACGCAATCTGGCGTGGTGTCATGCCCAGCAAACGCGCCGCTTTAGCTTGCACCCAACCACAACGTTCTAACGCGGCAATCAAACGCTGACGTTCATCCAATTGCGGATCGGTGAAATCAACATCGGTCGCAATGGCCGGTTTGCTGACTGCCACGGGTGCGCTGAAGCCGGTTTGTGGGCGCTCGTTGGCATGGAACAGCACCACATCGCGATCAATCAGACCCGTTTCCGACATGATGGTGGCACGCTCCAGACAGTTTTCCAGTTCACGCACGTTACCTGGCCAGTCATGGCCTAGCAGCATTCGGATCGCACCATCGCTGATTTTAATTTCCCGCCCCTGCTTTTCTGACAGTTTTTGCACCAGAAATTTAGCCAGCTCCGGAATATCTTCCAGACGCTCGCGCAGTGGTGGCAGCTGGATCGGCATGACGTTCAGACGATAATAGAGATCTTCACGGAAATTGCCTTTACGCACCTCATCTTCCAGATTGCGGTTGGTCGCGGTGACAATGCGCACATCCACTTTTAAGGTGTCAGTGCCACCGACGCGCTCCATTTCTCCTTCCTGCAGAATACGCAGTAACTTGGCCTGAAATGAGGCGCTGATTTCGCCGATCTCATCTAAAAACAGTGTGCCACCATCGGCCATTTCAAAACGGCCTTTCCGCTGTTTCACCGCACCGGTAAAAGCCCCTTTTTCGTGCCCAAACAGCTCACTTTCCAACAAGGTATCAGGTAATGCCGCACAGTTGAGTTTAACAAACGGCCCGTTCACCCGCGGTGAGTTGTAATGGATCGCAGTGGCAATCAGCTCTTTACCGGTACCACTTTCGCCACGTACCAGCACGGTAGTATCCCATTTCGCCACCTGACGGATGGAATCAAAAATCTGCCGCATCGCTTGTGTCTGGCCAACCATATTATCGAACCCATATTGGCTGCGAACTTTACGGCGCAAACTGTCACGTTCCGTTTTTATCGCTTCATGTTCGGTATGCACCTTCCCAATCAGACGTACGGTCTGTCCGATGAGGTTAGCCACCATTTCCATAAAACGGGTCCGGGCTGGCAGCTCAGTTTCATCCAAGGATTGCGGTTGTGCCGCTAATACCCCGATCGGCTGGCTATCTGCACCGGGGATCGGTACACAGATGAATGGCAGTGCATAATCATACAAATTCAGGCGATCAAGAAAACGCGGATCATCGGCGACGCGTGGGATCACCAGCGCATGGCCCTGATGCATCACGGTGCCCATGATGCCTTCCCCCATGCGATAGCGAACGCCTTTAACATCTTTCACGACTTCCGCATCAATGCCGTGTACAGCCTGGATAAACAAGGCGCTCCGGTTGTGATCAAACAGAGAAACCAGACCATATTGCATGTGTGCGATGTCGCTCAGCGTTTGCAAGGTACTGCGTAGCGTTTCTTCCAGATCGAGTGAGCGGCTAAGCACAATACTGATCTGGTGTAACGCATTCAGTTGCTGCTGCATGCTGAGGCTTTTATTTCCATTGGTGGAAAACAGGCTAGCGTGCGTATTCATTTTTTATCCTCCCTGATAATGGCGCACAGAGGCAGCCTGAGCCGGATACAACTACCCCCTAAATCACTCGTTTCCACTTCGATCACCCCTCTATGATCGTTAACGATATTTTGTGCAAAACCTAATTCGATAGTGTCGTTACGCTTCCCGCCGTTTTCAGTTTGTGGTTGTAATAAGCGGTGGGTCGCAGTGACAGCCGGCGCTGGCCCGCTGTCGTGTACTTCCAGACAAAGTTCCTGTTCGTTCTGATAAGCACATAATTTCAGCTGCCCGGCGGATTGGCCGGTGACCGCCTGACAGGCGCGATCAAATAACAGACTCAGTGCGGTTAATAAGCGGGTGCGTTGCGTAAACAGTTCTGGTAGATCAGCTGCAATGTCCAGTTGCATCAGCACATCGAGATGCTCTAAACGCAGTGTCAGCATGTCGTGCAGATCAGCAAACAGACTCATCAGATCAAAACGGGTCGGTTCTTCTACCTTAATCGCCGGGCGATATTGTTCCAGCCGCTGTAGCGCCTGATGACCGGCTTCTAAGGCAGTGTGAATGGCAATCGCCGCCCGACTGTCGGGGTTGGATTCCAGACGCAACGCGGCTTGCAGCATGTTGAGCGGCGCCTGGCTTTGTACCATCGCCACATCCAGCGTTTCCCGAATGGCAGAAAACAGCGTTTGTTCTTCCACCTGCACACGCAGTTGTTCCAGCCGTGATTGTTCGAGCTGCTGACGGCGTTCGGTTTGATCGCTGATCATCAGCAATGAACAAGGCCGTTTGCCGTCACCAAAATAGAGACTCGCCTCTTCATTCAGCTCAGACAGTGGCTGGATCAGAATGCTGAACCAGCGCTGACGACCACGAATGGTCAGTGGCCACAACTGGTCACGATCAGGGCGTTGGGCACCCGGTGTAAAACCCAGTGCGGTGTAAGGTTCGTTACCACGCAGGTCGGTGCGTAAGGTTTTGTAGGTCAGGTTATCGAGCACGACCTTATGGTGTTCATCAAGCACGGCAATCGCCGTTGGTGCGGCATCGAGCACCGCTTCTATCATGGCTTTTTGGTTGTGTACCCGCTGTTCCAGCGCAAACTGTTCGCTGATATCACGGTGCATGCCCAGATAGTGAGTGATCTGGCCTTCGCCGTTGACCACCGGTGTGACCGTGACTTCCGCCAGATATAAAGAGCCATCTTTGCGTTTGTTGATCAGACGACCGGTCCACGGTTGATGCTGAGATAATTGATGCCACATCGCCTGATAACGCGATTTCGGGGTTTGCTGGCTGGCCAGAATATTGTGGTTTCGATATTGCAGCTCACCGCGCTTATAGCCGGTGGTACGACAAAAAGCGGTATTACAATACAGAATGTTCGCTTTCGGATCGGTGATCGATATCCCTACGGAAGATTGCTCAACCACACCATAAAACAGCTCCATCGGCAGCACCGATAGCATTTGCTGTAAGCTGGCACTGTTGATGCAGACCGCTCCGGTGGTCTCAGGGATATAGTTTTGCAGGATATTCATACCCTCTCCTTTAAATGCGCTAAATCGCCAGCTGTGAGCAATCAGACAATTTGTCGGTGTTGATGAATCTGTGATGTGGTTGTCGCCAGACCTCTTTGATAAAAGCAAGAGTCGTTCCGAAAAATTCATTTTGACGTGATCAACTGGCTCGCTTGTCATACCCAGAACAAAACCATACAAAAAATAGGCTTATAGCGACAAAAATAGCGGGATGCTGTCTGCTTTAACTCAATCAAAGTCCGGTTTTGTTAGATCCAAATGCCTCGTTATGGGGCAACGCCTCACTGTGATGCAGCACACAATTTTTGGCATAAGTTTCGCATTTTCCCTTGCATCTGGGTTTAAGAGAGGCAAACGGAATGCAGGAACTGCTGCTAATCATACTGGCCAACGGGCTGGTTAATAATGTGGTGCTGTCCCGGTTTTTGGGGCTGTGCTCATTCATGGGGGTTTCAAACAAGGTTTCATCGGCAATCGGAATGGCGATGGCAACAACCTTTGTTTTAACTATGGCCACAAGCGTCGGTTGGATTGTCGAGCACGCGGTGTTAATGCCATTAGGTCTGGAATACCTGCGCTTGCTGACCTTCATCATGGTGATTGCTTCGCTGGTTCAGCTGACGGAATTGTTTATCGCCAAACAGAGCCCTGAACTGCACCGCACGCTGGGGATCTTTCTACCACTGATCACCACTAACTGTGCTGTTCTGGGTATCGCCTTATTAACCATTCAGGAAAAACTCTCCTTCATTCAGGCACTGGTCTACGGCTTTAGTTCTGCACTGGGTTATTCGCTGGTGATCATTTTGTTTGCTGGTTTACGGCAACGGCTGGAGAAATCGGTATTGCCCGATCTGTTCAGCGGCACCCCTATCAGTTTTATCACCGCAGGCATTTTGGCAATGGCATTTGCCGGATTCGGCGGCTTAGCCGGTTAAGGAGACTGACATGTTCACATTACTTTATTTATTAGCTATTCCTTTGCTGGCTGCAGGCATCGGTTATGCGTTGGGATACGCAGCGATTCATTTAAAGGTCGATGGCGATCCACTGGTGGATGAAATCAGTGCCTTACTTCCTAACGGTCAGTGCGGTCAGTGTGGTTATCCTGGCTGTTCACAAGCTGCGAAAGCGATGGCTTGTGGTGAAGCAGCACCGGATGTCTGCCCACCGGGTGGCGCGGCGTTAGCTCAGAAAATAGCGGCGGTATTAGGTGTGACATTAGACAGCAATGGCATGAAAGGGCCACAAGTCGCGGCCATTGCTATGGATGGTTGTGATGGTTGTGGTCGCTGCATCAAACAGTGCAGCTACGATGCGATTGTTGGCGCGACTCGCCAGTTACACGGTGTGATTGCCGACGCCTGTACTGGTTGTGGGGCCTGTGTTTCAGTTTGCCCACATAACGGCATTTCTTTATATCCCGATCCTGCCTTTATGAGTCGGGTCAGTAAACCCGGTGCCATCAAACCAGCAGCACTGGAGGTGAAAAATGCTTAAAGCTCAGATCCGACCACATGGTGGTATTCATCCTGACAGCCATAAACAGCTGACCAGCCAAAATCCGGTTATTACCATGCAAGCGCCTTGGCGTCTGATTTTACCGCTGAAACAACATGCTGGTGCCCCGGCACTGCCGGTTGTGCAAGTTGGCGATGAGGTTAAAGCAGATCAACTGATCGCAACCGGAAACGGGCGATTCTCCATGCCGATTCATGCACCATTGGCCGGACAGATCAGCGCGATAGATCAAAACAACATTACCATCAAAGTGGATATGAAAAATCCACGGAATAGCATCGGTAATACGGCCCGTGCGAATCATGCGCTATCACGCGATGAAATGATCGAATTGATTGAGCAGTCAGGCATTGTCGGTATGGGTGGCGCCATGTTCCCCACGGCAGATAAGTTGCGTCTTAGTCAGAAATATCTGATCGACACGCTGATCATCAATGGCAGTGAATGTGAACCGTACCTGACCTGTGACGACCGACTGATGCAGGAACAAGGCGATCGCATCATGGGTGGCATTCGTTATCTGCAGCAAATAACGCTGGCCGATAAAGTATTTATTGGCATCGAGGAAAATAAACCTGCCGCTATCGCTGCGATGGAAACGTTGTGTAAAGCAGAAGAAAACATGCATGTCGTTGGTTTGCCGGCACTCTATCCGATGGGTTCCGAAAAACAGCTGATCGAAGCGGTTACAGGTCGTCAGGTACCCAGCGGTAAATTATCTGCTGATGTCGGCGTTCTGGTGCAGAACGTTGCAACCAGTATTGCCATCTTTGAAGCACTGCGTTTTGGTCGCCCGCTGACACATCGCGTTATCACCATCTCTGGTGATGCAGTGGAAGTGCCAAGCAACGTATTAGCCCCCATCGGCATGCCGATTTCTGAGATCGTCGCACAATGCGGTGGTCTGAAATCAACCCCTGCCCGCATTGTATTAGGCGGCCCCATGATGGGACGTGCTATTACCGACATTCATGCTCCGGTAACGAAAGGTACCAGTGGTGTCTTGCTGTTAACCGAAGATGAATTACCGAACCCAAAAGCCAGTGCCTGTGTGCGCTGTGGTCGTTGCATTGGTGCCTGCCCGATGAGCCTAACGCCACTGGATATGGTCGCGGAGCTGAAAGTCGACAACTTTGATAAAGCAGCAGAAATGGGCGTCATGGATTGTCTGCTTTGCGGCTCTTGTGCCTATGTCTGCCCAGCAGCGATTCCGCTGACGCAATATTTCGATTGGGGTAAACAGGAGATCAATAAAATCCGTTTTGCCGAACAAAAAACCACTCGAACCTGCTCAAACAGTGCCGCACGTCGTGAACGCATGGAACGCGAAGCCGCAGAAAAAGAAGCGGTCAAGGCGGCAAAAGCTGCGACACGTCGCCCATCGCGTCGTAATAGCGACGCAACAACAAATAGTGCAGCTGCAACAGAAGAGGAACCAGCATGATGATCTTACGTGCTCCCCACGCCCATGAGGGTATATCCATTAAAAAAGTGATGTTCAAGGTGAACATTGCGCTCGTTCCCGCTGTGCTATTAGGCATTATGCAGTTTGGTATGCCAGCGCTATTTTTGGTGATCACCACCATCGTCAGTGCGCTGATTTGTGAGGTGATCTCGCTTAAATTAAACTCGCGTGCAGAAGGTGAAATTAATGATGGTGCCGCTATTCTCACCGCGCTGATCCTGGCGATGAGTCTGCCACCGCATGCGCCTCTCTGGATCGGTGCATTAGGCGCAGCCTTTGCCATTTTCTTTGGTAAACAGGTCTATGGCGGTTTAGGCCAGAACCTGTTTAACCCCGCGATGCTGGCCCGAGTGGTATTGCTGATCTCTTTTCCGGTTGAAATGACCAAATGGATCACCCCCAGCGCCTTCTATGATGGCGTCTGGTACAAGATGGGGGTAGATGGTGTCTCCGGTGCTACCACGCTGGGTTTAACCAAAGAAGGAGCTCAAACCAGCTTTCATTGGCTGTCGCATGTATTGGGCACCAGTACCGGTAGTTTGGGTGAAACCTCAGCGGTGTTGATGTTGGTCGGTGGTATCTGGTTGATCCAACAGCAAGTATTTTCTTGGCACGTGCCGGTTGCAACGATCTTGGGTTGCCTGTTACCAGGAACTGCCATGTGGTTTGCCGATCCATCTGCAGTGCCTGAACCACTGGCGCAACTCACCAGTGGCGGGTTACTGATGTGTGCCTTTTTCATTGCCACCGACCCAGTCACAACCCCCACCAGCAATCGCGGCAAACTGATCTTTGGTGCCGGAACCGGCTTCCTGATCTTCGTTATTCGCACATTCGGAAACTTCCCGGAAGGTGTGGCATTTTCCATCCTGATCATGAATGCCGTCACCCCACTGATTGACCAATACACTCGCCCACGCATGTATGGCTATGACCTTAAAACGGAGGAAAAATAATGACTCAATCCGTCGCTTTACCGGTTAGAGAGCAGCCTTACTATCAGGCCTTTTTACTCAGTCTGTTCGCCTTATTTGTTTGTGGTGCCGTTGCCGCATTTTCGGCCATGACGAAAGACGCGATCCTTGCCAGAGGCATCGAAGACACACAACGCCAGCTGGTGCAGGTATTACCTGAATCACTCTATGACAATGTGCCAAGCAAAGAAGAGCTCACCCTGACAATGGAAGGCAAACCAGTGCATTTCTTCCGTGCACGTCAAGGTGGTGTTGGTTCTGGTGTCGCCTTGTTCGCCGAGACTAATGGTTATTCCGGCGTTATTCGTATTCTGCTTGGTATCGATGCGAATGGCACCTTAACCGGAGTTCGCGTGTTAAGTCATACCGAAACCCCCGGCTTAGGTGACGCCATAGACTTGAGTAAAAGTCAGTGGGTCTTAAGTTTTAATGGCAAATCGCTGCAACAACCTGATGAAAAAGGCTGGCATGTGAAAAAAGATGGTGGTCAGTTTGATTCCTTTACTGGTGCCACTATTACGCCACGAGCCGTCGTGAAGGGTGTGCATGAAGCGCTGCAATTGTTTCAACGCCACCAGAATGAATTTCTGGATCGGAAAGGGAGTTAATTATGAGTATTAAAAACGTATTCACTGATGGCTTATGGAAAGACAACGTAATCTTTACTCAGTTACTGGCTCTTTGTCCGTTAATGGCTGTCACCACCACAGCTACCAACGGTTTTGGTATGGGTGCAGTGACAACATTGGTGCTGGTAGCCTCTAATCTACTGGTATCACTGATCCGTTCCATTGTGCCAAACCAGATCCGTATTCCGATTTTTACACTACTGATCGCTGCACTGGTAACGCTGGTTGATTTAGGCATGAATGCCTGGATGCACGATTTACATAAAGTGTTGGGATTGTTCATTGCGCTGATCGTAGTAAACTGCGCCATTCTTGGCCGAGCAGAAGCTTATGCAATGAAAAACCCGCCTATTCCAGCCATGCTCGACGGATTGGGAATGGGGCTTGGCTTTACTCTTTCCATGACCATCATGGGCGGTTGTCGGGAAATTATCGGCAGTGGCACGTTATTCTCAGGTGCCTCGCTGCTGTTAGGCCCGCACTTCAAATTTATGGAATTACACGTATTACCCGGCTACCACGGCTTCCTGCTGATGCTGTTGCCACCAGGTGGTTTCATCATGATGGGTCTGCTGCTGTGCGCTATTCGCATCAGTAAACGTTTGCTGGCAGGTAAAAATGCGCAGGTGAGCACAACACCAGCAACTCAGGGAGGTTGTCACGTATGAAAATCAGTGTCGCACACGCTCGCGGAGCCAAAGGAAATTGGTATCAACTGGATTTGCCTGAACCCGTGACCGCACAGGAAGCGCTAATGGCTTCACCCGTGTTCCAGCATTATCCGGATCTGGATCTGGCCACACACCGCATTGGTATTTTTGGCAAATTCTGCACTGCCGAAACCGAGCTAAAAGAAGGCGATCGCGTCGAAATTTATCTGCCGGTGACTCGTCAGGCAGATGACGACGAAGATGATGACGAATAACAGTAATTTTAATTTTAATTTTGGCAATGAAAACCACCGGTCATAAAACAGCATCTATGCCGGTGATTTAAAAGGATGACAATTCGATGACTAAAACAAACACAGGTAGAAGTATCAGTGCTTGGCTATTACTGCTCAGCACACTGATTTTTCCAACTTTAGCGTTTGCCAATGAAGGCAGCACTATGCTCACATTGGCAGGAATAAGGTTAGAATTTATTCTTTTTGCTGCAACCTTATTGGGTGTTGCCCTGTTTCACAACTACACCATGTGGGTTTCCTTAAGTGGTTTAGCCGCGGTATTAGCCAGCAAATATCTATTTCTAGATGATTTTTCTTTGGCTTTACACCTGTTTGGTGGTGAAGGGCATGAAGGTGAATGGCGTGTTCTGCTCAACCTGATCGGCCTGTTGTTTGGTTTTGCGATTCTGGCGAAACATTTCGAAGAATCCGAGTTGCCTAAAATATTACCTAAATATTTACCAGATGACTGGAAAGGCGGATTTGTCTTACTGGTCATGATCTTTGTGATCAGCGCCTTCCTCGATAACATCGCTGCCGCCATGATCGGGGGCGCCATTGCGTTTGTCGTCTTTAATAAACGTGTGCATGTCGGTTATCTTGCCGCGATTGTCGCCGCCAGTAATGCCGGTGGTTCTGGCTCAGTGGTGGGTGACACCACAACGACCCTGATGTGGATCGACGGCGTGAATCCGTTGGATGTAATACACGCCTACATAGCCGCAGGTACTGCTTTGGTGCTGTTTGGCGTGGTGGCCTCTTTCCAACAAGATAAATATCAGCGAATTGTGAAAGATGCGCAGATTGGTGTCGTCGTTGAGTGGAAAAAACTGGGCATTGTTGCGCTAATCTTAGTCTGTGCTATTTACACCAACTATGCCTTTGACTTCCCAGCACTCGGTGTCTGGGCTGCCATTTTGTTGGGTGCTTTCATCGTCAAAACACCGTGGGATGAACTGAAAAATGCCTTCGGTGGCACTGTATTCCTGATCGGATTAGTGAGCTGCGCCTCTTTAATGCCTGTAGATGAGCTGCCTAAAGCGTCATGGGTAACCACCTTCTTCCTCGGTTTCGTTTCTGCGGTATTTGACAACATTCCGCTGACCAAACTGTGCCTGGAACAAGGTGGCTATGATTGGGGTGTGCTGGCTTATGCTGTGGGCTTCGGTGGCTCTATGCTGTGGTTTGGTTCATCAGCCGGCGTGGCACTATCAAATATGTATCCGGAAGCCCGTTCAGCGGTGAATTGGTTACGTCATGGCTGGCATGTTGCCGCCGCATATGTGATTGGTTTCTTCGTGTTACTGGCGCTATCAGGTTGGACACCACATGCCCCACATAAAGCTGCACAGGAAAACATTGTTAAACAAGAAACCATCATCAAACCAAATGCTTCGTAATAGATTATTGAACAGATCTTAACGAGCATTTCAGACTGTTATCTATGACCACCCTTGCGGTGGTCTTTTTTTTGCGGTTTTGTCGCAGATTGTGCGGTTTGTCACAAGTAACGCCAAACAACAAAACAAGATAACTACTTTAGTTTCAATGTATTAGAACAAAAAACAACGGCGGCACCGTTCATGCATTATTAAGAACAACACCGTATTCAAGGAGAGACACCATGGCTAAAGTAGGCATATTCTTCGGTAGTGACACAGGTAAAACCCGTAAAGTAGCAAAACTGATCCAAGACGCATTTGCCAGTGATGAAGTGGCAGCGCCGGTGAATATCAACAAAGCCAGCATTGATGATCTGCTGGGCTACGAATACCTGATCCTGGGTACGCCAACACTGGGTGATGGCGCGTTACCAGGCCTGGATTGTGACTGTCAGGCGGAAAGCTGGGCTGAATTTGTACCTGAGCTGGAATCAGCTGACCTGAGCGGTAAAAAAGTAGCTCTGTTCGGCTTGGGTGATCAAACCAGTTACGGTGATGCCTTCGTCGATGCGTTAGGTGAATTATATGATGTGGTGTCTGAAGCCGGCGCGTCTGTTGTGGGTTTCTGGCCGAATGAAGGTTATGAATTTAACAGCTCGAATGCGTTGGATGGCGACGATTTTGTTGGTCTGGTTATCGATCAAGACAACCAGGCCAGCCTGACCGCAGAACGTGTTAAAACTTGGGTTTCTGCGCTGAAAAGTGAATTTGCAATCTGATACTCCGTTCTACTACTCGTCAAGTTTTGAGCCGCAGAATCCTGCACCTGCGGCTCCTTTTTTTGCCTTACCGCATCCGTTCTGTTGCCCTCTGTTTTACACGGCCACCCTGTTTGACGCATAATTACGCTCTCTTCTGACTCCATGGGCTCCTTTCCCAATGGCACATTTGAAACAACACATTGGTTTGTGGCAAGGCACCGGTTTACTGGTTTCCACCTTGCTCGGCTCCGGCGTTTTTATTGTTCCAGCCATGACGGCCAGTCTGGCAGGAAGTTGGTCGTTACTGGCTTGGGTATTAATGGGCACGCTGATCTTGCCTATCGTTTTTACGTTTGCTTCGTTAGGCAAACGTTACCCCGATGCCGGTGGCACCGCTTTTTTTGTTGAACAAGCATTTGGCGAACGAGCTGCAGATGCAATCAGCTGGCTGTTTTTATCAGTGATTATGATTGGCCCGCCCGTGGTGATCGTCACTGCTACCGGCTATTTGTGCCAAACATTTGGACTGCCGGAAAGCCAACATGGCATCTGGCAATTCCTGCTATTGGGCTGCATGCTGGGGCTGAATTTACTGAACATGAAAACAGCAGCGTGGATCCAAAGTTTTATCAGCTTTGGTATTTGCAGCACGCTGTTGTTAGCGGTGGGATTGTATCTTTACGGCCATCCAGTCAGTTTACCTGCCACCGATTTTTCGCTAACCAATCTGGCGCAAGCAACCGGGCTGATTTTCTGGTGTTTCGTTGGTATCGAAGCCATTGCTCACTTAAGTGGCGAATTTCATCATCCAGAGCGTGATTTCCCGCGAGTCGTCATGCTGGGTATGCTCATCGCATTGGTGTTATATCTGTGCCTGAGCACTGTGCTGCTTTCATCCGGTTTTTACGGCAATGAAGCGCAAAATCTGACTTCGATTATTCAGTTGATGAGTTCCCTCACTGGCCAGACCGGCCATCTGCTGATCGGCTTATTTGGTCTGATGACCTGCTTTATCGCGGTTAATTTGTATATCACCAGTTTTTCGCGACTGTTTTACAGCATGGCAGAGCGCGGGCAGATCCATGCCTGGGCCGGAAAACTCAATCGCTACGGTGCTCCCACCAATGGCCTGCTGATCACCTGCGGACTCATTGCCATCACGCTATTACTTCGAATGAGCGTACATTTACCGCTTGATGGGTTGATCGGTTATGCCAATGGCGTATTTGTATTGATCTATCTTTCAGCTGCGTTGTCAGGCTTAAAACTACTGCCAGGTAAAGAGCGTAAACTGGCCATCATGGCGACGGGAGTTTGTCTGCTGGTTGCTGCATCACTGGCACTGCATACGCTATATGCCGCAGCAGTACTGGGTGCTTGTTTGTTACATAAAAGGCATCCACGCAGCATATGACAATAAGTACAACACTCTGGTTCGTTTATCGCGGCATGATTTATTGCGGGATCTGTGGCCTGTTACTGACCTTCATTCCACATTTCCGCCTGCACAAACGAGCCTTGCAACTTTACTGGCTCACTAACCTGTTGGTCATTGGCACTTGGTATCTATCGCAGTTTTCCGTACAAAACTGGCTGGTAGTTTCCACGCCGCTACGTTGGCTCATCGCTCTTTGGCTGAATGCCAATATGGCCTATGTTGCATTGGGCATGAGTTTCCTGATTGCCTCGCTGTTATTTCGTCTGTTTCGTCGCAAACCCAACAGTCTGTTCTGGCGCAAACCCAATCGCTTGTTGATCCCGATTGTTAGTCTGTTATCCGCATTCGGGGTTTACGAAGCGATGTCTTCACCGCTGTTGCGACATTATGAGGTTTCTCTGGAACAATTGCCGCCAGCACTGGAAGGGATGAAAATTGCCCAAATCACGGATAGTCACATTGGTGATTTTGTTGGTAGCGACGATCTCGCCCATGTCGTAGATCGGTTGAATGCCGAAAAACCGGATCTGTTAGTCATGACCGGTGATTTGCTCGATGACGAACGTCAGCTGGATAGTGCATTTGCCGCCCTCGCCCGCTCGAACGCACCACTGGGTGTGATTGCCATTCTGGGTAATCATGAAAAATATCATGCCTTAGCTGCCGTGCTGCAAAAATACAAAAGCGAAGCAAAACAGGCCAATTTACGCCTGCTGGTTGATGAAAATATTACGCTGAATTATCACGGCACCGAGTTTCAGATCGTGGGTGTGGATTATCCCATACTGCCTGATTCACGCCGTAAATTGGCTGAGACAGCCAAGATGGATTATATGCAACGCTCCGCCGATAAAGCATTCAACGGCGTTAAAACCAACGAATGGATTTTATGTCTGACGCACCATCCGGACTTTTTCGATCTGGCAGCAGAAAATCAGGCCAGCCTGAGTTTGGCAGGCCACACGCATGGCGGGCAGGTATTACCGTTGGGTTATACGGTTGGCAAACTCTGGTTTCGCTATCTGAAAGGCTGGTATCAACAGCAACAAAGTCAGTTGTTCGTCTCGGTGGGCATGGGCCATGTCTGGCCTTATCGCTTAGGTGTGCCGCCAGAAATTGTGACCTTTACACTGCACCCCAAAAGAGACCCCAAATAATTGGCATTGCAGCAAGGCGACAAGTGAGCGAAGCCCTGTGAACATAGATATGTTATGTGATCGGGGTGAGTGAAAAGCCAGCAATGATGCTGAGATTGCAAGTACGAATGGTATAGGAGGCATTACGCCTCCTGTTGCATTAACCAGGTCAGCCACTGCTTTTGTAAATTTTTCTTCGCGTGTTGTAACTGCGCGTTGATGATTTTCGGCACCGCTTCGTTTAACGGTATCGGTGCGGCAGCGTGGATTTTTTCACACCACAGCAGATGAAACCCCATCGGGCTGCGTACGATTTGGCTAAACCCCCGTTCTGGTAACTGAAACAACACCTCATCCAATTCCGGATACAGCTGCCCCGCTTTCACCAAGCCGATTTTACCTTCATTTACCGCCGTCGGGCATTCCGAATAGCGCATCGCTAAATCGGCAAATTTACCCGGCGAGCTGATCAGCTGACTACGGATATTCTGTAATCGTGCATAAGAAGTTTCTTCATAATTATCCGGATTCGCATCATCAATGGTGACCAGTATATGGCGCGCCAACCGGCGTTCCGGTTGCAAGAATTGACGCGGATGATCCAGATACCACTCCTTCGCTGCTTCCTCAGTCAGCGGTTTGATATTCTCGACCACCTTGTCCATCACCTGTGACACTAAAAGCTCACGACGCAAGGCCTCTTTCAAACTCGGCAGATCCAGCTTTACCGTTGCCATCGAAGCTTTCCAGGCCTCTTCATCCGGATAAGCTTTTTTAACCTCTTCCAGCGCCGCATTCAGATCGGCGGCTGACACAGACATGTCTGCCTGTGCCGCGTAATCAAGAATACGCGCTTCCATCGCTAACTGGTGATCGAGCATTTTTGCCAGCTGACTTTGTTCCTCTGCCGTCAAATCAGCGGGCACTTTACCAAAATGCTGGGTTGCCAGTTTTAAGGTGGGATATGCTTGCCAGTTCAGCATGCCGCCTCCTCGGCCGGTTCTTCCTCCGGCGGCCAGCAAATGGCTGATAACGGCACCAGCAACATACGATCCTGGAACAGCACTTCATACATGATCGGGTCCATATCTCGGCGCACCGACATCACCTGCCCACGAGAACCGGCTTCAGCAATCACTTCGCCTTTAATGGCCAGATGATTCACCGCGTTGATCCAATCACCGAATTCAAATTCACTTTCCACCCACGGCTCATCGGCTGAAATCAGCTCCTGGCTGCGGCATCCGACAATGACATCTTCTTCGATGAAATGAACCTGATAAATCAGCTGATCTTGCAGGAACACACCCACATCGCGGACATAACCACAGTTGCCCTTGCGCACAATCAGATCGCCGCGTTGTTTACCGGGAAAGGTACCATCATCACGAATGGTGCGCACCACGCGAACCACTTCGCCATAGTCATATTCAGGTTTCATAAAAATACCTCCTGCAATTTGGACATGGCCACAAAACTCGGCGTTAAGCGGTTATACACACCAAGTGTTGAATTTGATTTCACATCCTGATGATGGAAAATGCGGTAGCTGTCTGCCAGCAAGGTTTTCGCTAACAAAAAGCGATCTTGCTCATTCATACAACGCTCTGAGTTGGCATTTTTAATCTGCTGATTAAAGTGATGCATGATATGCAGTCGTTTACTGCGTACCTGTGCTGCTTCATACGGAATGCCGAAAAAATCCAGAAAGGCTTCTGCACTTTCTAACTCATCAACACCATCCAGTGAGGTAAACCAATCCATAGAGACTCCTTGGCCTGCATTACAAGGCAACACGTTGGGGGGAATTAAACAAACGCTGATAAACCCAGCGTAACTCTGATTCAGTCGGGTTTCGTTTCGCCCGTTCGGCAAAATGGCGGATCTGCTCCAGCACCATATCAATCTGTTCATTGGCCAGCTGATAACCCAGGCCGGCAAACACCGAGCGCACCGAATTACGGCCGGAATGTTTGCCCAGCACCAGCTTGTGCTCACGACCCAAACTGGCAGGGTCAACACCCTGATAGTTGTTTTTGTCTTTCAGTAAACCATCGACATGCACGCCGGATTCATGCGTAAAAGCATATTCACCGACCAGTGATTTTTGCTGGGCAATTTCACGACCAGCCGCTTTTGCCACCAGCGAACAAAGTGCCGGTAAACGATGGCTCTGAATGCCGGAATCGATGTTAAAACACTGTTTGAGAGCCATGACCACTTCTTCCAGTGGTGCATTTCCTGCCCGCTCACCCAAACCAATAACGGTGGTATTGGCGTGAGTAGCGCCAGCACGAAAGGCCGCTAATGTGTTGGCGGTCGCCAGCCCCAGATCATCATGGGCATGCATTTCTAACTGTAATGGCCAATACTGACGCAGTGCACGAATACGATCATAGGTGGTAAACGGATCCAGAATGCCCACCGTATCGGCGTAACGCAGACGTTCCGCTCCCGTGCGTAAAGCTAAATCAGCCACGATGCGCAGATCACCGAGCGTGGCACGCGAGGCATCTTCACAACCGATACAGACCCGTAGCCCCAATGATTTTGCCAGTGACACATGCTCGGCCAGCTCTAACAGCACCTGATCGCGGGAACGTGCCAGCTTGTGCTCCATCATCTGCGCTGACACCGGAATGGAAATATCCACCCAGTTCATGCCCAGCGCCGCCGCCTGACGGATATCAGTGGCATGCATCCGGCACCAAACCATCAGTGTGGCATCTGGCAAAGCCTGACGGAGTGCACCAATACGACGACACTCATCCAGCCCCATCGCCGGAATACCCACTTCCAGTTCCTTAACGCCGATCTCCCACAACTGACGGGCGATAGCGATCTTCTCATCCTGAGTAAACGCTACCCCGGCGGACTGTTCACCATCGCGAAGCGTGGTATCGTTGATGATCAGGGATGGTTTCTGAAATGTGGTTTTTCGGGCCATAATGCACCTCCTGCATAACAGGATTCAGCAATTCTTATTCCCAAAATAACATATTGATTTTTAAAGCTTATTTAATTGAGTAGCGCGTCAATATTGAAACATACTGACGGGTTTGTTGCAGATACGACAAAAAAGGGATGCCTGCTGGCATCCCTTCATGATCACGCTTACTGAATTATCGATCAATGACTACGCTATCGCCTGAGCTATCGCCTAAGGTACGGCATTTATAGCGATAGCCTAACCAGTTCAGCACTAGCCAGACTGGCACCAGCTCGACGGCAACGGTTTCACCACTGATATACAACAGCACCAGCAGCAACCCCATAAATGCCAGACATACGTAGTTGGTAAACGGGCTCCAGAACGCCTTAAACACGGGTGTAACACCTTCACGATCTTTCGCTGCACGGAATTTCAGATGCGTCAAACTGATCATACCCCAGTTGATCACCAATGCAGCGACCACCAGTGACATCAGAATACCGAAGGCCTTGCCCGGTAGCAGGTAGTTGATCACCACACACAGCAGGGTCACCAAAGCAGACAGCATGATCGCCGGCACCGGTACACCGCGTTTGTCGACTTTACCCAGAATACGCGGGGCATTGCCCTGTTGCGCCAGACCATGCAGCATACGGCTGTTGCAATACACGCCACTGTTGTAAACCGACAACGCGGCCGTCAGCACCACAATATTCAGGATGTTGGCAGTGCCACTTTCACCGAGTGCGGAAAAGATCATCACAAACGGACTGCCGCCTTCGGCCAATTGGCTCCAAGGGAACAGTGACAGCAATACAGCCAAGGCACCGATGTAGAAAATCAGGATACGGTAAATGACCTGATTCACCGCTTGTGGAATGCTTTTACGCGGGTTATCAGCTTCCGCTGCGGTAATACCCACCAGCTCCAGACCACCGAACGAGAACATGATGATCGCCAGCGACATGATCACGCCATGCCAGCCATTCGGCATAAAACCGCCCAGCGCCCATAAGTTACTGACTTTCGCCTGTTCGCCACCCTGACCGCTCAGCAGCAACCAGCCACCGAACAAAATCATGCCGATAATCGCAACCACTTTGATAAGCGCAAACCAGAACTCCATCTCACCAAAGAACTTCACATTGGTCAGATTGATGGCATTAATGACAAGGAAGAAGGCCAGCGCCGAAACCCAGGTTGGCAACTCCGGCCACCAATACTGCACATAAATGCCGACGGCTGACAACTCGGCCATGCCCACCAGCACATATAAAACCCAATAGTTCCAGCCAGACAGGAAGCCGGGAAAATCGCCCCAGTATTTATAGGCAAAATGGCTGAAAGAACCTGATACCGGCTCTTCAGCGACCATTTCACCGAGCTGGCGCATGATCAAAAATGCAATCAACCCACCCAATGCATAACCCAACAACACCGCCGGGCCTGCCATTTTGATGGTTTGAGCAATACCTAAAAATAACCCTGTGCCAATCGCACCACCTAACGCGATCAACTGAATATGCCGGTTTTTCAACCCGCGCTTCAGTTCACCCTCAGTTTGAACTTCCATGAAAACCTCTGTCACGAATAGATACTGACTGTGTAGCCAGCAAATGAAATTACTGTTCCTGCCATTAAAAAAACCGGCGATAGAATAACCTGAACCAATGAGGCACGACAGTATGAGATGAGTGTTAATTGCTTATAGTTAGACTTAAACAAGAGTTTTACTGGAAAAAGCAGAATGATCAGCTAAGAAATCTACAGGCAGGACAATTTAAGTTCTTCAGCTGGAACCGGTCGGCCAAACAGATAACCCTGATAGGTGTAACAACCGTGTCCGGCCAGACAGTCACGCTGTTCTTGCGTTTCCACCCCTTCGGCAATAACCGCCAGCCCCATGCTGTCGGCCAGTGCCACAATGGTGCGGGCAATCGCGTTATCGTTGGCATCGGTTAACAGATCGCGGACAAAAGATTGATCGATCTTCAGCTGATCTAACGGTAACCGTTTCAGATACGAAAGTGAGGAATAGCCAGTGCCAAAATCATCCAGCGAGAAACCCACCCCTTTTCGCTTCAGTAGCGTCATCTTGGTGATGATATCTTCCACATCCTGCAGCAACATGCTTTCCGTCAGTTCTAATTTTAACAAGTTTGGAGCAGCACCGGTTTCGTCTAATACCATCAGCACTTTTTCAACAAAGTCCGACTGATAAAACTGGCGCGCGCTGACATTCACCGCCACAGTAAGTGCGGCATAGCCGGGTTTGTTAGCCCAAACCGCTAACTGCTGACAGGCCGCTTTCAACACCCAATATCCCAAGGTCAATATAGCGCCGGTCTCTTCGGCTACCGGAATAAATTCGGCGGGCGAAACCATGCCTCGCTCCGGGTGCAGCCAGCGGATCAATGCCTCGGTGCCGATCACCTTCCCGGAGAGTTCAACCTGTGGTTGGTAATATAATTGGAATTGTTCTTCACGAATGCCGACTAATAAATCAGCACTTAACGCCGCCCGATACGAGACTTTGTCCTGCATCTCTTTATCAAAAAAACAAAAGATATTACGACCCGCCGCTTTCGCCTGATACATGGCGATATCTGCACGCTTCAGTAATTCATCACTTTTTTCTGGTTGGCCATCAAACAAAGTAATGCCAATACTCGCGGTAGTATTGTGCTCAAAGCCATCAATAAAATAGGGCTGACAAAGCACCTCCAGCAATCGCTCACCGACTTGCTGACAACGACTAATTGCTTGCTGAGTGTTATCACCGATTTCTTCAAGTATGACGACAAACTCATCGCCTCCTTGCCGGGCCACCATATCGCTTTGTGATAAACAACCCGATAAACGATTCGCCACCAGCGTAAGTAAGCCATCGCCTTTTTCATGCCCTAAGGTGTCATTCAGATTTTTAAAATTATCGAGATCGATAAACAGCAGTGCACCATAGCGCTGGTGAGCAGCACTGGCATACAAAGCCTGCTGCAGTCGACTATTGAAATGGCGGCGATTCGGTAATCCGGTCAACGAATCATAAAATGCCAGCTGGCGGATCTCTGCCTCATTTTTTCTGCGCTCGCTGATATCTTCCACCATGGTGGTGACGTAATCAATCACGCCATCCGAATGCCGTTTGCAGCGCACCACCACCCGCACCGGGATCGTTTTGCCACTTTTGCTGATATAGCGCTTTTCTAACGTATAACCATTATTTTCGTTAGCCAGCATTTGCTCGTATTCAAAAATATTATTTTTTAAATCATCCGGATGCGTGAAATCGGCCCAGGTCATGCCTAACAGCTCAGTTTCTGAATACTCCAGCAACTCACAAAGATAACTGTTAACACGGATCCACTGTTTTCCGGTCAGACTGAACGCAAAACCAACAATTCCCAGTTCATACAGAGAATTAAGCTGTGATTCCGATTTAGTTCGCGCAATTTCAGCCAGTTTTCGTTCGGTAATATCCCGCGCCAGAAAAACAACGGCTTTACGGTTATACAGCGATTGCGGTAATGGTTGCGTGCGCCCTTCAAACCAACGCAACCCCATAGACGTATCGCGCTCATATTCCAGTGCTTGTGGTTGATTGGTTCGCAGTGTTTCAGTGACGGTATGATAAAAACGATCAGCTAACGCTTTGGGCCAAAGATCGTGAATACGATTGCCGACAAAGTGAGCAGCTTTCATTTTACTGATGTTGTGTTCTGACGAAAGCACGCAGAGATAACGACACTCTTCATCAAATACAAATAGTATGTCTGGGATGGTTTCTAATAGCGTTTGTAAGAAGGTTTCTGTTTCATTTAACAGATCCACGCCTTGACTCAACTCATACGGCATAAGGAGAACTCGCTCATATAGTCAGAGGTTTGCCACCATTAGCAACACCTGGAACCATGACGGGTGGGGACTCCGTGCTATGAATAAACTCACCCCGATTATATCTAACTGAGATTTAAGCTTATTATCTAACTATCTACAATCTATACGATTTTATTTTTTGCCGAACAATATAAAAAAATAGCAGAGAGCATGGTGTTACTCAAACTTGAAGGTTGACATAGATCACAATAAAACCGGTTACATTTTATGTTACCGGAAACATCCTGTTAATCTGCATTTAGTCATTCCCGGAGAGAACATCATGCAGGCACTATCAGCACAACGCGATCAACTAGGTGAATGCCCTCGCTGGCATGCGGAAACACAAACTTTGTGGTGGGTTGATATTACACAGCATCAGATCCACCGTCACCATCCTGCCAGCGGGCAGCATAATGTCATTCAGCTGCAAGAAGAGATCGGCTGTTTTATTTGGCGTGAAAAAGGTGGATTACTGGTCGCTCTGCAATCAGGTTTCCATTTCATTGATGATATAAATAACCCGACTTTAACACCGATTGTTGACCCTGAAGCCGACAAGCCCTGGCAACGCTTTAACGATGGCCGGTGTGATCCGACAGGTCGCTTTATTGCCGGCACCATGAATGCCCGCAAAGATGATTCTTTTGGTACGTTTTATCAGTTAAATCCTGATTTGAGCGTGCGCCCACTGGTTGGCAAAAGCTGGACCTGTAACGGCATGGCCTTCAGCCCGGATGGCAAAACACTGTATTGGTCGGATACACCCATTCAGAACCGCAATATCTACCGCTGCGATTACGATCCGGAAACAGGTGAAGTCAGTAATCAACAGCTGTTTTTCCATGTACCGGAAGGCATGGGGCGCCCGGATGGCGCCACCGTTGATAGCGAAGGCAATTACTGGTCAGCGCAATATGCCGGTAGCCGTGTGCTGTGTATCAGCCCGCAGGGTGAATTACTGCGTGAGATCATGCTGCCAGTGACCAACCCAACTATGCCCTGCTTCGGTGGCCCGGATCTGAAAACCTTGTATGTCACCAGTGCTAGTCAGGGGATGTCGGCAGAACACCTAGCTGCACATCCACTGGAAGGTGCAGTACTGGCCATTCCGATGGATGTTGCCGGTTTACCAGAAGTTGCTTTTGCCGGATAAGGACATTACGGCGTTCAGGCGAAAAACAGGGGCTTCAGCGCCCCTGCATCATCATGGCTATATGCTGCTGCAGTATCCCATCAAAATTTAACTGGAAACAAGCCAGTTCAGGAATCGCCAGCGCCTCATTCATCATTGGCGATGTGTGACATACATGCCAGCACCCCACCAATGTCACTAACAATTGCATCAACCACTGCACAGCCTCATCCGGTGTATAACCATGTTCACTCACCAGCGTGACCACACAGGGTTCAAGTAACTGCAGAACGGTTAATTTGAACGATCTCGCCTCTTCCACAGTGAGTGGACGTTCCAGCACGGTCGTCAAAATAGCGCTGAGCCGACAAAATAACGGGCGTGAAGACAATAAGGCAGACAAGCCGGCCGCATCCTGTTTCTGCAAACACACTTGCAGCGCCGGTACAACATCTGACAGTTGACGTTTATATATCTCAAGAAAAATCAATTCTTTGCATCTAAAATAACGATAGAGTGCCGTCTTGGTGATACCAACGTTGGCAGCGATCACATTCAGATTGCACGCCTCATACACATTTTCAGCAAACATGCTTTCTGCCGCCGATAAAATACTGCTCAGTCGCTGATTTTTTTCTTCGTCACTGCGGGCACGTTGATAATTTCGCATAGGTAATGATCTAAAACCAAACATAATCAGCATAGTATCAACAATGACTGGCCAATCTCTTCTGAACACATCAAAAACTACACTAATTTACCTCACTTGATACTGCATCTATCTATCGTTGTATACGGAATAGCGCGTCGCTGGAGCGTCACTCCTGAAGTTCGGCAGATTGAAATATACCCGTCAAGAATACTTCATCTGGAGCTATTGACAGAATAAGATACCAAGAGTAACTTATTTTTGTTTTTGGCGTCTAATGGCACTGTGCGCAGGATAATTAATAAACGGGAGCTGTAATGAAAATCACATATGTTGTCGGAGAAATGTTTTCCAGTGAGCATCTTAATTTCTCCCCTCGCCCGATGACAGAATGTATAAATGAATATTTTTTTGCTCTGGCTTCCTTCGACCCATTTTTAGTACAAGATTTGTAATCAAAAGCGGTGGATCCCGCTGACGAAACTGATTTGCTGACCATCGTCTGAAAACATGGTCATGATGAAAATGCCAGAAGATGATTCAATCATGCTACGCATTGAATTACTCTACAGCATTGTCATCCGCAGTAATAATCAGGGAACAACATGACCATCCGTATTGCCATCAATGGTTTCGGCCGCATCGGTCGGAGTGTCTTACGCGCATTATATGAATCAGGGCGTCGGGCTGAGATCAAAGTCGTCGCCATTAATGAGCTGGCCGATGCGGAAGGCATGGCGCACCTGCTGAAATATGATTCAACCCACGGCCGTTTTGACTGGGATGTGCGTCAGGAGCGCGACGTGCTGTATGTTGGTGATGATGCCATTCGTCTGTTGCATCAAAAAGAGATCAACCAACTGCCGTGGGGAGATCTGGGTGTCGATATCGTGCTGGATTGCAGCGGCATCTATGGCAAACGCGCGGATGGTGAAATGCATCTGGCCTCTGGCGCAAAGAAGGTGTTGTTCTCGCACCCTGGCAGCAGCGATCTCGACGCCACCGTGATTTATGGTGTCAACCACCAGCAGTTACAGCCGGAACAACGCATTGTATCCAGCGGTTCTTGTACCACGAACTGTATTATTCCCGTAATTAAACTGCTGGATGATGCGTTTAATATTGAATCCGGCACCGTGACTACCATTCATGCTTCGATGAATGATCAGCAAGTGATCGATGCCTACCACCCTGATCTGCGCCGTACCCGTGCCGCCAGCCAGTCGATCATTCCGGTCGATACCAAACTCGCTGCCGGTATCACGCGTATCTTCCCGAAATTCTGTGATCGCTTTGAAGCGATTTCGGTACGAGTGCCAACCATCAACGTCACCGCCATTGATCTTAGCGTCACAGTCACCAACGCCGTCAGCGTGCTGGACGTCAATAATGTGCTGCAACGGGCAGCAAAAGGCAGTTTCCGCAGTATTGTCGATTACACCGAGCTACCGCTGGTTTCGATCGATTTTAACCACGATCCACACAGCGCCATCGTTGATGGCACCCAGACCCGAGTCAGTGGCAAACACCTGATCAAAACGCTGGTCTGGTGTGATAACGAATGGGGTTTTGCCAACCGAATGCTGGATACCACGCTGGCAATGGTTAAGTGTGGTTTTAACAACAAGCAGTAATAAACATGAAACCACAGTGCTGATGGCTGGCTGTGGTTTCATGTTATTCCGAGTAATTAGACATCAACCACGCTAATCAAAAATTCATCACCCTGCACAGGTTCGACCTGCAGCACTGCCAGTGATTTCAGTACCAAATCCACTTGATCTAACTTCGGTGTATCATCCGGCGCATTCACCGCAATCACCTTACAACCGGCAGCCAGACCAGACAAAATACCAGCTGGTGCATCTTCCACTACCACACACTCTTCTGGTTTCAACCCTAACCGCTGTGCGCCTAACAGATAAGGATCGGGATTCGGTTTCCCTTTCGCCACCAACTCCGCAGTGATAAAGATTTCCGGCGTCGCCAGCTCACCAGCCGCATGACGGGCGCGTGCAACTGGCACTGATCCTGAGGTTACGATAGCCCACGGCATCGATAATGCCTCCAGACGTTCCAGCAGCTGCACTGCCCCCGGTAATGCAGAAATCCCGTTGGTATCTTCCGCTTCGGTGCGCTCCAGCAATCGAAATTGCTGCTGAATAGCCTCTTCAGTTTCACCGGGCATAAAATGACGCAGCGAGGTGATGGCCTGTTTACCGTGGATAAAATCTAATACCACTGCAGGATCGAGATCCCGGCTTTTCGCCCAGTTCGACCAAGCTCGTTCAACAACCGGCAATGAATCAACTAGTGTGCCGTCGAGATCAAAAAGAAAACCTTTGCATTTCATTGAGATAATCCTGTTTTATTTATATTCATAATTAATGATCAGTGTCTAAAGTGGTCACAGGTCGCTATTTTCTATTCGTCAACACGCATGATCTTCATCACACCGCTGATTGGATCAGCATGGAAAAATGTCATATTTTGTAATGTCGGCTCTTTCTTGCGAGCCTGTTCTGAAAGTTCACAAATCACATTCTGTCGCGTTTTATCACCCGCACATTCGGCACCTTTGGCTGACTCGGGGACCCACTGCATCCGCTGCCAAAACTCAATGCGCTCCTGTTTTGACAACGCGTGAAGAGCAATGATTTCATTATCAGCGACCCTGATTAATTGGTAGCTCCCATGATGGTTGACAACTTTCCAGACGATTTCATCGGCATGCTGTGTGAACTCATGCGTATAAGCGCCGTCGAGACACGCGGTATGGGCCTGAAGTGCAAAAGGAATAGCCAACAGAGTAAAAATAATCTTTCGCATGACGTTGAGATACTGAGAGTAATATTTTGCTACTGTAACAAAAAGTGCATGGGTTTATCTCAGACAAAAAAGGCGCTCAAAGCGCCTTTTAGTTAATATTTTATCGAGAAGATTATTTCTCTTCGTGCAAGCCGCACTCGCGTTTCAGACCGAAGAAACGGGTTTGCTCTTCCGTCATCCCCGGTTCCCATTTCGCGGTGGTCTGCACATCGCCGACTGACAGGTAGCCTTGCTCCCACAATGGGTGATATGGCAGATCGTGTTCTTTGAAGTAATAGAACACGTCTTTGTTGGTCCAGTCGATCACTGGCAGGAACTTGAAGATCCCACGCTGCACCGCCAGTACCGGCAAATTGCCACGCGTCGATGACTGTTCACGACGCAAACCGGAGAACCAGGTTTTGACATCCAGCTCTTTCAGCGCGCGCGCCATCGGTTCCACTTTGTTGATCTGATTATATTTTTCAATACCTTTTACGCCCTGCTCCCACAGTTTGCCGTAACGGGCTTCCTGCCAGGCCGGGGTGATCGGTGATTGATACACTTTCAGATTCAGCTTCAAACGTTCGGTCAGCTGATCAATAAACTGATAGGTTTCCGGGAACAGATAGCCGGTATCGGTCAGCACCACTGGTACATCGGGGCGCACTTGCGTCACCAGATGTAACATGAGGGCTGCCTGAATACCAAAGCTCGACGAGAGAATAAACTCGCCTTCCAGATGTTCAAATGCCCATTGCACACGCTCTTGTGCGCTGAGCGCCTCCAGCTGCTGATTCACTTCAGCCAGCTGAGCTGTTTGTTCTTCTTTAGAGAGTGCAACCAGTGCACTCAGCGACAAAAGATTATGCGGCATAGAAATCCTTAGCAGAATCAACGACGGGTTTCACGATCTCAGCACGGATCACGAAATCACCAAAGCCTTCGTTCTCGTTACGCTCTTTCGCCCAACGACCCAGCAGCGCATCGATCTCTTTCAAGATCTCAGCAGAGGTGATGTTCTCACGATACTGACGTGGAATACGGGTACCTTCACGGTTACCACCGATGTAGAAGTTATAACGATCCATGGCCTTACCCACCAGACCAATTTCCGCCAACATCGCACGGCCACAACCGTTCGGGCAACCCGTGACACGGAAGATCACGTGATCATCAGCCAAACCATGTTTCGCCATCACTGCTTCGATTTGCGTGGTGAACGCAGGCAGGAAACGTTCTGCTTCTGCCATCGCTAATGGGCACGTTGGCAATGCCACACACGCCATCGAGTTTTTACGCTGTTCGGTAATGGCATCGTCAATCAAGCCATGCGCACGGGCAATTTTCTCGATTTTCGCTTTATCTTTTTTCGGTACACCCGCAATGATCAGGTTCTGGTTCGCGGTCATGCGGAAATCACCTTTGTGAATTTTCGCAATTTCCGCCAGACCGGTTTTCAACGGCTTGCCTGGGAAATCCAGAATACGACCATTTTCGATAAACAGCGTCAGATGCTGTTTGCCATCAATGCCTTCCACCCAACCGAAACGATCACCACGGCTGGTGAACACATACGGGCGACTGGCTTCAAACTTGATACCGGTACGTTTTTCCACTTCCGCTTTAAACGCATCGACACCCACACGTTCCAACGTATATTTGGTTTTCGCGTTTTGACGGTTAACACGGTTACCCCAGTCACGTTGTGTGGTAACAACGGCTTCGGCAAACTTCAGTGTGTCTTCTTTGCGAATAAAACCGAAATCATCCGCCTTACGAGGGAAGGTTTCTTTATTGCCATGAGTCATGGCCAGACCACCACCGACCAGCACGTTGAAACCAATCAACTTGCCATCTTCCGCAATCGCCACGAAGTTCAGATCGTTCGCATGCACGTCGATATCATTGTGCGGCGGGATCACTACCGTGGTTTTGAACTTACGCGGCAGATAGGTTGAACCGAGGATTGGTTCTTCATCCGGGCCTAATTTTTCACCATCCAGCCAAATTTCGGCATACGCACGGGTTTTCGGCAGCAGATGCTCAGAGAGCTTTTTCGCCCACTCATAGGCTTCCTGATGCAGCTCTGATTCCACCGGATTCGACGTACACAGCACGTTACGGTTCACGTCACCCGCAGTAGCGATAGAGTCGATGCCGTATTTGTTCAGCGTCTGATGCATCATTTTGATGTTTGGCTTCAACACACCGTGGAACTGGAAGGTCTGACGCGTGGTCAGACGAATGCTGCCATAAATGGTGTGGTCATGCGCAAACGCATCGATACCTAACCATTGTTCCGGAGTGATGATGCCGCCCGGCATACGGGCACGTAACATCACGTTGTGCAGCGGTTCCAGTTTCTGCTGAGCGCGCTCGGCACGAATATCACGGTCGTCTTGCTGATACATACCATGCAAGCGGATCAGCTGGAAATTGTCGCCGGTAAAACCGCCGGTCAGATCATTTTTCAGATCCAGCTCAATCGTACCGCGCAGGAAATTACTTTCCGCTTTCAGACGTTCGTTGTCAGATAATTTTTGCTCGCTCATCAGTAGACATCCCTCTGGTAACGCTTGGCACGACGCAGTTCATTGACATATTCTTCGGCTTCTTCAGCGTTCTTACCGCCGTGTTCCACCACGATATTCACCAGTGCATCGTGAACATCTTTCGCCATTCGATTGGCATCACCGCAGACATAGAAATGTGCACCATCTTGCAACCACTGCCACACTTCTGCGCCTTTGGCCTTTAATTTATCTTGTACGTAGATTTTATTCGCTTGATCACGACTGAAAGCTAAATCAATTTTAGTCAGCAGACCGCTCTTCACATATTTCTGCCATTCCACCTGATACAGGAAATCCTGCGTGAAATGCGGGTTGCCGAAGAACAACCAGTTTTTACCTTCCGCACCCTGTGCATCACGTTCCTGAATAAAGGAACGGAATGGCGCGATACCAGTGCCCGGCCCCACCATGATCACAGGGGTATCAGGATTGGCTGGCAAACGGAAGTTATCGTTGTGTTCCACGAACACACGCACTTCGCCACCTTCTTGCACTCGATCAGCCAGGAATGACGAGGCGCCACCGGAACGCACAGAACCATCTTCCTGCGGATAACGCACGACACCAACAGTCAGATGTACTTCTTCTTCCACTTCCGACTGTGCAGAAGCGATAGAGTACAAACGCGGGCTCAGAGCACGTAATAAACCCACCAGCTGTTCAGCCGTCAGTTTAGTTGGGAAGCGTTTCAATACATCGACAATCTGCGCTTTTGCCGCAAGCTTACGGGTTTCATCTTTGTCAGCTGCTAATTTCTTCAGTTTTTTATCAGAGGAAATTTCGGCCAAACCGGTAATAAAAGCGGCATGCAGGCGGGTCAGTTCAAACTGATTGGTCAGGGCATCACTTAATGCGGCAGCTTTACCTGATACCGTTACCTGCTCATCACCGGTCAAACCGGTCAGTGCCAGAATTTCAGCTACCACGGCAGCATCATTATCAAACCAGATACCTAATGCATCACCAGGCTGATAGGTGATACCAGAGCCTTCCAGATTGATCTCAAAATGGCGGATATCTTTGGTGGAATCACGACCAGTAATTTTCTGGTTGGTGCTCAGCGTCGCAGCAAACGGGTTAAATTTGTCATACGCACAGTGGCCTGACGCAACTACAGCAGAACCGCCTACTGTTGCCGCAGCCGGTGCCGCCGTTAATGTTGCGGCCAGTTTATCCAGAAAACTCGATGCCCAGGCATCGGCAGCAGCGCGATAATCGACATCCAAAATCGCTGCATCTTGCAGACGAGTGGCTTCGGCTTTCTCAAAGAACGCATCAAAATCTTTCGCGGTCTGGCAGAAGAATTCATAAGAAGAATCGCCCAGACCCAGTACCGCAAATTGCAGACCGAACAGCTTACCAATTTTGCCGCCTTTCAGTTGCGCATGCAGATCAGCCGCCGCTTCTGGCGGCTCACCTTCACCGTAGGTGCTGGTGACGATCAGAACATGGGTCTCTTTCTTCAGCTGTTTTGGTTTGTAGTCATTCATGGCCACCAGTGACACAGGAATGCCACGCGCTTCGGCTTGTGCTTTCACACTTTCCGCCACGCCTTTGGCATTGCCGGTTTGTGAACCCACCAGAATAGTCAGACTACCGGTTGGTTGTGCGGCAACAGGGGCAATAGCAACCGTTGAGCCCGCAGTGACAACAGCACCACCCGCGTTTTGAGCTAAACCAAATAAGAAGCCGCTGGCCCAGATCAGTTCAGTCGGAGAGAGATTTGCTACGGCTTCCGCCAGTTTAGAAAGATGCGGCCCTGCGATTGGACCCGCTAAAGATGGAGATTTGTCGCTCATATGCCAATTCCTGCATTAAGAATGCTGTCAGCTTACAAGCAGAATAGGTACTTCACAAAGAATTTATCGAATTTCTTAATATAGAAATGTCATATCTATAGTCAAAATGTGGATATAAAAGACATAACAAAGAGGGAATCAGCCAATTTCCCAGAAACCAAGCCGAAAAAGGCTAAAAAACACCCAAAATATGCATAAAAAAGAGGATGCCATAAATAACATCCTCTCATCTGCTTATCGGTATTATATTTTTTCTATATCGAAAAAATTAATAACGCAGCTCGGCACCCAGGAACCAGTTGTCCATATGTTGATCTAACTGAACGCTGTCCTGATTGTAATTCACACGCAGGTTACGATAACCGGCACGCACTTTAAATTTCAGCATATCTTCCGGGAAAACCACATAGCTCACACCGATTTTCCAGTCATGAGAATGATCGCCATCCCAATGAGCGACACGCGCATCAGCAAAGGCGCCTAAATCGGTACCTGGAATCAATGTCTCTGCAGCACCGTACAGCATGATGGTGTCATTAGAGTAATCTTTACTGTGGTTGAGCGTGCCATCGTAACGACGAAGGTTCAGACCTGTGTTCAGGGTCAGAGTATCCAGCTCCAGCGGAGAATAATACAACGCGAAATCATAGGTTCTCAGCTTGTTATCATAACCAGATGCGGTAGAAGACAGATCCGTTGCCTGAAAATTTGCATTTGGCACCATCAGCAGCGGATGACGGAAATCAACATAGGTCGTCCACAGGCTGTTGCTGGAGAAATCACGATTGACGTGTTGTGCTGAACCATCCATGTCGGAATACATGTAGTCCAGACCGGCACCGATGCTGAAATCATCAGCAGCCTGCACGGCACCAGCAGCCAGTACAGATGCTGCTAGCAGACTCATTCTGTATTTGTTCATGTTGGAGCTCCTATCATTGTTAACAATAGAGGCGGTTGCCCGCCCCTGATATTAATTTATTCAGCCGCTGGCAACAGCGCCAGCACTTTGTCCAGACGCGCTAATACGCGCTCTTTTCCAATCAATTGCATCACCGCATCAATAGACGGTGATTGGCCAACACCGGTTACCGCTACACGCAGCGGCATACCGACTTTGCCCATACCTAAATTCAATTCTGTTGCGGTGTCTTGAATCACCTGATGCAACGCTTCAGTTTCCCAGCCATCTAATGCCGCCAGCTTACTGCGGATCAACGCCAGTGGTTCACGCGCTGCAGCTTTCAGATGTTTCTTGGCAGCCGCTTCGTCAATCGCTTCATACTCTTCGTAGAAATAACGGCTCTGTTGCGCCAGTTCACGCAAGGTATGGCAACGTTCTGCCAGCATACCGATGATCGCCGTTAATGCCGGGCCATCTTTATAATCGATACCCAGATCATTCATTTGCCACTCCAGATGTGAAGCAACATAAACCGGATCCATAGTACGGATGTAATGGTTGTTCAGCCATTTCAGTTTTTCAGTGTTAAAAGCAGAGGCTGATTTGCTGATGTTGTCGAGACTGAACAGCTTGATCATCTCTTCACGAGAGAAAATTTCCTGATCGCCATGTGACCAACCCAGACGAACCAGATAGTTCAGCACCGCTTCCGGCAAGTAACCATCATCGCGGTATTGCATCACACCCACCGCACCATGACGTTTCGACAGTTTGGCACCGTCATCACCCAGAATCATCGACACATGGGCGAATTCAGGCACTGGTGCACCCAGTGCATGATAGATGTTGATCTGACGAGGGGTGTTATTGATATGGTCTTCGCCACGCACCACCTGGGTGATTTGCATATCCCAGTCGTCCACCACTACACAGAAGTTGTAAGTTGGCACACCGTCAGTACGGCGGATGATCAAATCATCCAGCTCGGTGTTGGCGAATTCGATACGGCCACGCACGTGATCATCAAAAACCACAGAACCTTCCTGCGGATTGCGGAAACGCACCACATACGGTTCATCATCGGCGTGATGTTCATGGCTATCACGGCAACGACCGTCATAACGCGGTTTTTCACCGTTTGCCATTTGACCTTCACGCAAAGTTTCCAGACGTTCTTTCGAGCAGTAGCATTTGTAGGCTTTGCCTTCAGCCAGCAACTGATCGATCAATTGGTTATAACGGTCAAAACGTTTGGTCTGGTAATAAGGGCCTTCATCCCAGTCAAAACCTAACCATGTCATCCCTTCCATAATTGCATCAATGGCTGCCTGAGTAGAACGTTCAGTGTCGGTATCTTCGATACGCAGAACAAACTCGCCACCCTGACTTTTAGCGAATAACCAGGAGTAGAGTGCAGTACGGGCACCACCAATGTGCAATAAGCCGGTCGGGCTCGGCGCAAAACGGGTTTTGACTTTCATGGGCTTCCTTGTGACTGGAATTATTTCAGGACTTTCGGATAGATCACATTCTAACACTCGCCTGCGCAGAGAAAAACCATCACCCGCAACTGAACTCACACCAGAGCAGAATAATTACAGCTACACTCAGCGAGGCAGAGATCTCAATGAGTTAATGAACACCCATGATTTAACCTTATCGACGAACAGAGAACACCACATGGAATTTCCAATCCAATTCTGGCACCCGAGTGATGAGCAAGCACTGCTGATCATGGGTGAGTACAATCTGTGGTTGGTTTTATTATCCATTCTGGTTGTGATATTTGCTGCGTTTATGGCCTTTTTCATTGCCGGGCAAGCGCAACGCGCGCATCAAAACATCACCCAAAGAGCCATGTTACTGGCAGGCGGATTCGGTTTAGGTGGTGGCATCTGGGCTATGCATTTTATCGGCATGCTTGCCTGCCCTCTGCACACCTATGTGAGTTACGACCTTACTCTGACACTGATTTCGTTAACTCCCAGCATCGCTGCATCCTGGTTGGCTTTAGCATTATTAATTAATCATCCAAATTCCTATTTCCGGCTATTTAAAAGCGGACTCATTTTAGGTTTCGGCATCGCCATCATGCATCAAACCGGCATCCGTGCGATGCAGCTGGATGCCGCCATCCGTTATGATGCCACCTTATTTATCATCTCTTTACTCATTGGCATCGTGTTCTCAACCCTCGCACTCTGGGTTTATTTCCGCCAGACACATTTGCGTAAAACGTTTGGGAATACGGCACATATGTTACTCAGCAGCGTCTTGATAGGCGTAGCGACGGCAGGCATGCATTACAGCAACATGGCTGCATTGCGTCTGGTCGCTATGCCACATAAGGACATACCGCTGGAAAATATGCAGCCGGAATACCTGAGTATCATGATTGCGTTGATCACCTTGATTGTTATTCTGCTGATTGTGGCCACCAGTGGTTTAATGCGTTACCGCGATATGTTGGATCATCTGCGTATCAATGAAACCCGCTTTCGTTCGGTGATTGATACCGCCGTTACTGGCATTGTGATCACCGATATGCGTGGGCATATCCAGCAATTTAACCGCGCCGCTGAAGAGATCTTCGGTTGGTCCGCCGATGAAATTCTAGGAAAAAATGTCAATCGCTT
>CALMKU010000022.1 GCA_937866945.1 uncultured Tolumonas sp.
CGAAAGTCTTTATTGAGATGATCAAGATCCTGCTCAATTTGGCGAATCAGGGGGTAGATGTTCTGCGTCTTGATGCTGTGGCTTTCATGTGGAAAAAATTGGGCACGCAAAGCCAGAACTTAGACGAAGCGCATATCCTGCTGCAGCTGTTTAAGGCGTGTACCAAAATTGCTGCACCGGGTGCGATCTTCAAAGCCGAAGCCATTGTTCAGCCGATTGAAATCGTCAAATACCTCGGCGGTGGCACCGTTGATGAGTGCGAAATTGCCTATAACGCTTCCTACATGGTGTATTTGTGGGATGCGATGGCAACGCAGAACAAACGTATTCTGGAACATGGTCTGCAGAATATTCCACGCTTGCCGAAAGGTACTACATGGATCAACTACATTCGTTGTCACGATGATATCGGTTTAGGTTATGCCGATCAGGATATTTTGGCCGCCGGTTACAATCCGTTTGACCATAAACAATTCATGATCTCTTATTACGTAGGTGAATTTGCCGGTAGTCCGGCAAAAGGCCAACGGTTCATGTATAACCCGAAAACGCAGGATGCTCGCATTACCGGGGCGACAGCCACTTTGCTGGGTCTGGAAAAAGGGTTGGAAGAGGATAATGCTGAGCTGATCGAACAGGCGATCCGGAAAACCTTGCTGATGCACAGCGGAATTATGTCATTCGGCGGTATTCCGCTGATTTATTATGGCGATGAATTAGCGTGTACGAATGATTATTCATTCCTGGAAGACCCAAGTAAACAGGATGATAACCGTTGGTTGAACCGTCCGATCATCGACTGGAAGAAAGCCGCAAAACGTAACGATGCCGGTACTATCGAACATCGGGTGTTCAGTGTGCTAAAACACATGATCGCATTGCGCAAATCCATCCCTGAGTTTTACAACGAAAATAACTACCAACTGGTTAAAAATGAAAATCAGCATGTATTTTCATTCCTACGTGAACGTGACTGGCACAAAACCTTGGTGCTGATGAATATGTCTGCTCAACAGCAAACGTTGTCGCAAGCTATTCTGGAACAAACTGGTTTTGGTCACTACGTTTATGACCAATATCAGCAGCAAGATGTTGTGCTGGAAAATGGCGTACTCACTTTGGAACCTTTCCAATTCCTCTGGCTGAAACAGAAGTAATTCACCCCAAGTGAAATGTTTGACCGCCTATTGGCGGTCTTTTTTTATCAGATAATCGATATTTGTTTATCTTTGTGTACTGCACTTTATAGGAAAAGATCCGGCTTTTGCCAGCCATTGTCCTGCCAGGCTTGTAAAACGCTAACAATCAATGCATGGTCATCAAATTCTGGCATACCTGAAACGGTTATTGAACCGATACAGCCGGAACCTAAAATGCGAAGTGGAAAGCTCCCACCGTGAGGAGCATAGTCACGGTCTGGTAACCCCATTTTGCGCTGCAGATCTGTGTCGTCCCGTTTTAAACCAAGCCCGATAGCTAAAGAACTTCTCTGTAAGAGTTGTACTACATTACGTTTACGACGGGCCCAATCAGCATTGCTTGGTGCACTGCCGGGCATGGCGCAAACAAATAATGTCCGGCCAAAAGCCTCAATTTCAATATGCACAGCGGCTTCATTTAATGCAGCGGCTAATTGCAATGTGCAGCCCAATTCCCACGCTAACGCTTCATTGAATACAGGCCATTGCAGAGATTCTTCCTGTTGACGTATTTCAATCAACGAATCATTCAATTCCAGCAAATTCATATTTCATCTCCGGATAATATTGAGCTCATGCATGGCCTGATTATACCCTCCGTACTTGAAGTAGCTGCATCGCTGACGCGTTCACTTGTGCATTGCTGCAACGTCAATTACTTTGGGTATATAAGTATTTTCTTTTCAGGTCTATTCCTGAGCGTATTGTTCTAATTTTTTGTTCAGCGCTTCTGCCAGTTCTGTTGGTTCTTCCACCAGATTTTCTTCACCCTGAAGGGGGAATACAGTCACGGAAATACCGTCTTGTGTCAGACCATCAGTCCAGCGCTCCAGCCAAATTTTCAGGGTAATAGCTTGCGGCTGATAACGTTCCAGATCACCAACGGCCCATAATTTGGCATAGTCAGCATGGGGCCACACTGGCAGGCATGTTTCGTCATTATCAGAATTGAGGAACAGCAGGCCATTGTCATCTTTTAATGCCCATAATTCACCGCTGCGGGCGACTTTGCTGATGAAATGATCATAGCGATAATCAGCATTCAGTCTCAGTGCAGCATTGCGTTCCAGATCTGTCAGTTCATAGCTCATACATTGTCTCAAAAAATAATAGATAAGTTGTTATGATCCCATCTGTTGGCTTGCTTGTCCAAAACAGAATACGGCCACTTATTAAGTGGCAATGACTATCTGGTCTCGTCCCTGATTTTTTGCCTGATACAGCGCATTATCAGCCAATGAATAAAGCTGTTGGTTGCTTTGCGTTGGTTCCCATTGCACAAAGCCGGCACTGCACGTTATATGGATTTCAATCTGTTGCCACTTAAATGTATGGTGCCGTAAAACGGATAAAATACGTTCTAATACAATGCTGGCTTCCTGTTGGTCTGTGTTTCCCATGATCAGGAAAAACTCCTCGCCGCCAATCCGGCCTAAGTAGTCCAGTTTTCGGATCTGTTGCTGGCATAGCAACGCAAATTCTTTTAACACCAGATCGCCAGCGGCATGTCCCCATGTGTCATTCACGTTTTTGAAATAATCGAGATCGAGCACCGCTACAGATAAAGGGGATGATTGCCGGTTAGCCCGCAGGATCTCTAGGTCCAGACATTCCATCACTTTGCGGCGATTAAATAATCCCGTCAGCGGGTCGCGTTCTGCGAGAATGCGAAGGTTTTCCTCCTGATTTTTCTGGTCGGTCGTGTCATAAGTAATATCAACAATACCGGTCACATTGTGGTGTTGATCAAAGCAGGGAATATAAGCACCGTGAACAAATTTGATGGGGCTCTCTTCACTAGGGCCTTGATCATCAAAGTGCTGAGTTTCGCCATGCAATGCCTTATGCAATAGGTTCATATGCCGTTCTTTAAGCGATGGTGGCAGAATATCGCTAACATAAGACCCCTCAATGTCGGAACGTGAAATACCAAGATGTTGTTCGTAATATTGATTGGCGATAACGAATTGAAGATTGGTATTCAACAACGACACGAAGCAGGGCATCGCATCAATCATGGTTTGTAGCTGGGAATAATGCAGTGCGGATATTTGCTCTTGCTTGGCTTTACGAGTGATGTTGTAAATACAGTGAACAAAACCACCGGATGGTAAAGGCTGATGTTTAAACTCAAGCGTATCATCGTTGTGTTTTACCCGAGTGTAATGCCGTTGTTGTGCCGTCATGGCAGCATCGAATTCAATTAGCCAGAGCCTTGATAAACCTTGAGAGTCACTCCACGATGATAAAAGATGGAAGTAATTGATTGGCTGATGGCTGGGGTATTCAAGTGCGAATAGCTTTTGGCAAAATGGATTGTAGTAACGAAGAATGCCCTGAGCATCAACAAATAACACGCCATGATCCACAACGTTAAGATATTCTTCTGTATTAAATTCAAGAGGCAGCCGCAGCGGTGATGGAGAGTTAGGCGTCGTCATTTCGGATCCCTAGGTATCATCCTGAAATTTAGTTCCTCTTTATGTAAAGAATAGAACGCTTATTTAGATAAGCGTTGGAATCCGCGCTGTTTTTGAGCGAATAGTTTATTTATTCGCCATGCAGAGTACGATAATGAAAAAGAGCTTGCTTGTTTCGGTCGCGCTGACTAATATCCGCCCCACTGACGCGGGATGGAGCAGCTCGGTAGCTCGTCGGGCTCATAACCCGAAGGTCGTAGGTTCAAATCCTGCTCCCGCAACCAAATCAGAGAAGGCCGCTTTTAAAAGCGGCCTTTTTTATTTCGGTTAATTTAGATACGTGTATCATCATGTTGTTCAAATGAATATGTGTCTGGTTTTAGCAAGCTGATTACACTACTGTTTGATGAAGCAGATAGCTGATTGATTCGCTATCATTAAATTGATTGTAATAAAAACCTTGCTAATTCAATACTTTCAGCTTATTATTCTTTCACTGACGCGGGATGGAGCAGCTCGGTAGCTCGTCGGGCTCATAACCCGAAGGTCGTAGGTTCAAATCCTGCTCCCGCAACCAAATCAGAAAAGGCCGCTTTTAAAAGCGGCCTTTTTTATTGTTCAAATTCCCTATGATTGCCTCAATCGTTGCTCTTATCTTGAGGCTCTGTTGTTTGTAATTCAGCTTCCTCCAGCCATTCTTGCCAGACGGCTATCAGCACTGCCAGAATCACTGGACCAAGAAAGAGGCCAATTAAGCCGAATGCGGCTAGCCCACCCAGCACGCCAAACATCACCAGCAAAAAAGGAATGCGGGTTGCATTACTGATCACCATCGGCCTGACCAGATTATCTACTGAGCTTACGGCTAAACTTCCCCAAAGAATTAAGATGATACCGTTGAAGTAGTGTCCTTCCGCTAATAAAACGAGAGAAATTGTTACCCAGACAAACGGCGCACCGAATGGGATCAAGGCGATCAGCGCAGTAACCGCACCGAATAGCATGGGGGCGGGAATGCCTGTCCACCAATAACCCAGCCCGGCAACCAGACCTTGTGCCAACGCGGTGATGATTAACCCCCAAACAACAGCTTTCGTCATTCCCCCGACGGCGGTCAGATAGTTGTCGATCCGTGCCCCGAGAAAACGAAATAACACCTGATGTATCTGTTTTAGCAGATGTTCACCATCCCGAAACAGAAAGAACAGAGTGATCAGGGCAAACCCCATTTTGGCTGCGTTACGGCCTACATCTCCCAACACCGAGATCAACTGATTTGAGCTTTCGCTTACCCACGTTGAGACTTTAGTTTGAAAATCCACAGGATCAGCGGTGATTTGGGTGAGTAGATCATTCAGCCAATGACCCAACCAAGGTAAGGTGCGGATATATTTCGGTAGTTCCGGCGGTGCTTGTGTCAGTCGGGCACTCAGCTCGATAAATGCGAGACCAATTTCATCGTGGAGTAATGAAAGCATCCATAGTGTGGGTAATACAAATGCGGTAGTTAGTAAGAGAGTCATCAGCAATGCACTGAGTGTTTTCCTGCTATGAATATATCGGCATAACAACGAATATACCGGCCAGGTGGCATAGGCGATAACCATGGCCCAGATAACGGGGATAACAAAGGGCTGCAGCACGATATAGCCGAGAATGAGTAAGCCGCCTAGCAGTAAACCAACAATAATGCGGCGAATAGAACGAGCGGTGACCTGATCAAGCATGGTGATTCCCTGCTAAGTCATGAATCGTAGAAATAATTTTTACATCAATATCATTATAGTGACTGATGTTTTCACATGATGCTTATTCTCCGAGCTATCGCTTAAATGGAATAAATCGTTGCCATAAAAATTTAATAAATGAAGTTGGTGCTATAGTCTAAAATCAGATTTTAGTTACAAATACAGAGGGTCATAGTTTCCTATGTCTATTAATCGTTCATTGCGTAGTCAATTGCTCACATTGCAAGGAGCTAGCGTCTTCCTCGTCATTCTTATTGCATTATTTTGTTTCCGATATTTGTCACATGCTGTTACCGCTTATAGTGATCTGATGTCTGGAACGCTTAAGTCCTCTCAAATGGTAGATACCGCAAATCTGGAATTTAAAATTCAGGTACAAGAATGGAAAAATGTTCTGTTACGGGGAAGCAAGCCGGAGAATCTGGATAAGTACTGGAAGCAGTTTGAGTCTCACGAATCGAAAGTTAATGCTCAATTGACAGCATTACAGACATTGGCAACAAATCAAAACGATCCGATGTTAGTTTCTCAAATAAAAGAGCTGCTTGATGAACATACACAATTAGGCGTTGCCTATCGTAAAGGCAAAGATGTTTTTTTAGCGGCCGGAGCTGATCCAACTGTAGGAGACAAAGCGGTAACGGGTATTGACCGTGGTGCGAGTGACAAAATGTCTGCGCTGGTTAAGTTGTTACATGGAAAAGCCGACAAAGAATCATTACTTATTCGTGAACATGCTAATGACGCTATTTTCCTTGGCATTGCTACTATTATTGCCTCGAGTGTCTTGGTGATTGTATTTGGTATCTGGCTGATCAATCGTCGGATTATTCTCCCTATCCGCGATGTAATTGGTTATATAACGCAACTCAGTCAGGGCCATTTCGAACGTGGCTTCCAGATCCAACGGCAAGATGAATTAGGTTCATTGGCTAAAGCGGCTAATATCCTGCGCGATTCTTTATTTAGTACATTCACCCAACTGAAACAAAGTATCGATCAGCTCGATCAATCTAGCTCAAAACTAAAAAATACCTCCAGTATTATGGCTGGCAGTGCCCGTGATCAATTAGGGAGGACTGATTTAGTCGCGACAGCAATGCATGAAATGTCTGCCACTGCCCAGGATGTCGCGAATAGTGCAGCGACAGCGGCTGTCGCTGCAAATCAAGCTGATCGCGCAGCGCAAGAGGGCGAGCAGGTGATGCAGTCAACTATTACTATGATCACCCGAATGAGTGGAGAGATAGAGAATACTGCCGGTGTTATTCAGCAGTTAGATGAAGATAGTCGTCGGATCAGTACGGTGTTAGAAGTGATCCGTAATATTGCTGATCAGACTAATTTACTCGCCTTAAATGCGGCCATCGAAGCAGCGAGAGCTGGTGAACATGGGAGAGGTTTCGCGGTTGTTGCGGATGAAGTTCGCACATTGGCAAAACGTACAGCAGATTCTACGGCTGAAATTAATACCATCATCACAACCGTACAAAGTGGAACAAAAGATGCGGTACAGGCTATTGAGAGTAGCCGGTTATTGAGTGGTGATAGTGTTGAAAAAGTCACGGAAGCCGGTGATATGTTGCAACAAATTACGAAAGCAATCAGTGAAATCCATAACATGACTCAACAGATAGCAACAGCCGCTGAAGAGCAAACATCGGTCGTTGAAGATATTTCTCGCAACTTAATTGAGATTAAAGATATTGCTACTGACAATCAGGACAATGCGAATGTGACTGAAGGAACGAGCCATCAATTACATACTATTTCGTCTGAATTACATCAGACTATGCATAAATTGATGAACTAGTTTTTATCTTATTACAACAGAGCTAATTAGTCTTAATAGCTCTGTTTTTTTAAACTGCTATGGTCGCTTACTGTTGATCGTCCAATCAACCACTTCACGACTCAAGCTATCGCAAGCCAGCCCAAAGGCTTGAATGACAGATTTAGCATCACTATTTTTACTTATTTGGCGAATGTCGAATCGATGGCTTGTTACAACCTGCTGACTTTGTGATTTGACCAAATGCATATCCAGTATGATCCGTATTTCTGGTTTGCCATTGCGATATTCACTTTGGAAAGCTGCCAACTCACTGGTTAGCTCCACATCCACATTAAAAGTACTGGTGTCGCTGGTGATAGTTTGGAGCCGCCCATCAGTTTGAAATGCATCCAGTAACCGATCCCGTAATAGAACCGGTGCCCGTTCACTCCAGCGAATACCTTTGTAATTGGTGATCAGGTTCCCTTCAGGAATGACAGCAATACGCACACTATCAAGTGTCTGATTGGTATGAGGGGTCATCAGTCGCAGCGACCAGTTTAGAGTTTCTGCCTGATTATGTGCAGATGTGACGGTCGGTAGACGATAAATCTGTACTTGCTCCGAAGTGGGAAGCAGAGAGCAGGCACTGAGTAAGCAAGCCAGTAACAGTGAACTGATAATATGAGGCAATAGTTTGAAGTGAATGGTCATGGCTGAAACTCCTGCTTTTTCTCTCTATCGAGTAAAAAACCGGACGGATCTTCTTCAAGACGGTGGCTTAACCGGTTCAGAGAACTCAGTGCGGCACGTAATTCCTGTAAGGCGGGACCAAAATTATTGAGGCTTTGTATGCCATTTTGGAGCGGCGCCTGATTGTTATTGAGTAGTTGTTCTAATTGATGGGTAACACGTTCTAAATTAGCCATCGATAGTGCGGTGCTGTTGAGTACACTGCGTCCTTGATTATCAAGCAGCTTGTCGGTGTTCTTTGTGAGGCGGGAGATATCGGTCATGACGGCGCTGGCTTGCTGACTCAGTGTACTGATTTGTCTGATTGTTTCTGCCAATTCATTGCGATGTGTGGAGAACACATTGGTAACTTGTTCTAAATGATTTAGCGTTAAACTTAGGCTACGCACATTCTCATCTGAGAGCATTTTATTCAGATTGTTGGCCATACTGTCGATATTTCCCATCAGATTTTCACCATTCGCCAGTAGACGACTGATAGGGGATTTATCGGCAATGATCACAGCGTTTTTGCCATCAATTCCTTGTAATATCGGGCTATTGGGTGAACCACCAAATAAGCGGATCAAGGCGCTGCCTGTAATATTGGCTAAAGACAAACGAGCATGAGTATCTTGCTTAACTGGGGTTCCGCCAGAAAGGCGAATTCGAGCCCATACTTTACGTGGATCTTGCTGATCGAGTTGCAGACTTTCAACTTCACCCACTTTTATGCCACTGAATTCCACGGCACTACCCGCAGTCAAGCCACTCACTTCTTCGTTGAACAGTACGTCGTAATAGACCAGTTCCAGTTTAGAGCTGGATTTACCCAGCCAGAGTGAAAATAACAATATTCCCGCGATTGCTACAACGAGAAATAAACCAATAAACACATGATGAGCACGCGTTTCCATCTCAGACTTACTCCTTCTGTGTTCCGGCTATTTGTTTCACTGCCCGCCCGCGGGGGCCGTGGAAATAGTCTTGTATCCAGGGATCATCCATTGCTGCGACAGCCTCAAGTGTGTCGGTAATCAGCACCCGTTTTTGTGCCAGTACGGCCACGCGGTCGCAGATGGTATAAAGCGTATCGAGATCATGAGTAACCAAAAAAACAGTAAACCCCAATGCATCGCGTAAAGTGAGGATCAGTTGATCGAATGCAGCCGCACTGATCGGGTCTAAGCCGGCTGTCGGCTCATCAAGAAACAAAATTTCAGGATCAAGCGCTAACGCGCGCGCCAATGCAGCACGTTTAATCATGCCACCGGATAATTCATCAGGATATTTTCTGTAAGCATCTGGCGCTAATCCAACCAGTGACAATTTCATTCTGGCTAAATGTTCCGCATCGATCCGGTTAAGGCTTGTATGTTCAATCAGCGGCAGGGCGGTATTTTCTAGCACCGTGAGCGAAGTAAATAAGGCACCTTGCTGAAATAAAATGCCAAAGCGTTGCTCTAACTGTGACCGACGCTCTGCAGAAAGTGTATTCAATTGTTCGCTGAAGAGCTGAATATCACCGGCATCAGGGTTGTGCAGACCTACAATGCTACGCAGCAGCACCGATTTTCCGGTGCCGGAACCACCAACCACCCCCAGTATTTCACCGCGGCAAACATCCAGATCGAGATTTTCATGCACAATCTGGTTGCCAAAGCGGTTAAGTAAGCCGCGAACCTGAATAAGCGGTTGTTCTGTTTTTGTCACCAGCTCATCTCCATAAAGAATAGTGCTGCAAGTGCATCTAATAGGATCACCATAAAGATAGATTGAACGACGCTGGATATTGTGTGCTCACCGACAGATTGCGCACTGCCGCCGACTTTAAATCCTTCCAGACAGCCGATCACCGCCACAATGAAGGCAAATACCGGTGCTTTACCTATTCCGACCAGGAAATGATTCAGACTGATATCGCGCTGTAAAATAGTTAGGAATAGGGTCGGGGAGATATCTAATGTGAGTGAGCAAACTACGGCGCCACCCAACATGCCGCAACACATCGCAATAAAGGTGAGAATTGGCAGACTGATCAACATCGCTAATACACGGGGAAGCACCAGCAGTTCAATGGGATTTAACCCCAAAGCGCGTATTGCATCGATCTCTTCGTTAGCTTTCATCGAGCCAATCTGTGCCGTAAACGCACTGGCGGTCCGTCCGGCCATCAATATGGCGGTTAGCAACACACCAAATTCTCGCAGAAAAGCGAAAGCCACTAAATTCACGGTATAAATGCTGGCCCCGAAATTAGTTAATACCGTTGCGCCAAGAAAAGCGACAACCGCTCCCACTAAAAAAGTGAGCAGGGAAATAATCGGGATCGCGTTAAAGCCGGTTTGTTCAATATGGGCGATTAATGAGGTGATGCGCCAGCATCGGGGTCTTAAAACGGTTTTGATGAGCGTTTCAACGGTGAGCCCTATAAAACCCAGCAGGTCAATTTGCTGCTTGCCTATTTGTTCTGTTGTTTTACCGATGCGAGCTAATAGGTCATTAATTATCGAATTTCTGGGCACAGTCTCTTTATCTGTCATCGCATCTAACGCACGTGCTACACACTGTAACAACGCTAAACGTTCGGCAGACAGCGGGGCATTATTTTCCGTCAACTGTAGTAGACGAGTTGGCCCGATGAGTTCGATTATCAATGTGGCACCGGCTGTATCCAGTACACCAAGATCATCCCAACTGATTTGCACATTGTCATTGAGTTGGTTGTGATGAAGCGCGATCTGTTCCTGTAAAATTGTATAGTGAGGAAGTGTCCAGTCACCACTAATACGCAGTAACGAAGAGAGTGTGCCTTGCTGTAAAGACAGAGCGCCGGGTGAGTGAGATAGCATTGAACTTGAGTTTTCTCTCATCATGGCACCAATCGTCCATCGACTAAATGGATCTGCCGATCAGCCACTTTGGCAAATTCAGCATCGTGTGTAACGGCGATAATTGCACACTGATGATTTTGGGTCAGGTCATGCAATATAGTGCGGACGTTCTCGCTGGATTTGGTATCTAAAGCGCCCGTAGGTTCATCGGCCAAAATCAACACCGGATCATTCGCGAGTGCCCGGGCAATCGCTACGCTCTGTCGTTGCCCGCCGGAAAGCTGGCTGGGCAATTTGTGCTGGTGGTCTTGCATGTCCAGATTTTCCAGCAACTGGCTCGCTTTCTGTTTTGCCTGTAGTTCAGAAAGCTGACCCAATTTTCGCATCGGTAACATCACATTTTCCAGCGAAGAGAATTCTGCCAGCAGGAAATGAAACTGAAATACAAAACCAATTCGCTGCAGCCGGATCCGTGCCAGTTGGTTATCACTAAATTGGCTGGTTTCTTCTTCATCTAACCATAATTTGCCGGAAGTGGGCGAATCCAGCAGACCTAGCAGATAAAGCAGTGACGACTTACCTGAGCCGGAAGGGCCCATGATCGCCACGAACTCGCTTTGCCCAATCGTAATATCAATGTCTTGCACCAGCGTTACTGGTATTTCATTGGGTAAGATCCGGGTTAGTTTTTCCGTGCGCAGGACGTTTTTCATTCGGCACCCCGCAGAATATCGACAGGCCGAACGCGCCCACCTTTACGTGCGGGTAACCAGGCTGCAAATAAAGCCGACAGCATCGCAAAGGCAATGGCGATCAAGATCTGGTCAGTGCTCCAATCAATGGGTAAGAACGCACTGGTGGTATTGAACGGACTTTTAATTGCAATACGACTTAAGCCATACATTAATGTTAAGCCGACTGCCGAACCGGAAATGCTGCCGATCAAACCCAAAATCGCGCCTTCAATCAGAAATATCCGCTCAATATCGCGGGCCTCAAAACCGATCGATTTCAAAATGGCGATATCTTTGGTTTTTTCCAGCACGACGGTAGAAATAACGTTATAAATGCCGAATGAAGCAACGAGTAAGATAGCGCTGACCACACTATACATGATCAAGTTGCGGATCAGCACCAGATTCATCAGATCCTGACTGGCTTCCTGCCACGACTGGGTTTTATAACCGAGTTCCCGTTCAATTTGATGGGCAACCACCGCGGATTGCTGTGGGTCTTGCAGTTTTAAGATAAACCGATTGGCGACATTCGGGCGCTCTAACAGGTTTTGTACCCGGTTTAATAATGCAAAGGTCTGTGATTCATCATAATTAGTGGTACCGGTATTAAATAACCCGACAATTTTCATCAGATGTATCGTCCCGGATGGCGATGTGATGGACAGTTTGTCACCCATTTTAAGTTGGAATTTATCAGCCAGACCGACACCGATAATGATGCCACTGGGGTTCGCTGACAGACTATCGAGCGAGCCAGTCACGAAATAATCTTCTATCCGGCTGACATTTTTCATCTGCTCTGGCTTTACGCCCGTAATGGAAACGCCGCGTGTCATGCCAGCAAATGACGCGATCACTTGCCCTTGTAACACTGCCGCAATTTGCAAATCAGTACGACGAGCAATCAACGCCAATTTCTCTTTATATTGGCGGATGCCACGTAACTCGGTTCGTGGCTTCATGCCATGAATATCGGCGATAGCAGAAGGGAAGGCGATTTGGACCGGTTGCTGACGTGGATTTCGATATTCGTCATATACGGTGACATGCGGTGAATTATCGACTAAACGTTGCATAAAATCGTTTTCTGAACCGCGCATCATGGCTGAAATCGCGAGGAAAAATGAGACACCTAAGGTAATGCCAAGCACAGAGACAATGGTTTGCCGCCGCCGCGATAATAAGTGGCTGATCGCGATTGAGGCGGCAAGGCTCATGATTGTGCTCCCGCTGTTTCCTGCAATGTGGCATTAACGGGCTGGTTTGGTTTTAAAGACAGTGGCGGGTCAACAATAAGTAGATCCTGCTCAGAAAGTCCTTCTGTTATTTCTGTTTTGTCCGCACTTTTTGCTCCGATTTTCACCGGTTGCTGCACGGCTTTATCTGCTTTGAACAGCCAGACTGAGTTATTGATAAGCGCCGAGTTCGGGAGCAATAGCGCATTATCTCGCTGCGCCGTAATGATGTTGGCTTCTGCCGTCATGCCAATTAAAAACGGTAAGCTGGCTGGCAAGATGACCCGCACTCGATAACTGCGCGTGACTGCATCACCTTTCGGCGTGATATCGGAAACCGTGGCGTGGAATACCTGCCCTGAGAACGCATCGGTCGTGATCAACACCGGCTGGCCGGGTTTAACCGCAGGAATATCTTCTTCATCGACATCGACCACTAAACGCAGCTGCGCATTGGCTTTGCGAAGATAAAATACCGGCTGATTAACCGGAATGTAATCGCCGACTTCACCATCACGGCGGATGATTTCACCCTCAACCGGGCTTGATAAAGTCAGTGAATTGACCTGCACTTGCAAACGCTGGGTTACAGCTCTCGCTGCATCAGCATCGGTTCGCGCTTGTTCCAGTAGCTCGATACTCGTTGCACCGCGCTGATATAATTTTTCCATACGAAAAACATGTTGTTCAGCATTACGCTGACGAATGCGCATCTCCTGCAGGTTGGCTTGTAGCTCCGCATCATCAAACCGGGCGAGGGGCTGACCGGCGTGGACTTTCATATTTTCATCAGCCGTTAGTGCGACTAATCGAGCCGCACGTTCAGTCGCAATGCGGATCATAATGCTGGATTCCACCGTGCCGGTAGCATATACCGCCTCTATCGCCTGACCATGGCTGGGATGAGTAACGATGACTGATGGCGGTTTTTGAAAGTAAAAGATACCTGCTGCTACAAATAGCAAAAGCACGAATAAACTTGCCACCTTGCGCCAGGTCAACACAGGCTTCCCCTGATTTCATTCAAGTCTGAATTAAGTATAGATAGTGTTGATTTCTGTGTAGTGAGCTGGGCAGTGATCATTAAAATTAGAAATTGTTAATTTAAGTAAACTATACTTATTAGTGAACATTCACCTGAATGCGAACATCGCTTCTTCGTAAAACAGAGGAATCCAAAATGCCATCTAATATGTTGATTAAATCTGCATTGTTCGGTCTGGTATTGCTCCCGTTTTTAAGTCTGGCTGCAGAAAAAGCAACACCGGCAGTACCTGCTACGCCTGCCATGCCTGCGACACCGGCGGTTCCTGCCGAAAAAGAAACTATCTTTGGATCGCAATTAATGACCGCTGAAGAGCGAACTGCTTCCGCACACAAATGCAAAATGCCACCACCGAAGAGGATCGTCAGAAAATCCGTCTTGAACACCGCACTCTGATGCTGGAACGCGCCAAAGCTAAAGGCGTTACTTTATCCGATACTCCGATGATGAATGGGCAAGGTATGGGAAATGGTAAAGCGACTGGTATGGGGATGGGTGGCGGAATGATGAATAACAACGGTAAAGGATCTGGAAAAGCTAAGAACTAACAGAATCAAGGCCGAGAGTATAAGAACAATCCGAAGTCAGACCAGTGGTCGGCTTCGGATTTTTTATTGATAACTAAAATCAAAAAACCGCTCCTTTCCTGCCCGCGCAATGTTGTATGATGAGATCAAGATCAAATCTGGTCGTTTTTTTCGGCTGGCAGTTTCACTTTATTATTTAGCTATAAAACGCTGAGGTATAAGGACATTATGAAGAAAGTGTACAATTTCTGTGCTGGTCCGGCTATGTTGCCGGTGGAAGTGATGCAGCAAGCACAAAGCGAATTCATTGATTTCGCAGGTTTAGGTGTTTCTGTGATGGAACTTTCCCACCGTGGCAAGGAATACATGGTGCTGGCAGCGGAAGCTGAGCAAGATCTGCGTGATCTGCTGAACGTACCGGATAACTATAAAGTATTGTTCATGCATGGCGGTGGTCGTGGCCAGTTTGCAGCGGTTCCATTGAATCTGCTGGGTGGCGATAATAAAAAAGCGGATTACCTGATCTCTGGCGTATGGTCTAAAGCGGCACTAACCGAAGCACATAAATATGCTGATGCAGTTGCGGTGGCGGGTGTACAAAAAGACGAACAGGGTCGTTTTACGCTGATCGAAAAACCACAGTTCCGTGCAGATGCAGCTTATGTTCACTACTGTCCGAATGAAACCATTGAAGGCATCGAAATGTTCGATATACCTGATACTGGTGATATTCCTTTGGTGGCAGACCTTTCTTCTACTATTCTTTCTCGCCCGATCGATGTTTCTAAGTTCGGCATTATCTATGCTGGCGCACAAAAGAATATCGGCCCTTCTGGTCTGTGTATTGCCATTGTTCGTGACGACTTATTGAATCAAGCTCGTGCAGATGTGCCAGCTATTTTTGATTACAAACTGACTGCTGAAAACGACTCCATGTTCAACACGCCGCCAACTTATGCATGGTATCTGGCGGGTTTGGTGTTCAAATGGCTGAAACGTATTGGTGGCTTAGAAGCCATGAATAAGCTGAATCAAGAAAAGGCTGATTATCTGTATAACTACATTGATAACAGCACTTTCTACAGCAATAACGTTGATCCAAAATGCCGTTCACGCATGAACGTTGCTTTCCATCTGGCTAATCCAGAATTGGACGCAGCATTCCTGACTGAATCGAAAGCGGCTGGTTTGATGGCGCTGAAAGGTCATCGTATCGCAGGTGGTATGCGTGCGAGTATCTACAATGCAATGCCGCTGGAAGGTGTTAAAGCTCTGGTTAGCTTTATGGACGATTTTGCTAAGAAACGCGCTTAAGCAACAAATCAGTCTGAAATCTGGTGTGATTTAAGACGGCGTTCCTCCGCGCCGCGGTGTAAAATAAAAGAAGAGGATAACGCCGGATTATCCGGCGTTATTTTTATGCGGAATGCATGAGCGTTGCTCATTGCCCGAACAATAAGAATTTTTCGTTGTAACAGGAATATTATGAAAACCCTGACTCTGGAACCGATTGCGCGCGTTGAAGGGACGGTTAACCTGCCTGGATCCAAGAGCGTTTCCAATCGTGCATTATTGCTGGCGGCATTGGCTCATGGAACGACCCGCCTGACTAATTTGCTGGATAGCGATGATATCCGCCATATGCTGAACGCCCTGAAAACATTGGGTGTCAAATATGAGCTTTCTGCAGATAAAACGGCCTGTACCGTGCATGGCTTAGGTCGTTCATTTTCTTCGACAGAACCTGTTAGTTTATTTCTGGGAAATGCGGGTACAGCAATGCGCCCTTTATGTGCCGCACTTTGCCTGAGTAATGGTGAGTTTACGCTGACTGGTGAACTTCGAATGGAAGAGCGCCCAATTGCTCATCTGGTTGATGCATTACGTCAGGCTGGCGCGCATATTCATTACCTGAAAAAAGAAGGTTATCCGCCACTCACGATTGAAGGCAAAGGCCTGTGGGGTGGGGAAGTCGTTATTGACGGTTCCGTGTCGAGTCAATTCCTGACAGCATTCCTGATGGCTGCGCCGCTGGCCTCCGGTGATGTGCGCATTCGTATTCGTGGTGAACTGGTTTCTAAACCATACATCGATATTACGCTGCACATCATGAAACAGTTTGGTGTGACCGTAGAGCACGACAATTATCAGGTGTTCTATGTGCGCGGGAATCAGACTTATGTTTCTCCGGGTAAATTTTTGGTGGAAGGTGATGCCTCTTCTGCTTCTTATTTCCTCGCTGCTGGCGCGATTAAAGGCAAAGTACGCGTAACTGGTATTGGTAAAGACAGTATTCAGGGCGATATTCGTTTTGCTGACGTGCTGGAAAAAATGGGTGCGAAAATCACTTGGGGTGATGATTTCATCGAAGCGGAAAATGTAGGTGAGCTGCAAGCTGTTGATTTAGATCTGAATCAGATCCCTGATGCAGCGATGACAATTGCGACTGCTGCCTTGTTCGCGAAAGGTAAAACAGCCATTCGTAATATCTATAACTGGCGTGTAAAAGAAACCGATCGTCTGAGTGCCATGACCACTGAGTTGCGTAAAGTCGGTGCGGAAGTAGTTGAAGGGCACGATTTCATTGAAATCACACCGACTGTAGAATTGAAACATGCGGCGATTGATACCTATAACGACCATCGTATCGCGATGTGTTTCTCGCTGGTGGCATTGAGTGATACACCGGTGACCATTAATGATCCGGGTTGTACTTCAAAAACCTTCCCAGATTATTTCACCAAGTTTGCCTCAGTATCTAAACACTGATCCTGAAATATAAAAAAGGCTGCCTATCACTCTTGGGGCAGCCTTTTTTTATAGTCGTTATATTGCAAATTACTGCTAATAAAAAAGCCTGATATTGAGTCAGGCTTTCAATTAACTGCTTTTAAGGCAGCTATAACAGCAAATTAGAGCAGAATACGCGCTTTTAATGTGCCATCAATTTCTTTCAGACGAGCCAGCGCGATATCGCTATGTTCAGTTTCCACTTCAATCACAACATAACCGATGTTGGCGTTGGTTTGCAGGAACTGACCGGCAATGTTGATACCTTCATCAGCAAATGCCTGGTTGATCTTATTCAGAACACCTGGCTGATTGCGGTGGATGTGCAGCAGACGGCTGGTTTTACGACCCAGTTCTGGCAGTGATACTTCAGGGAAGTTAACTGCGGACAGTGTAGAACCGTTATCAGAGTATTTGATCAGTTTGCTGGAAACTTCGATACCGATGTTTTCCTGCGCTTCTTCAGTAGAACCACCGATGTGCGGAGTCAGGATCACGTTATCAAACTTCTGCAGTGGAGAAACGAAGCGTTCGCCATTTGCTTTTGGTTCAACAGGGAATACGTCGATAGCTGCACCAGCCAGATGACCACTTTCCAGTGCATCAGCCAGATCATCAATTTTCACCACAGTGCCGCGCGCTGCGTTGATGAAAATAGAGTTCTTTTTCATCTTAGCGAACTGTTCTGCACCAAACATGTCTTTAGTAGACGCTGTTTCTGGTACATGCAGGGTGATCACATCAGACTGCGCCAACAACTCATCCATGGTAGCTACCTGAATAGCATTACCCATAGACAGTTTGTTTTCGATGTCGTAGTAAAAAACTTTCAGACCAATGCTTTCAGCGATAACACTCAACTGGCTACCGATATGGCCGTAGCCCACGATACCTAATTTTTTGCCACGCGCTTCAACAGAGTTTGTTGCGCTCTTATCCCAGTCACCACGATGTGCGCCAGCGTTTTTATGTGGAATGCCACGCAGCAGCAACAGAATTTCGCCCAACACCAGTTCAGCAACGCTACGGGTGTTAGAGAATGGGGCGTTGAATACAGGAATACCGCGTTTTTCTGCTGCAGCCAGATCAACCTGGTTGGTGCCGATACAGAAGCAACCGATAGAAACCAGTTTCTGAGCAGCATCAAGAACACGTTCAGTCAGATGAGTACGAGAGCGGATACCAATGAAATGTACATCGCGGATTTTTTCGATCAGCGCTTCTTCTTCCAGTGAACCTTTCACATATTCCACGTTGGTGTAACCAGCAGATTTAAAGTTATCTACTGAGTTTGGATGCACACCTTCCAGCAGTAATACCTTGATCTTGTCCTTATCCAGAGAAAATTTGGTCATGTCAGCGCTCCCTTTTACGCAACGTCATTGGATTGCGTAGTAAATTAACAAAAAAGGGGAGGCTGCGCCAAGGAAGAATGCCTTTGCGTAATACAAATTTTCTATAGGTGTAACTCGTAATACCTATATCACTAAAACCATGCAAAACATGTACCTTAAACACATTCTGTACTAACACGCTGGACTCTGCAGCAGGTTGGTCATATGGTTATCGACAATAAGAGATGAGGGTAGCTATGAATATTATTTTTGATATCGGTAATGTGTTGGTGAAATGGGATCCGGTAGAAATCGTGCGTTCAGTGATCACAACTGCGGGCGCGGTAAGGGTTGCAGAACATTTGTTTGCGCATCAGGACTGGCATGAAATAGACCGTGGTGCGCTGACTATTCCTGAGGTAATTCAGCGCGCTGTAGAGCGTACTGATATAGACGAAGATATTGTTGCTGCTATTTATCACGCTGTTCCAGCTTCTTTAACACCGATCCCGGAAAGTATTCTTCTGTTAGAACAGCTTAAACGAGCCGGACATGGCATTTATGCGTTATCCAATATGGGGCACGATAATGCAGCATATCTGGCGGAAACGGCATCATTCTGGCGTGAATTCGATGCGAAAGTGATCTCTGCAGAGGTCAAGTTAATTAAACCTGATCCGGCAATATATGAATATTTGCTTAACAAAAATGGTCTGACCAATTCTAATTGTATTTTCATCGACGACTCATTGGTTAATGTTAAAACCGCAGAAAGTTTAGGTATAAAAAGCATCCATTTTCATTCAGCAGCTCAGGCCAGAGATGAGTTGAGAAGCTATATATCATGGCCTGAACAGCAAGGTGTTAACTGAAAAATGATCTAAATCATCTATCGGTATTAACGATAATTTAATTCATTGCGAAATAGGTGACTCATCGACAGGAATAAGGGAGAATAACCTGTCAAGTCAGTTACGTATTGGTCTTACCAATTTGTTGTGCTAAACCCGACAGTAATGTGACATCCTGTCGATGCGTGTGATGTTTGCTGCAGGCATGTACATAGGCAAAACACAGATTAAACGTATTTTTACCTTGGATCTGTGGGCATCGATGGCGGATATGTTCATATTGCTGGATTGGCATAAATAATGATGCTTGGCGATGAGAACTGTCGGAATTGCATTATGCAGTTTTGCAGGAATTTCAGGCTGCATCTAAAAGCTGAAACTTATGATCAGTAAGCATGAGCGTAATGAACATAAGTGGTTGAGCCAGTTTTTAGACGTTACCTTTAGCAGGCCATCGCTGAACGATAATGTGTCGTTCGCCCTGACCTTGAACCGCTTTGACGCTTCGCGTCTGAAAGCAATGCGAGGAAAGAATGGAAGCAACAATCAATCCAACCGTTCTGGTTGTTAACTGTGGCAGTTCATCTCTGAAGTTTGCCATTGTCGATCCGGTAACGGGCGATCAATATCTTACTGGTTTAGCGGAAGCTCTGGGTTTGCCTGAAGCGCAAATCAGCTGGCGTTTCGGTGAAGATGATAAGAAAAAAGCTGCTTTGCCAGCAGGTGCTAACCACACCGTGGCGTTAACTTATCTTGAAGAGCAAATCCTTGAAGGTAAGCCTGAGCTGATTAAATCGTTTATCGCTGTTGGTCACCGCGTCGTTTCTGGTGGTGAGTTATTCACCCACCCAACATTGATTACCGATGAAGTAGTGAAAGGCATCGAGCAATGCATTCCACTGGCACCACTGCATAACCCGGCTCACTTGCTTGGTATTGCTGCTGCTCGCCGTCTCTTCTCCGCTTTGCCTCACGTCGCTATTTTTGATACTGCTTTCCACCAGACTATGCCACCTAAAGCGTTCATGTATCCGCTCCCGAACGAGCTTTACACTGAACACGCGATTCGTCGTTATGGCGCGCACGGCACCAGTCATTACTATGTCACTACTGAGGCTGCGAAGCTGTTGGGTAAACCAATGTCTGAGACCAATATCATTACTGCGCATTTGGGTAATGGTGGTTCGGTTAGTGCTATCAAAAATGGTAAATGTGTTGATACCAGTATGGGGCTGACCCCGCTGGAAGGTATCGTAATGGGTACCCGTTGTGGTGATATCGACCCATCTATCGTGTTCTTCCTGATCGACACTCTGGGTTACACCGTCGAAGACGTGCGTGACACGCTGAACAAAAAATCAGGTCTGCTGGGTCTGTCTGGCAAAACCAGCGATTTCCGCGGCATCATTGAAGGTGTTGAGCAAGGTGATGAGCAGTGCAAACTGGCGTTTGATATTTTCTGCTATCGTCTGGCGAAATACATTGCTTCTTACTATGTAGCTGTCGGTAAAGTTGATGCGTTGATCTTCACTGGCGGTATCGGTGAAAACTCACTGCCAATGCGCAGCGCTGTGCTGAAATTACTGGAAGGCTTCGGGTTTGTTGAAGACGCTACTGCGAATGCGGCTGCTCGTTTCGGTAACTCTGGCCTGATCACTGCGGCTGATAGTACCAAAGCGTTCGTTATTCCAACTAACGAAGAGCTGGTTATTGCACAAGGTGCTGCTGAGTTTGCTAAGTAAGTTTTAGTGACAGTGACCAATAAAAGCGGCCCGTAATGGGCCGTTTTGCTATTCAGTGTTTGAATGTTTAACTGAGTTGTTCAGCGACTGTTTCAGTGGCGGCAGCACGACGTTGTGCGGGTGATTTGCTCAACAGTTCTTTCCATTTCCGCATGGCTGAGATCAGGATGATGATCCCCAGCACCAGCATGATGATAGAGATACAGCCGTTGAAAATGTTGTAACCTTTCGCTACTGGATTGAAGTAAACGTTTTTGATCATCCAGTAACCGGCATATTGTACGGTCACAAACAGGTAAGCCAGTGGGATCAAACAGGTTAGCGCATAGCGACGTTTAGTTGATAACCGCAGGATGATGGTAGTACCGATAATTAAGCCTACGGATGCCATCAGCTGATTAGAAACCCCGAACAGTGCCCATACTGAACCGATATCGCCAGACATCAGCAGATAACCCCACATCACACAAGCCAGTACGCTTGCGCCGATAGCGCCGGGCATCCAGTCGATCCGTTTTAGAGGGGAATAGAATTCACCAAAGAAATCCTGGATCAGATAGCGCGATACACGAGTGCCTGAGTCAACGGCGGTCAGAATAAATACCGCTTCAAACATCACCACGAACTGGAAAAAGTAAGAAGCCAGCGTGTTGAACCAGCTGATTTTGGTGAAGATGTAAGACATACCGACTGCCAGTGTTACAGCACCACCAGTACGACCATACAGATCCAAGCCAATTTCTTTCGACAGTTGTGGCAAATCAACCACATTCATACCCAGACTGGCAAAAGCAGCAGGTGATGAGTTGATCGCGAAATAATCAGCAGGGTGTAACGCAGTCGCTGCAATCAATGCCATCACACCGACCACACATTCAGCCAGCATGGCACCGAAAGCAACCGGCAGAATATCACTCCATTTATCGACCAATTTAGGTGTGGTGCCGGAACCAATAAAGGCATGGAAACCAGAGATTGCGCCACAAGCGATAGTGATAGAGATGAACGGCCATACCGGGCCACCCAGAACCGGGCCACCGCCATGAATAAATTGAGTCAATGCTGGAAATTGAATTTCAGGGTTGATAAACACCACACCGATAATCAACGCACCAAATACGCCAATTTTCATGAAGGAAGAGATGTAACCGCGCGGAGTTAACAGCAACCAAACTGGCAGGGCTGTTGCGAAGAACGCATAGATTGGTAGCGCTAAACTGATCGTGGTTTCGTGCAGGGTTAGCCAGTCACCGAATACGGTGCCCTGAATGTAAGGACCGAAGAATACGCAGGCCAATACCGCGATAAAACCAACAATCGAGGAGTTTTTCAGATCGCCAGTGGCTTTGTGATACAAGCCAACCAGCATGGAAATCGGGATGGTCATGAAGACGGCGAACGTGCCCCAGGCATTACGTTCAAGAGCATGAACCACCACCATCGATAAACCGGCCATGGTAATAGTGATGATGAACAACATCGCTAAACCAGTACACCAGCCAGCCACTGGGCCCAGTTCCGCTTTCGCGACTTCCGACAGTGATTTACCCTGATACTTCATGGAAGCAAACAGCACGACAGTGTCGTGTACCGCACCACCAATTACACAACCAATGAGTAACCAGAGGAAGCTCGGTAGATAGCCGTATTGTGCCGCCAGCACGGGCCCAACCAGTGGGCCTGCAGCCGCAATTGCAGCAAAATGCTGACCGAAGTTAACCCAACGGTTAGTAGGAACGTAATTTTTACCATCAGCTAACGCATGAGAGGGCGTTACCTGACTGTCATCGGCTTGTAGCACTTTGCGAACAAAGAAAATGCCGTAAAACCGATAGCAGATGGCAAGAATACACAGTGCGCTGATGACAAACGTAATCGCATGCGTCATGAGTGTTACTCCTGAGTGTAAGTTGATACTGCACCAGATCCTTTCTGGTGTGACAGATTCACCTTAGAACAGTGTTTTCAGGAATAACATTTCAAATCCAGTGAGTGGTTGTATGGCGCAATAAGCGGTCATTATCCGTGATAAAGCGGTTTTGCGATTTAGGGGATATTCAGACTCTGTTTGAGTGGTTTCAGATATCGGCGGCTGACCGGAATGCGCTGTTGGGCTCGGGTGATCACTTCCGCACCGCCATTTTCCAGCAACTGAATTTCGGCCACTTGATCGGGGTTGATCATGTATTGTCGGTGGCAGCGCAAGAACGGTGTTTTTTCCTCTAATGTTCGCAAGGTCAGTTGTGTGACACCCGCTTGTTTGGCACTGAACACATGTACGCCAGCCAAATCGCTGTGGATATATTCCACTTCGGTCAACGGCACTAAAAAAATACGGTTGTGGCCACAACAGGGAATAGAACGTAATGGTGCTAACTCGACTAATGGCTGGTATGACGGTGGCGCTAACTCTTTGCGTAAGCGGCCTAATGTCTTTTCCAAACGAGCCGGCTCTATGGGTTTCAGCAAATAATCAAACGCATTTTCTTCGAATGCTTTCAGCGCAAATTCATCGTAAGCGGTAATAAAGACAATGGCAGGTAAATGTTCTGGGTCAAGCATACTGACCATTTCCAACCCACTGATGCGGGGCATCTGAATATCTAAAAACACCACGTCAGGGCGGAGTTTATGGATTGCCGGAATTGCTTCCAGTGCATTACTGCATTCACCGATGATCTCCAGTTCAGCATCGTTTTTCCGCGTATAGCTTTCCAGAATACTACGCAGCTCTTCTCTGGCTGGTAATTCATCATCGACAATGATCACTCGCAACATGGTTCAACCTCAGAAAACGGCAAATTAATAATGACCTGAGTGACAATGTCGGGCTGACACTGCACCTGCACACCGAACTGGTCGCCGTAATGGGCCTTGATGCGGCGATCAACCAGATTCATGCCCAAACCATTACTACTTTCATCTTTATCGGGCGCAGCAGGGGCATCAAATAAACCAGCATCATCGGCAACAACTAACTGCCAACCGTCATTTTTTCGCTGGCCGGAAATGGTCACGGTGCCACCATTTATCGTTTGAGAAATGCCATGCTTTATCGCATTTTCCACAATCGGTTGCAGTGAGAAGGCCGGCAATTTTTGATTCAATAACAAATCGTCGACCTGAAACAAGACTTTCAGTCGATCAGGGAAGCGGGCCAATTCGATCTGTAAATAACTGTTTACGTGTTCTAATTCCTCTTTCAGAGTTACTTCCTCGGTACCTCGTCGTAGATTTTTCCGAAAGAATAACGACAGATGCTGGACAAGTTGCCGTGCATGTTCCGGATCTCGACGTATCACCGAACCCAGCGTGTTTAAGGCGTTAAACAGAAAATGCGGGTTCACTTGTGCGTGGAGTAATTTGATTTCCGATTGCGCCAACAGCTCGCTTTGGGCGGAATATTTTCCCGCCAGAATTTGTGTGGAAAGCAATCTTGCCATGCCTTCACCCAAAGTGCGGTTGAGAGAAGAGAAGAGTTTTCTTTTCGGCTCATAGAGTTTGATGGTGCCAATTACTCGATTGTCTTCACCGCGTAGTGGTATTACGAGTGTAGAACCCAACTTGCAGTGCGGATCTAACGTGCAGTGATAGCGGATCAGATTGCCATCGGCATACACAACTTCATTATTTGCGATAGCGCGCAAGGTGTGAGATGAGGTGATGGCTGTACCGGGAAGATGATGGTCTTCACCAATGCCGATAAAGGCGAGCAATTTTTCCCGATCGGTGAGAGCGACGGCGCCGACATTGGTTTCTTCCAATAAGATCCGTGCTAGTTGCGCGCAATTTTCCTGATTAAAGCCTTTGTTCAATATTCCCATTGAACGCTCTGCTATTTTTAAGGCGCGGGCAGAGAAAGCGACCGAATATTTTTCATACATGGCGCGACGGTCGAGCAGCATACGCATCAAGATAGCGGCCCCAAAGCTGTTCGCCAGCATCATCGGTAATGCAATGTTTTGTACCAGATGCCAGGCTTGATCAAACGGACGAGCTAACAGCAGGATGATACCCATTTGCATGAACTCTGCGACAACGGCGACTGAAAAAACGATCCAGGGGTTAAACAATTGATCTGGCCGTCGACGTTGCAGGAAATAGCGATGCACTAAACCGCCTAACAAACCTTCAGCGATGGTCGAAATCATACATGCAAAAGAGGTAAAACCACCGAGACTGTAACGATGAACGCCACCGGTTAATCCGACTAGAAAACCGACCACAGGCCCGCCGACAATTCCTCCAAGTACGGCTCCTGTGGCGCGGGTATTGGCAATCGAATTATCGATTCGGAGGCCAAAATAGGTTCCCATAATGCAAAAGGCGGAAAAGGTTAAATAACAGAGAATTTTATTTGGCAGACTAATGGTAACTTGAGTGAGTGGCTGAAAAAGTGGTGTTTTACTCAACAGATAGACGATAACCACATAGACACACATCTGCTGCAATAACGAGACAATAAGCGTGATTTGTTGAAGGCTCATAATGGTGAGAGGTTCATTTGGTGTGCCCCATTGTAGGGAGAGTTAAAGTCGTTAACTTTGTACTAGCTCATTTTTTTACAATAAAGCGCTGGAACAGCAAGTTTTAAGGTAAAAAACTTGACCAAAACTCTGTACTTCATAGACTTATATATTGTGCCCGAATCGGGCTCAGGCCGATTAACCTGGAAGGATAAGAAGATGAATAAGATTCTGAAAATGGCAGCTGTAGCAACGTTTACTCTGACCGCTTTAAGCGCTCACGCTAAAGCGGCAGAACCAGCTGTTATTTACGATACAGCAGGTAAATTTGATAAATCGTTCAACGAAGCCGTTTTCCGTGGTGGTGTTGAAGAATATAAGAAAGCTAAAAAAATCACCGTTAAAGAATTTGAACCACAAAATGAAGCGCAACGTGAACAGGGTCTGCGTCGTTTAGCCAGTCGTGGTTATAGCCCGATCGTGGCAGTAGGTTTTAACTTCTCATCCTCTGTAGAAAAAGTTGCGGCTGAATTCCCAAAAATTCAATTTACTATCATCGATTCTGTGGTTGATAAACCAAATGTGCAATCGGTGGTATTTAAAGAACATGAAGGTTCTTTCCTGGTTGGCGCACTAGCAGCTCAAGCATCTAAAACTGGCAAGGTCGGTTTCGTTGGCGGTATGGATATTCCGCTGATCCGCAAATTCGAATGTGGCTATGAGCAGGGTGCTAAATATATCAACCCGAAAGCAGAAGTATTCCAGAACATGACTGGTTCTACACCTGCTGCGTTTGCTGACCCAGCTAAAGGTGCGGAACTGGCTAAAACCCAATTCTCTAAAGGTGCAGATGTTGTTTATGCTGCCGCTGGCGGCACCGGTTTAGGCGTTTATCAAGCCGCGAAAGATGCGGGTAAGCTGGCAATCGGTGTTGATTCCAACCAAAACCATTTGCACCCAGGTACTATGCTGACCTCAATGGTGAAAAGTGTGGGTTTAGCTGCATTCCAGAGCTGGAATGAATCCGTGCAAGGTAAATGGACTGGCGGTGTGAAAGCACTGGGTTTGGCTGAAGGTGGTGTAGATTGGGCGCAAGATGAAAATAACGCCAAGCTGATCACGCCGGAAATGAAAACCAAAATGGACAGCATCAAGAAAGATATCATCGCGGGTAAAATCAAGATCCACGATTATATGGCTGATAACACCTGTAAATATTGATCCACAAATTTTTAGCTAATCCGGAACCGGCCATCAGGGCCGGTTTCGTGTATTTATTAACCCGTGTTCTGGAAATCATACTGTGGCGCAATTAGACTCATATGCGTTAGAGCTAAGTGGTGTTGATAAACGATTTGGTGAAGTTCACGCCAACAAGCATATTGACCTGCAAGTTCGTAAAGGCTCGATCCATGGCATCGTCGGAGAAAACGGTGCCGGGAAATCGACATTAATGAGCATTATCTATGGTTTTTATCACGCCGATAATGGCGAGATGAAAGTCAAAGGTGCTCCTTATAAGCCTGGGGGATCGCAGGATGCGATTGCCGCCGGTATCGGCATGGTGCATCAGCATTTTATGTTGGTGAACACCTTCACAGTATTAGAAAACATCATTCTGGGTGTAGAACAAGGTTTTACGCTGGCGCCAAGTTTAGCGGCTGCGAAAAAGAAACTGAAAGAACTGGCCGCACAATATGGCTTGGATGTACCGCTGGATGCTGTGGTTGAAGATTTGCCAGTAGGCCTACAACAGCGCGTAGAAATTCTGAAGGCGCTCTATCGCGGTGCTGAAATTCTGATCCTAGATGAACCAACGGGCGTGTTGACGCCGCAGGAAGCTGAACATCTGTTCGCTATTCTGGCGAAACTGAAAGATCAGGGTACGACCGTCATTTTGATTACGCACAAACTGCGTGAAATCATGGCCATCACCGATCAGGTTTCTGTCATGCGTCGTGGTGAAATGGTCGCGCATGTTGCGACGGTGAATACGTCTCGTGAAGATCTGGCCGAGTTAATGGTTGGGCGTAAAGTTCGCCTGACGGTCGATAAAGAAGACACCCAAGCGGGCGATGTGCTGCTGCAAGCCGATAAGCTGCGTTATGTCGATGGCAGTGGTGTTGAGCGAATTAAATCGGTTTCCTTCAAGGTACGAGCGGGTGAAGTGGTTGGTATAGCTGGCGTATCAGGAAATGGTCAGTCGGAATTGCTAGAACTACTCAGTGGCATTATCAAGCCAGCCAGTGGTTCGTTTTCTATTGGTTCCCATCAAATCGATGCTAATAACCCTGCAGATGCGAGTGAGATCCGTGACTATGGTCTGGGGCATGTGCCGGAAGATCGGCACAAAATGGGCCTGATCAACAAGTTTTCCGCGCAAGAAGCCTTCATTATGGGTTATCACAATCATGCGATGTATAACCGCGGTCTCTTACAAGATAAGAACGCTATTCTGCGTGATTGTCAGGAAAAAATGGATAAATGGGATGTGCGCCCAGCGAATCCACAATTAAAAACCGCCAATTTCTCCGGTGGAAATCAGCAGAAATTGGTTATTGCCCGCGAAGTCGAAAAAAATCCCGATGTCTTGTTGATTGGCCAGCCAACGCGAGGGGTCGACATCGGTGCTATCGAATTTATTCATAAGCAAGTGATTGCCATGCGCGATGCGGGGAAAGCCGTGTTGCTGGTTTCTGTCGAGTTGGATGAAATCTTGTCTTTATCTGATCGCATTCTGGTGATGTTTGATGGCGCGATTGTCGGCGAAGTCTCTGCGGCACAGGCCGATGAAAAAACACTGGGCTTAATGATGGCCAATATCATTCCTGAACATTTGCAGGCGCAACAAGGGGTTCAAGCATGAGTCAACAACGGATCCCGCTTTGGATCAATGTCGGTGTAATTCCGCTGGTTAACCTGTTAATGGCATTCGCTGTTTCAGGCTTGCTGTTTTATTACATCGATATTAACCCGTTAGATGCTGTAAACGTAATGTGGCAAGGTGCTTTTGGTTATGCCGAAGGGATCGGCTTTACCCTCTATTATGCGACAGGTTTTATCTTTACCGGATTAGCCGTTGCCGTCGCTTATCACGCTGGTTTATTCAACATCGGTGGTGAAGGGCAGGCTTATGTGGGCGGGTTAGGCGTCGGTTTAGTCTGTTTGTGGTTTGGTGATAAATTACCTTTGATATTGTTATTACCACTAGCCGCTATCGCTGGCGGTTTGTTTGGTGCGGCATGGGCGTTTATACCTGCGTATCTGCAAGCCAAGCGTGGTAGTCATATCGTCATCACAACTATTATGTTTAATTTCATTGCCTCTTCGCTGATGGCGTACCTGTTGGTGGATGTGCTGAAGCCTGCCAACACCATGGCGCCGGAAAGTGCCGTGTTTGCTGAGGCCAGCTGGTTACCGAAAATTCACTCGGTATTAGATCTGATTGGTATTGATATGCCAGAGAGCCCGGTGAATATCAGTTTGTTATGGGCACTATTGTGTGCGGTATTTGTGTGGATTTTCCTTTGGTACACCCGTTGGGGTTATCAGATCCGCTCTGTCGGTGCCAATGTCCAGGCTGCTGGCTATGCTGGTATTTCTTATTCCAAAGTTACCATCATGGCGATGGCATTATCAGGGATGCTGGCTGGCTTTTTTGCGCTGAATGTTATTCAGGGTGAATTACACCAGATCAAACTGAACTATGTTGAAGGTTTCGGTTTTACCGGTATTGCCGTTGCCTTGATGGGACGGAATCATCCTATTGGGGTCATTCTGGCCAGCTTACTGTTTGGTTTTCTCTATCAGGGTGGGGCAGAGCTCAGCTTCGAATATGGCGTTGATCGCAATATCGTTGTGGTGCTGCAAGGGTTGGTGATCTTGTTCTCCGGTGCATTGGAACACATGTTTAAACCGAAGTTGGAAGCCTTATATCTGAAACTCACTAGCAAGCAGGAGGCAGCATAATGTTTGATACATTGATATTAATGCTGGATTCAACCATCCGTGTTGCTACACCGCTGATTTTTGCTGCCTTGGCCGGTTTGTTCTGCGAACGTTCTGGTGTTGTTAACATCGGGTTAGAAGGTAACTTACTGGCTTCTGCTTTTGCTGGGGCGGCAACGGCTTCCGTAACGGGTTCAGCTTGGGAAGGCGTGGCTGCTGGTATTCTGGTGTCTATTGCAATGTCATTATTGCATGGTTTCGCCACCATTACTCATCGTGGTGATCAGGTAGTCAGTGGTATGGCGGTTAATATTCTGGCGGCAGGGTTAACGGTCACGCTTGGTCGGTACTGGTTCGATCAAGGTGGCCAAACTCCTGCTTTAGATGGCGCGGCTCGTTTTGCGCCCCTGCATTTTCCGTTTGAAAAAGAACTTTATGATGTACCGGTGATCGGTCAACTGTATTCCGAATTACTGAGCGGACACTCCGTTCTGGAATATCTCGCATTACTGGCTGTGCCTGCAGCATGGTGGATTTTATATCGTACGCGCTTCGGTTTACGGTTACGTGCGGTTGGTGAGGCGCCTGCGGCAGTCGATACGGCAGGGATCTCGGTCATCCGCTTGCGTTACAGCGCGATCCTGATCTGTGGTTTTCTGGCTGGTCTTGGTGGTGCTTATTTATCTATTGCCCAGACTGCACAGTTTATTCCCAATATGAGTGCAGGGAAGGGCTATATGGCACTAGCAGCATTGGTGTTTGGTAAATGGCGACCGTGGACGGCAATGAGTGCCTGTTTATTGTTTGGTTTCCTGGATGCACTAGCGATCCGTTTGCAGGGTGTTGAAATTGCAGGCCATACGATTCCTGTGCAAATCATCGAGGCCATGCCTTATCTGCTGACCGTATTCCTGCTGGCTGGGTTTATTGGTAAAGCGGTGGCACCAAAAGCCTTAGGTACTGCGTATGTAAAAGAACGAGAATAGAATATTTCCGCTATTTTTAAATTATACAGAGCAGTCTTCGGACTGCTCTTTTTTTTAGGGCTTGCAAAACTGGCTGATACTGGTATTTTGTCGTTGGAGCTAGTGCTAATTCAGAATTATGTCAATACATGATTAAAATTCAAGATGCGGTATTGGTGTAAAGATTAGTTTACAGTGTGGTGCTATCATGCAGAAAGATTCGCTGAATAATGTTCATATCCAATCAGAAAAAGTATTACTGACCCCTGAAGAACTGAAAGCCAAAGTGCCGGTATCTGAAGATACATTGTCCTTTATCGCCGATGCCCGTCGTCAGATCGCCGATATTGTACATCATCAAGATCACCGTCTTCTGGTTATCTGTGGTCCTTGTTCAATCCATGATATGGATGCAGCTAAAGACTATGCGACACGTCTGAAGGCCCTGCATGATAAATATTCTGACACTCTGTATATCGTGATGCGTGTTTATTTTGAGAAACCACGTACAACCGTTGGCTGGAAAGGGTTCATTAACGATCCGAATCTGGATGGAACTTTTGATATCGAACTGGGTCTGCAGAAAGCGCGTGAACTGCTGAGCTGGTTGGGTGAGCTGCGTCTGCCATTGGCAACAGAAGCATTAGATCCAATCAGCCCACAATATCTGGCCGATCTATTTAGCTGGTCAGCAATTGGTGCACGTACCACCGAATCGCAGACTCACCGTGAAATGGCGTCCGGTTTATCAATGCCAGTTGGCTTTAAAAATGGTACTGACGGCAATCTGGACACGGCGATTAATGCACTGAAAGCAGCATCGTCTTCTCATACTTTCATGGGTATCAACCAGCAGGGTCAGGTGGCATTATTGCAGACCCAAGGAAACCCGGATGGGCATGTGATTTTGCGTGGCGGTAAACAGCCAAATTATGATTCAGTAAACGTTGCTGTTGCTGAACAAGAATTGGCAAAAGCTAAATTACCAGCGAGTCTGGTGGTAGATTGCAGCCATGGTAACTCGAATAAAAACCATCGCTTACAGCCACTGGTTGCAGAAAACGTCATCCGTCAGATCCAGGATGGTAACAAATCAATTATCGGTATCATGCTGGAATCCAATATTGGTGAAGGCGCGCAATCAAGTGAGCAGCCAAAATGCGATATGACCTACGGCGTATCTATCACCGATGCTTGTATCGACTGGCACGCTACGGAAAAATTGCTGGCAGGTTGCTTTGAAGAGCTGAAAGAGCCGTTGAAAGATCGACTCTGAACCTGAACACAATGCATAATGTACTCCGGCCCGATGGCCGGAGTTTTTTTAATGGAAGCACACGGATGAATGAAGAGCTGAATGCGTTGCGTGATCAAATCGATCATGTTGATAAGCAACTGGTTGATCTTCTGGCACAACGTCTGAAATTGGTTGCCGGAGTAGGGGAAGTTAAAAGCCGATACGGTATCCCTGTTTATGCCCCAGATCGTGAAGCTGCTATGCTGGCCAGTCGTCGTGCAGAAGCTGAATCGGTCGGTATTCCCGCTGATTTGATTGAAGATGTTTTGCGTCGAGTCATGCGCGAATCATACAGCAGTGAAAACGATTCTGGTTTCAAATGTGTAAAACCAGATTTACGTCGTATTATTGTGGTTGGTGGTAACGGTCAACTGGGGCGGTTATTTGTTCAGATGTTCCGCCTTTCCGGTTATCAGGTTGATGTGCTGGAAAAAACCGACTGGGAACGTGCAGATAGTTTATTGTCAGATGCCAGCTTGGTTTTAGTGGCTGTACCAATCGATATTTCCTGCCAGATCATTGATAAACTGAGTAATTTGCCAGCTGATTGCCTGCTCGTTGATATTACCAGTATCAAGCAAAAACCATTAGAACATATGCTAGCTGTACATGCAGGCCCGGTGCTTGGTTTGCATCCGATGTTTGGCCCAGATGTCACCAGCCTGGCGAAACAGGTCATTGTTTGTTGCGATGGCCGGGGAGCCGAGCAATATCAGTGGTTACTGGAACAGATGCAGATCTGGGGGGCCCGACTACATAGCGTCACGGCGAAAGAGCATGACGATGCAATGAGCTTTATTCAGGCATTACGTCATTTCACCACTTATGCCTATGGTTATCATTTGTTTGAAGAAAAAGCAGATATCAAATGTCTGCTGGCGTTAAGTTCCCCGATCTATCGTTTGGAACTGGCGATGGTAGGGCGTCTGTTTGCTCAGGATCCGGCATTGTATGCGGATATTATTCTGTCCTCTGAGCAAAATCTGGTGTTGATCCGCCGTTATCATCAACGAATGGGTGAAGCGATCCAGCGATTGGAGAAAGGCGACCGACAAGCCTTCATTTCTCATTTTGAGGAAGTATCAGCCTATTTCGGCGACTATGCGCAGCAATTCCTGAAAGAGAGCAAGCAATTGCTGGCACAGGCAAGTGACCGCCGTCATCACGATTGATATCAAAACGCGATATAAAAAGATAAGGCCAGCTAAATTAGCTGTAACCGTTCACCAGCCCCGGCTTGACTAAGCCGAGGCTAGGTTGAATACGTC
>CALMKU010000023.1 GCA_937866945.1 uncultured Tolumonas sp.
CATTCTGAAATTGTATTTTTTCTTCGCTGGTGGCAAAACCAGACTGACGAAGTTGGATCTGGCGGAAATCGGAAACGATCACATCCATACGCAGGATGTTAAGCAAACTAGGCTCTACATAACTGGTGATATATTCGACGTGTGCGTTCAGGCGCTGCAATAAATAGCCACTGACACCACCCAGCACCACCACCAGCAGACCAATAATGCCAAAACTGACACCCAACTTACGGCCAATCGATAAATGCCGGAATCCCATCATGTTTTATCCCATGCTCTTTCATATGCTTTGCATGAGCAGGCAAATACAGTGCCACAATGGTATACCCAAAGTAATTGGAGTTGCAGCAAGGCGACAAGAGAACGAATCCCCATGAGCATAGATAGGCTATGTGATTGGGGTGAGTGAACGCCGTCAACGATGCTGCAACTTCAAGTACGAAGGGTATATTCAGACCAACGCGGAGAGATGACTTGTTTGATGTGCAGATGATCCAGAATACGGGCCACCAGAAAATTGACCAGCTCATCGATGCTCTGTGGTTTATGATAAAAACCCGGTGAAGCCGGTAGTATCGTAGCCCCCAGTTGGGTCAACTTGAGCATATTTTCCAGATGAATAGCGGAATAAGGTGTTTCTCGTGGCACCAGCAATAGATGCCCACGCTCTTTTAGCACCACATCGGCTGCGCGCTCAATCAAATTATCTGACATACCGTGCGCAATGGCGGCCAGCGTGCCCATCGAGCACGGACAAACTACCATCTGTTTAGGTGCCGCAGAACCCGAGGCGACCGGTGAAAACCAGTCATCACGGCCATAAACCCGCAGCTGATGCTCATCACAACCATACTGCTGCAGCAAAAATTGCTGACAGGCTTGCGGGTCAGTCGGCCAGTTCAGATCCAACTCCGTCGCCAGTACCACTTGTGCGGCAGACGAGAGCAACAGATGCACCTGACAGCCCGCGGCGAGTAATTGTTCCAACAGGCGAACGCCATAAACCGCACCGGATGCGCCGGTAATTGCCAAGGTGATCGCCTGGGTCATGCTTACTCCTACGGATGTAATTTAGTGAGTTTATCCAGCAACTTCAGATGAATGCCATCGAAGCCGCCATTACTCATGATCAGGATCTGATCGCCAGGCTTAGCTTCGGCAGCCAACATATCGACCAGATGATTAATATCATGCTGCACTGTCGTTGGGATCGGCGCAGTCAGTGCCAACTGGTGGATATCCCAGCCTAATCCGGTCGGTGCAAACAGATAAGCTTTATCGGCCTGCACCAGACTCTTGATCAGCTCACCCTGATGCACGCCCATCTTCATGGTGTTAGAGCGTGGTTCCAGCACCGCCAGAATACGAGCGGTGCCCACTTTCGCCCGTAAACCCGCAATGGTGGTCGCAATCGCGGTAGGATGATGCGCAAAGTCATCGTACAACTTGATACCAGCGACTTCGCCGCGCAGCTCCATACGCCGTTTGGGCATGATGAATTCGTTCAGTGCTGCAATACCATCGACCACACGCACACCGGCATGGCGTGCTGCCGCAATCGCCATCAAGCCATTATGTACGTTGTGGCGACCGAGACCGCACCAATGCACTTCGCCCTGCACTTCGCCGTTTAAAACGACAGCGAATGCCGAGCCATCTTCTTTCAGTAATTTGGCTTGCCAGTTAGCGCCATCGCCTTCCACCAGCTCGATTTCGCTCCAGCAGCCCATAGTACGCACTTCCGCTAACGCCGGATCATGAGCTGGCAACAGAATGCGGCCATTCGATGGCACAGTGCGCACCAGATGGTGGAATTGACGTTGGATCGATGCCAGATCGGGGAAAATATCCGCATGATCATATTCGAGGTTATTCATGATCAAGGTGCGCGGGCGATAGTGAACGAACTTGGATCGCTTATCGAAAAATGCACAGTCATATTCATCGGCTTCGATCACAAAAAATGGTGCGTTACCCAAACGAGCTGAGAACGGGAAATTGCCCGGCACTCCGCCGATCAGGAAACCCGGCTCCAACCCAGCATGTTCTAAAATCCACGCCACCATACTGGAGGTAGTCGTTTTGCCGTGCGTGCCAGCAACACCGACAACCCAACGCTGTTGTAATACGTTGTCACGCAGCCATTCCGGGCCGGAGGTATATGGCAAATTGCGGTTTAATACATATTCCACACACGGATTGCCACGGCTCATCGCATTGCCGATCACCACCATATCAGGTGCTGGATCGAGTTGTGATGGATCATAGCCTTGCACCAGCTCAATGCCCTGCTCTTCTAACTGCGTGCTCATCGGAGGATAAACGTTGAGATCAGAGCCGGTCACTTTGTGACCCTGCTGTTTCGCCAGCACCGCAATGCCGCCCATAAAGGTGCCGCAGATGCCCAGAATGTGAATATGCATACAGGATTACCTGAATTTAAGAAAACTAAAACACTGATTCTAATGAAGCAATGCACTTTGTGCCATCACTCTGCAGTGCGGGTTGGTAGCGATTTATATCAGCCCCGTTATAATAGGCGCCTGCAACCTACTATTAATTAAAAAAGGGAAACGCCATGAGCTTGAATTTGGTTCCTGCTGGCAAAGAAATGCCGGAAGATATCTATGTAGTTATTGAGATCCCGCAGAATGCTGATCCAATCAAATATGAAATCGACAAAGCGTCTGGCGCCATATTTGTAGACCGTTTCATGTCGACCCCAATGTTCTACCCATGCAACTACGGTTACATCAATAACACCCTGTCGCTGGATGGTGATCCAGTGGACGTGCTGGTGCCGACTCCGTACCCGTTGATCCCAGGTTCTGTGATCCGCTGCCGCCCAGTTGGCGTGCTGAAAATGAGCGATGAAGCAGGTCAGGACGCGAAACTGGTTGCTGTACCACACAGCAAACTGACTAAACAATACGAACACATTAACGACGTACATGAACTGCCAGAACTGCTGAAAGCGCAGATCCGCCATTTCTTTGAACGTTATAAAGAGCTGGAAGCCGGTAAATGGGTAAAAGTTGAAGGCTGGGGCGACAAAGCTGAAGCCATCGCTGAAATCGAAGCGTCTGTAGTACGTTACGAAGAAAGCAAATAAGCATTAGAAAATCAAAAAGCCATGCAATGCATGGCTTTTTTGTTTGGGAACTCGGAGATCCCTTTTCGTTATCGTGTGTTATCAAGAGTACAGATAAACCGCCAGCCCTATAATCAACGCGATATATACCAGCAGCAAAACGAGTAATTTCGTTTTTGGCATTTTGTTGTCATTCGTCATTATGCTAAATCCTCGCAGACCTCATAGCTGGCCTACCGGTTAACAATAGCATAACAATTTTGTTAACTCTATCCGTACAGTTAATACGAGTATTGTAAATTACTGATCTGACTCACAGCTTACCGAAATCGTTTCAGCAAAGTTTCAGCTGCTTATTCTGCTAATAACCCACGCGCTTGTAATTGCGCTAACAATTCTGCAACGACATCGCTCACGGAACGTCCATGATTGTGAATATGCACTTCCGGCTGTTCCGGCGCTTCATACGGATCGTCAATACCGGTGAAGTTTTTGATCTCACCAGCACGCGCTTTTTTATACAGCCCTTTCGGATCACGCTGTTCGCACTCAGCCAATGGCGTGTCGACAAACACTTCGACGAATTCACCATCCGGCAGTAACGCACGGATCGCATCACGGTCAGCCCGGTAAGGTGAGACAAACGCCGCTAACACCACCAAACCGGCATCAACCATCAATTTGGACGCTTCACCGACACGACGCAGATTTTCCTGACGATCCGCCAAGGAAAAACCCAAGCCTTTACATAAGCCATGACGCACATTATCGCCATCGAGCAGATAGGTATGCACGCCACGACGGAAGAGTTCTTGCTCTAATGCACCAGCAATCGTGGATTTGCCGGAACCGGACAAACCGGTGAACCACAACACAAACGCTTTGTGGCCGTTTTGCGCGGCACGCGCCGCTTTATCAATGGCATGTTCGTGCCAGACGATGTCTTTGTTCATTGAGGCTATAATCCCGAAAAGCAAAGAGGTAACCCGCAGGTTACCTCTGATAAGCACATTACAGCTTGCTGATATCCAAAGCTTGCCAATGTGGGAAGTGTTTACGCACCAGCGCATTAAACTCCAATTCGAATTCACTGAATTGAGCTTCATCAGCCACTTTATCTGCCAATGCTTCCACCACCATACCGGCACCGATAGTGACGTTAGTCAGACGATCGATGACGATAAAACTGCCGGTATCTCGTACTTTCGTGTACGGATCAACACCAACGGCATTGGTCAACGAAAGTTCCAACTGGCCGATCTCGTTCAGTTTCAGCTCGGTGGCATCGTGTTTTTCCAGCGTGTTCACGTCGGTACGGTGACGAATGGCATCGATCTGACCACGGGTTTTGCGGGTAGCCAGTTTGATATCGTACTGACGATTAACCTGTAACGGCTCTTCCGTCATCCACACCACATTCGCCAGCACACGCTGTGTCACTTGGGTTTCGGCATTTGGCGCTACCAGCAAATCACCACGGCTGATGTCGATTTCATCTTCCAGCGTAATCGTGATCGCTTCACCCGGTAGAGCGTAATCCAAATCACCGTCGAAGGTAACGATACGGCTGACTTTGCTTTCTTTACCTGATGGTAGTACACGCACGGTATCGCCCGGTTTCAGCACACCTGCCGCGACCGTGCCCATATAACCACGGAAATCGAGGTTCGGACGCGATACTAATTGCACCGGCATACGGAATGGCAGATCCAGATCGCGGGTACCGACTTCGGCATTTTCCAGCATAGTCAGCAGTGGTTCGCCCTGATACCAAGGCGTTAGTTCGCTATTAACTACCAGATTTTCACCGTCCAGTGCTGAAATTGGCACGACACGGATATCCGTTTTCGGTAAACCAGACGCAAATTCCAGATAATCTTTTTTAATGCCATCAAACACGGCTTCATCAAAATTCACCAGATCCATTTTGTTCACCGCCACGATAAACTGACGGATGCCCAGCAGGCTGGCGATAAAGCTGTGACGACGAGTCTGTTCCAAGACACCACGACGCGCATCGATCAGGATGATCGCCAGATCACAAGTCGATGCTCCGGTTGCCATGTTACGGGTGTATTGTTCATGGCCTGGGGTATCAGCGATGATGAATTTACGTTTTGGCGTAGAGAAATAACGGTAAGCCACATCAATGGTGATGCCCTGCTCACGCTCTGCCTGCAAACCATCGACCAGCAGCGCAAAATCCAGTTTTTCACCGGTGGTGCCCATTTTCTGGCTGTCGGAGTGCAGCGTTTTCAGCTGATCTTCATAAACCTGACGCGAGTCATGCAGCAAACGACCAATCAGTGTGCTTTTACCGTCATCGACGCTGCCGCAAGTGAGGAAACGCAACAGGGTTTTGTGCTGCTGATTTTTCAGGTAGTTCTCAATACCTTCTTCTTTGATCGCTTCGGCAATGGTGCTGTTCATAATATTCTGTTCCTTAATCCGTAGTAATAACCCGACGCCTTAGAAATAACCCTGACGTTTCTTCTGCTCCATTGAGCCGGCTTGATCGCTGTCGATCAGTCGTCCCTGACGTTCACTGGTGGTGGAAACCAACATCTCTTCGATGATTTCCGGCAGTGTGGAGGCTTCAGACTCAATGGCCCCGGTCAGTGGGTAACAACCCAAGGTACGGAAACGCACGGATTCCATGGTTGGGGTTTCACCCGGATTAAGCTGCATACGATCGTCATCAACCATGATCTTCACACCATCACGTTCCACAACCGGACGTTTAGCCGCAAAGTACAACGGTACGATTTCGATATTTTCCAGATAGATGTATTGCCAGATGTCCAGTTCGGTCCAGTTCGACAACGGGAACACACGAATGCTTTCGCCTTTGTTCACCTGACCGTTATACAGACGCCACAGTTCCGGACGCTGATTTTTTGGGTCCCAGGCATGGTTTTTATCACGGAAAGAATACACACGTTCTTTCGCGCGAGATTTCTCTTCATCACGACGAGCCCCACCAAACGCCGCATCAAAACCATATTGGTTCAGCGCTTGTTTCAGGCCTTCAGTTTTCATGATGTCAGTATGTTTCGCACTACCGTGGACGAATGGGTTGATGTTCATCGCCAAACCATCCGGATTTTTGTGCACCAACAGCTCCATGCCAAATTTCTTCACGGTTTCATCGCGGAATTTGATCATGTCGCGGAATTTCCAGTTGGTATCCACGTGCAGCAGTGGGAATGGCAGTGAGCCTGGATAAAAGGCTTTGCGCGCCAGATGCAGCATGACAGAGGAGTCTTTACCGATGGAGTAGAGCATCACCGGGTTTTGGAACTCAGCGGCCACTTCACGGATGATATGGATGCTTTCAGCTTCCAACTGCTTCAAATGGGTTAATCGTGCGGTGTCCAGTTGCATATGCTAACTCCTCTTTAACGCCCTTGCCTGACCATGCAGACTTATATCAGGCAAGATTGATCAAATGTTCTTTGCCGGTCGCGATGTCGCCACCAAACCAGCTTAAAGTGTCGGCCAGAGCTGCCACCTCACCGATCACAATCAGTGACGGGCTGCGGGCATCTTTGGCTAATTCAGGTAATTCTTGTAACGTTCCGCGTAATACGCGCTGTTCCGGCGTCGTACCACGTTCAATCAGTGCCACCGGTGTTTCCGGGCGGCGACCATGCGCAATCAGACGTTGCGTAATAGTCGGTGAACCAATCAAGCCCATATAGATCACCAGCGTTTGGTTGCTGGCCGCCAGTGAGGCCCAATCCGGCTCTTCACCGTCTTGTTTACAATGGCCGGTAATAAATACGGCACTTTGTGCAAAATTACGGTGTGTCAGTGGAATACCCGCATACGCGGTTGCCCCGGCTGCCGCAGTAACTCCCGGCACCACGGTAAACGGAATGCCTTCGGCTCTGGCCGCTTCTAACTCTTCCGCTCCCCGCCCAAACATGAACGGGTCGCCGCCTTTTAAGCGCACCACACGTTTACCAGCACGGGCATGGGTTAATAACAGTTCATTAATTTCATGTTGCGGCACACTGTGGTGGCCGGCTTTTTTACCCACACTGATACGTTCTGCATCGCGGCGTACCAAATTCAATACTTCTTTCGAGACCAACTGGTCATACAGCACCACTTCCGCCTGCTGGATCTGCTGTAGGCCTTTCAGTGTCAACAAACCGGCATCACCAGGGCCGGCACCGACCAAGACAATTTCACCACCAGCATAACTTTCAGCATTTAACTGCTGTTCCATCCACTGTTCAGCCGCTGGCTGCTGTTCGGTTTCCAGCAAAGTAGCCAGCTGTGGTGAGGCAAACGCTTTTTCCCAGAAACGACGGCGCGATGTAATGTCACCCAGTTTTTGTTTAATACGGGAACGCCATTCGCCCGATAAATTACCCAGCGCGCCCAGATGTTTTGGCAATAACGCTTCTAAGCGTTCGCGCAGCATGCGCACCAGTACCGGTGCTTTACCACCACTGGATACCGCCACCATGATCGGCGAACGATCAATGATCGACGGGAAAATAAAGCTGGAACGATCCGGGTCATCGACCACGTTCACCCAGATATTGGCTGCATCCGCAGCCGCCGCAACTTCCGCATTTACGTCTTCATCATCGGTCGCTGCAATCACCAGCATCTGATTATTCAAATGCGCCGGGTTAAAACGCGATGGAATATAGGTATGTTGTTCTGACAGTAATTCCGTCAATTCTTCATGTAACGATGGCGCAATCACGGTTAATACCGCACCGGCGTCTAATAACAGACGAGCTTTACGCAGTGCGATATCACCACCACCTACCAGTAATACGGTGCGATTTTTTAATCTGGCAAACAGCGGCAGATAATCCATGATGACTCCTTCTATTTCTGGAATATGAATATAGACATGTAATAGTGAGATGTAAAATGATAAAAAGGCCCTTTTATAGCTAAAAAGTAATATGCTTATCTGATTATGTGATTTAGAGATTCACTTACCTTTTAGCGGGCAGGTTTGGTCAGTTGTACCTTAATTTTTAGCTCTTTCGCCAGACAATCAGCACATAAACAATCACTGGCATCGAGCGATAATGACATGATATTCGGAAGGTCTTGGCACCAGCAGCCACCATTTTTTCCGCCAGTGCCACACTGAAATTGATTTCCGCAAACCGAGCACCATTTTTCCTCTGCTTGTAAAGGCCGACTCAGCAACCGCATCCAAACTAATTCTTTCTGCTCGTCATTAAAACCTGACCAGCCAGCTACTTCATCGATCGTGCGATGACACCCCGTACAATATTGACCTGTTTCATCCAGTCGGCAAACACCACGACAGGGGGAATGTAATGTCATAAGAGTTCCTTGTTCATATCCATATGGCTCAACTCTCTTATGTTCTATACTATTGATACTATGCAAAAAGTATAGCCAGAAAGCTGATTCCCGGAGGTTGTGATGGATTTAAGTTTACCACTGCTAATTATTTTTATCGTATTGGTTCTCGTTACTCTCAGCACAGTAATTAAAGTGGTGCCACAAGGTTATAACTGGACGGTAGAACGATTTGGGCGCTACACCAGCACGCTGACACCGGGATTAAGTTTACTGATCCCCTTCATCGATCGCATTGGCCGTAAAATCAACATGATGGAACAAGTCATGGATATTCCGCCGCAGGAAATCATCTCCCGCGACAACGCCAACGTGACTATCGATGCGGTGGCCTTTGTGCAGGTCATTGAAGCGCATAAAGCGGCGTATGAGGTCAACGATCTGATGCAGGCCATCCGTAATTTGACCATGACCAACATCCGTACCGTATTAGGTGCCATGGAGTTGGATCATATGTTGTCGCAACGCGACACGATCAATGAAAAACTGCTGCATACCGTCGATGCCGCAACCAGCCCATGGGGGGTAAAAGTCACCCGTATCGAAATTAAAGACGTGCGCCCACCACAAGATCTGATTGAAGCGATGAATGCCCAGATGAAGGCCGAGCGCCAGAAGCGGGCGGAAATTCTCGAAGCCGAAGGCGTTCGGCAATCGAAGATCTTAAAAGCAGAAGGTGAAAAACAATCGCAGATCCTGAAAGCGGAAGGCGAACGGCAAGCCGCGTTTTTAGCCTCGGAAGCGCGTGAGCGTCAGGCCGAAGCAGAAGCAAAAGCAACCCAACTGGTTTCGGATGCGATTTCCAACGGCAACACTCAGGCCATTAATTATTTTATCGCACAAAAATACACCGAAGCGCTGGGTAAGATTGGCGATGGACAAAACAGTAAGCTGGTCTTGATGCCACTGGAAGCGTCGCAGTTAATCGGCTCGATCGGCGGCATCAGTCAGCTGTTAAATGAAATTGGGCAGAAAAAACAATAAAGAGTGAAGAGGCTATATGCTGGATTGGGTTGGGTTCACCGAATGGAATTACTGGCACTGGTTGATCCTCGGTGCTGCATTATTACTGCTGGAACTGTTTGGCACTGCGGGCTTGTTGCTTTGGACCGGCATCGCTGCATTGCTGACTGCCGTGATGGTATATCTGTTTGCGTTAGATATTTATGCTCAGTGGGGTCTGTTTGCCATATTCAGCATCGCCACAACTTGGTATTGGTTTCGCCTTAACCAGCGAGACAAGCCAGCAGCTGGCAGCGTAGTGCTGAATCAACGGACTCAGCGTTGTATTGGTGCGCAAACCACGTTGTTGGAAGACGTGCAATTAGGACAAAGCCGGGTACGACTGGATGATACAGTCTGGCAAGTGTTGTGTAACGAACCGCTGAAAGCCGGAACTGCAGTTAAAGTCGTTGCGGCAGAAGGTACTCTGCTGATTGTCGAAGCCAAAACAATCAGCTGAACTCTTGAAAATGACTCTTAAAATAAAGGGGGGGGCACAATAGCCCCCCTCGTTTCATGAACAGTCATCTACGGCTTATTCGGGCTTAAGGACGAACTCTTCCCCCATCCGAATTTCATCGCGCAGGGTTGGCAACATGGCCTCCAGCGCATCTTTTTCCGCCTGAGTCAGTGGCCCGTAAGGTAACACCTTATACCAGCCCTCTTTACCTAAACGCATCGGTTGTGAGAAGAAACGACTGTGCTGGCTGCCACCTTCCACATAAGCACACTCCACCACATTCTCTTCACCCAGCAAACCACGAACAACCGCATTCACAAAGCGATATGCCGCCGCCGCCATGGCCAATGTCGCCGAACCATTACCGGCTTTAGCTTCAACAACTTCGGTACCTGCATCCTGAATATGACGCACCAATTGTGCAGCTTCGTCATCGGTGAATTCAAACCCACCTACTTGCGACATCACTGGCAGAATTGTTTTACCACTGTGACCACCAATCACATTCACACGGATAGTGCCGGCAGCACGCCCTTGTGAATTGGCAACAAACGTTTCCGCACGAATGACATCAAGCATGGTGACGCCAAACAATTTCTGTGGGTTATAAACACCGGCTTTTTTCAGCACTTCAGCCGCCACCGGCACCATGCTATTGACCGGGTTAGTAATAATGCAGAAACAAGCATTCGGACAAATCGCCGCAGCTGAAGACACTAATGCTTGAATAACCCCGGCATTGAATTTAAACAAATCGCTGCGATCCATACCCGGTTTACGGGCAATACCCGCACAGATCACGACCACATTACTGCCTTCCAATGCCTTCGGTAGATCATCACCAGCAAAGCCTTTTACCGCAACATCAGTAGGAATATGGCTCAAATCGACAGCAATACCCGGTGTCACTGGCGCGACATCATACAAAGCCAGTTTAAATCCTGCGGGTAGTTTCATTTTTAATAATAGGGACAGCGCTTGCCCTATACCACCAGCAGCACCGAGAACAGTTATTTTCATAGCAAGCTCCATATTTTTGTTGTTGTGATGGTAATTGTTGTAAGTATTGCTCATCTGAAAATAGTAGAAAGTGACGCATCATCCAAACACGCCCGCGCGAAGTGTGAGCTGGGTGACACTCTTTCTTTATTCAGACTGAATCGCTAAATTCGCTTCTCAGGCCATTTTTGCATGCTGACTTCTAACAACCACTGCATAGTTCCTGTGAACTAATATCTATTTTTATGCAGCAATCGTTGAAATATATGCAGCCAGACTGCAAAATTGTTGTTTATGAACGATTCATATCGGATTTTACATGAAACCCGGCGAAAAACAGGAACAACTTGTTAAGGCTTTCAAAGCCTTATTACGAGAAGAGCGATTTGGATCACAGGCTGAAATTGTTACGGCACTGAATGAAATCGGCTTTGAAAACATTAACCAGTCGAAAGTATCTCGGATGTTAAGCCGCTTTGGTGCGGTACGAACCCGTAATGCTAAAACGGAAATGGTGTATTGCTTACCCGTGGAATTGGGTATTCCGACGATCAACAGCCCACTGAAAAATCTGGTGCTGGATGTCGATCATAACGGCATTATTCTGGTGATCCATACCACGCCAGGTGCCGCACAATTGATCGCCCGCATGCTGGATTCATTGGGTAAAGCGGAAGGCATTCTCGGCACCATTGCCGGGGATGACACCATCTTCATTACGCCAACAGCGGAAACGGATATCGACGAGCTTTACGATTCGGTTCTGGAACTGTTTGAACAGACGGGTTAGAACTATATCCGCTCGCCCCTCTTGATAGCAGAGGGGCAACGCATCCATTTTTGCTTGCCAACGATATTAATGTGCGGCGGCAAACCAATGCTTGCGGGTGAAGATCACTGGCCGGTGCTGACGTAAACGCAAGCCCACATTATTCGTATTCAGCGGTAGACTGTCTGCATGCCAGGCATTCAGCGTCATGCCCTGCCAATGCACACGACAATGCGCATGAGTGCCCAGAAATTGCTGCTCCAGTAATAACCCCTCGCCTCCGGGCACAATCTCCAGCCATTGCGGACGCACAAACAAGATCAGCTCATCTTCACCGTGTGGCAGATGATCACAGTGCAACTCCCCCCACGGTGTCATCACCGAACTGATGCTGTGCCGGATGATCTGCACTGCATTGCCTTCACCTAAAAATTCCGCCACATAGCGATTTTCCGGATGATGATAAACCTCACTGGCCAGCCCTTGCTGCGCAATGCGGCCTTTACGAAAAATCGCCAGTTCATCGGCAAATGTGAAGGCTTCTTCCTTATTGTGTGTCACAAAAATCGCTGCCACTTCCTGTTCCTGCAATAGCTGGCGGATCTCCCTGATCAACGGTATGCGTAGCTGACTGTCGATATTGGAAAAAGGTTCATCCAGTAGCATCAGCTTCGGGCGACAAACCAGTGATCGAGCAATCGCGACCCGCTGCTGCTGACCACCGGATAATTCATGCGGATAACGCTTTTCCATGCCTGCCAGCCCAACAATCGATAACGTCGACATGATCCGCTCTTCGGCTTCCGCTTTTTTCAGCCGTAATGGCCGTAAGCCAAACATCAGATTGTCGTGCACGGTCATGTGCGGAAACAGCGCATAATCCTGAAAGATAAAACCCACGCCTCGTGCTTCCGGATCTAAACCAGATGAGCCATTTTGCACCTGCTGCCCATGCAGATAAATTTGCCCGTGATCAATCGGTAGTAATCCGGCAATGGCTTTTAATAAGGTGGTTTTGCCACAGCCGCTGGCACCAAGCAGGGCGAGGATTTTCCGCTCTTCCAGGACAAAAGAAATATCCTGCAGAATGGCTTGCTCCTGATAGCCACATTGTAATTGGCAGATCTCAATGGCGTTCATGTTATTCCCCGTTCCAGCGAGCGGTTGAAAAAAATCAGCGGTAATAACCCGACCAGTACAATCATCAAGGCCGGTAATGCGCCCAGCGGTAACTGTTCCGTTTTGACATATTGATAAACGATAGTGGGTAAAGTTTCTAAGTTAAATGGCCGTAACAATAAGGCCGCGGGCAGCTCTTTCATGGATTCAATAAAGATCAAGACGACGCCAGCCATAATGCCACGCCACATCAGCGGTAAATGCACCCGTACGAACATGGGTAGCGGGTAATAGCCCAGACTACGGCTGACCATATCCAGACTAAATGAGATGCGTGCCAGTGAGCTTTCCTGACTGCCTAACGCGATAGCAATAAAGCGCACAACATAAGCACAGACTAACGCAAAAATAGTACCGGTCAGGATCAACCCCGGCTCTTCCCAACCGAGTGCGGCAATCGCATCGTTCAGCAGAAAATCCCCCAGCGTAAACGGGATCAGAATGCCGATGGCTAACACTGTGCCCGGCATGGCGTAACCAATTCCGGCGAGTTGTAAAAGCTGAATGGCTGACTTATTGGGTAACAGGCGTCGCGTTAGCACCAATGGTAAGGCTAATAACGCGGCAAAGGCCGCTACCGACAGTGCAATTTGCAGGCTATTCAAACTGTATTGCAACAACGAAAACCAATCCTGTTCTGCCAACGCAGACAGTGCATAATCGAGCAACACTAACACTGGCAAAAAAAAGCCCAACAACACCAGTGACCAGCAATACCCCTGGGCCAGCAATAATCTCCAACCGCGCAGATACGCGCGGTTATTGACCGGGATCCCATTGCCTTTCTGAAAGATCTGTTGGCGACGGCGACTCATTTTTTCCAGCAAAATGAGCAACACCACCATTGAGATCAAGCAAAGCGAAAGCTGGGCGGCAGACGGTAAACTGCCGTAGCCCAGCCAGGCATCGGTAATGGCGGTGGTCAGGGTATTCACCGCAAAATAGGAAACAGTACCAAAATCGGCCAGTGTCTCCATCGCCACCAAGATCATCGCGCCAATCAACGCGGGCCGGACGAGTGGCAAACTGATGCGGAAAAAACGCCGCCAGTGACTGGCCCCCAGCATGCGACCGGCATCTTGCAGGTTAATGGATTGCTCCAGAAAGCCGGCCCGTGTTAGCAGATAAACATATGGATAGAGCACCAGCGCCAGCATGACTGCAGCACCACCTAAGGTGCGCAGATCGGGAAACCAGTAGTCTGCCGCAGATTGCCAGCCAAAGAATGCCCGCAACTGCACCTGCAGCCATCCGGTATAATCAAGTAAATCAGTGTAAATATAAGCAACCACATAGGCCGGCATTGCCAGCGGTAAGATCAGCGCCCATTCCAGATAACGATGCCCCGGTAGCTGATAATTTGCCAGCAACCAGCCGCAAGGTAACCCCAGCAATACCGCCAGAATAACCACGCAGATAACCAGTGCCATTGAATTGAAAATATAGGTGGGTAAAACGGTCTGCCAGAGTTGTTGCAACAAGCTGACATCGCTGCTGACGGCTTCGAGCAATAAAGCCAGCACAGGTGAAAACAGCAGCAGAGCTAATGCTCCGCTGCCGATTAACCAACGACGATGGCGTACTACTGCCATGATACGTCCTTAAAGATCAAATTTTACATCATCAAGCAACGTAATGGCTTGTTTGCGGTAAGTGGCAATTTTGGCAATTGGTAACGCATCGGCTTTGAATTCGCCCCATGAAGCCACCAGTTTGGAAGGTGCAACACCAGCTTTGACCGGATATTCCATATTCAATTCTGCATACATCTGCTGGGCCTTATCGGCAGACAGATATTCCATCAGTTTAAGCGCCGCAGCTTTATTTTTTGCATATTTAGTCATCAAGACACCGCTGACATTAACATGCGCGCCACGATCTTGCTGGTTCGGAAAGTTGATATAAACCGCATCGGCCCAGGTTTTTTGTTCTTCATCCTGCAGCATTTTACCCAGGTAATAGCTGTTACCCAGCGACAAATCGCAGATCCCTTCTTTGATCGCTTTAACCTGATCGCGATCATTCCCCTGCGGTTTACGCGCCAGATTAGCTTTTACCCCTTCCAGCCAGCTATGCGTTTTCGCTTCACCATGATGTGCGATCATGGATGCAACCAGCGCAACGTTATAAGAGTTCTTACCGCTACGAGTACAGATTTTGCCTTTGTATTTCGGATCAGCCAGTGATTCATAGGTAATGTCAGCGGGTTTGCCAATGCGATCTTTAGAGGTATAAATATTCCGCACGCGAGTGGTCAAGGCAAACCAGCGATTATCTGGATCGCGGTATTGTGCCGGAATGTTTTTATTCAGCGTTTGGCTTTCAACCGGTTGTACCAGATCGTTTTCCACCAGCTCCATCAGCCGGCTGATATCGACGGTCAGCACCAGATCGGCTGGGGTATGTTTTCCTTCTCGCGCCAAACGTTCAGCTAAACCGTCTTCGGCATACACCAGATTAACCTTGATGCCCTGATCTTTTTCGAACTCTTTTACAATAGGTTCAATCAGATAAGCCTGACGGGCAGAGTAAACATTGATCTCTTCCGCAGCCTGAACACTACCTGCAGCCAGCACAGCCAATAACGCGATTTTTTTCATTGCACATCCACCACTCAATGAGAACTATTATCATAAAGATATGATAATAACTCGCATTTGTAAATAAATGAAAATAAATCTCGTTTTTATTGACTTAATTACTCCGTTTAACCGAGCAATAAAAAAGGGACCGCAAGGTCCCAATATGTCTGAACGAACAATCTGAAAACGCAAAAATAATCTGAAAACTCAAATCATTTAAAAACTAACGTTAGATGGCTTCGCCATCCATTTCGCCAGTACGAATACGCACAACATGCGCCAGGTCGTACACGAAAATCTTACCGTCACCAATTTTACCGGTATAAGCCGCTTTGCTGATTGCTTCGATAATGCTTTCAACGTTATCGTCAGAAGTAGCGATATCCAGTTTTACTTTCGGCAGAAAGTCGACCTGATATTCAGCACCGCGATACAATTCGGTGTGACCCTTTTGACGGCCAAAACCTTTCACTTCGGACACGGTCATACCATCTACGCCGAGTGCAGCAACAGCTTCACGCACGTCATCCAATTTGAACGGTTTAATGATTGCACTGATAAGTTTCATAGTTAAACTCCCACTCCCTGGTTAATTGGGCTTAACTGAAACAATTCAATGTCTGTGCCATTTATTAAATATTGTTATTTTTCATGGCGTTAATAACATAATCTTCATTCGTCATACTATTGATGAACACAATTATGCACTTCTCGCCAGCACCGCAACAAAAACGCCCCAAAAAAGGGCGTCATTGTGGGTCATTCATCTATTCTTGCTCGGTAATAAACTCACGCCAGGCCCGAAGTAGCAATTCGAAGTCTTCCAGACCACATGCAGCAAACAATTCGTCATCGTAATAACTTAATCCCTGCTCGTTATCTTCTATCGGTGTTTCAAATTGCAATTCCAACGCGCTGACGGTAGCCGCTTCTTCTTCCAGATAAAGACAAAAGGTCTTTCCGGATAATTTATAATCCTCACCTGCATGCAATAAATGCGCGGTGGCTTTCAATATTTCATCGCAGAGGGGCAGATTATCGCCCAGCTCATCAGTGAGCCAAAAACCAAAGGCTTCATGCCCCATAGACATACGCGCCCGGCAACGACCGTCGATATCGCGGACAAACTCATGATCCATACCTTGCTCTCCTGAACAACGGCAATACGGGTCGTCCCTTACCTTTCAGCCTGTCTGCAGACTGCGTTTGCCTGATTATGTTTATACTCTTCCCACTTGACGTTGCAGCGGTGTTGGCTGCGTTCATTCGCCCCAATCACATAGTTTATCTATGCTCATGGGTCTCGTTCACTTGCCGCCTTCCTGCAACACCAAGTTGTTTGGGTATACTTATTAACAATAGTTGAAGGTTATTGGAAACAGCGAAAAAAGAGAAGGGCAAGTCAATGACCTGCCCTTCATATTCAGCACAAATTACCGTTTTATGCCGGTACTTGTAAAATCACTTCTGCCGCTTTGCTGGTGTAGCTGGCGATCTGATCAAAGTTCAGATAACGATAAACGTCGGCCGCCATCGCATCCAATTCCTTCGCGTAAGATTGATACTCTTCCACGCTTGGAATACGACCCAGAATTGCGGCCACAGAAGCCAGCTCCGCTGAGGCCAGATACACGTTAGCGCCCTGACCTAAACGGTTCGGGAAGTTACGGGTCGAGGTAGATACCACTGTGGTGCCGTCGCCAACACGCGCCTGGTTACCCATACACAGTGAACAGCCGGGGATTTCGATACGCGCACCAACGCGACCGAAAATGCCGTAATATCCTTCTTCGGTCAGTTGGTCACGATCCATTTTGGTCGGCGGCGCGATCCACAGACGGGTATGCAGCTGACCTTTGAACTGGTTCAGCAATTTACCAGCCGCACGGAAGTGACCAATGTTGGTCATACAAGAACCGATGAATACTTCATCGATCTTATCACCGGCTACGGTTGACAGCAGACGAGCATCATCCGGATCGTTCGGCGCACACAGGATCGGCTCTTTGATTTCGTTCATGTCGATTTCAATGATCGCTGCGTATTCTGCGTCAGCATCGGCTTCCATCAGTCTTGGATTAGCCAGCCACTCTTGCATGCCTGCGATACGACGTTCGATGGTGCGTTTATCACCGTAGCCTTCCGCCAGCATCCATTTCAGCATCACGATGTTGGAATTCAGGTATTCAGCGATTGGCGCTTCATCCAGCTTGATAGTACAGCCTGCTGCAGAACGTTCGGCACTGGCATCTGCCAGTTCAAATGCTTGTTCTACTTTCAGCTCTGGCAGACCTTCAATTTCTAAGATACGGCCAGAGAAGATGTTTTTCTTGCCCGCTTTTTCCACGGTCAATAAACCCATCTGAATAGCTTGGTAAGGGATCGCATGTACCAGATCACGCAGTGTGATGCCCGGTTGCAGTTCGCCTTTAAAACGCACCAGCACAGACTCTGGCATATCCAATGGCATCACACCGGTGGCAGCAGCAAACGCCACCAAACCAGAGCCAGCTGGGAAAGAAACGCCGATTGGGAAGCGGGTGTGTGAGTCACCACCAGTACCAACAGTATCTGGCAGCAGCATGCGGTTCAGCCAGCTATGAATAACGCCATCGCCAGGGCGCAGTGAAACACCGCCACGGTTCATAATGAAATCTGGCAACGTGTGATGAGTCTGCACATCAACTGGTTTTGGATAAGCTGCCGTGTGACAGAAAGACTGCATGACCAGATCAGCGGAGAAGCCCAGACAAGCCAGATCTTTCAGCTCGTCACGGGTCATCGGGCCAGTGGTATCTTGCGAGCCGACGGTAGTCATCTTCGGTTCGCAGTAAGTGCCAGGGCGAATGCCGGCAACACCACAGGCTTTACCGACCATTTTCTGCGCCAGTGTGTAACCTTTACCGGTATCAGCTACTGGTTTCGGACGGTTGAACACGGTTGATGCAGGCAGACCCAGCATTTCACGTGCTTTGTCAGTCAGACCACGACCTACGATCAATGGAATACGACCACCCGCACGCACTTCATCCAGCAGTACATCGGTTTTCAACTCGAACGTAGCAATCACTTCATCGCTGCCGTGAGCGGTCACTTTACCGGCATACGGATAGATGTCGATGACATCACCGGTGTTCATTTTGCTGACATCCAGTTCGATTGGCAGTGCGCCAGCATCTTCCATAGTGTTGAAGAAGATTGGGGCAATCTTGCCACCCAGCACGAAACCACCCGCACGTTTGTTTGGTACGTTAGGAATGTCATCGCCCATGAACCACAGCACCGAGTTGGTCGCTGATTTACGCGATGAACCCGTACCAACCACGTCACCCACGTACACCAGTGGGAAACCTTTCTGTTTCAGTGCATCCAGCGTTTTGATTGGGCCAACCGCGCCTTCTTGATCGGCGGTAATCCCCGGACGGCTGTTTTTCAGCATTGCTAATGCGTGCAATGGGATATCAGGACGAGACCAGGCATCTTGCGCTGGTGACAGATCGTCAGTGTTGGTTTCACCGGTTACTTTGAACACGGTCAGGGTAACTTTGTCCGCCAGTTGCGGACGGTTCAGATACCATTCGGCATTGGCCCATGATTCCATCACCTGTTTGGCATACGCATTACCGGCTTGCAGTTTTTCCTGCACATCATGGAAAGAATCAAACAGCAGTAAAGTGTGCGACAGCGCTTTCGCCGCAATTGGGGCCAGTTTGGCATCATCCAGCAGATCGATCAGCGGTTGAATGTTGTAGCCACCCTGCATGGTACCCAGCAATTCAGTCGCTTTTTCTGCACTGATCACCGGAGAAGTCACCGTCCCCTTGGTGACAGCAGCCAGAAAACCGGCTTTAACATAAGCAGCTTCATCGACTCCAGGTGGCACGCGATCAGCCAGCAGTTCTAATAATACGGCTTCTTCGCCTGCCGGTGGGTTTTTCAATAATTCAACCAGCGCGGCAACCTGTTCGGCTGATAATGGTTTTGGCGCAATACCCTGCGCTGCACGTTCTGCAACATGTTGACGATAGCTTTCTAGCACAATGCACTCCTCTCTGGAAAATCAGCCCCGCCGCTCATCCCTGAACAGTTGTCAGTAGCTTGGCTGTGAAGCAAACGGGGGACAACTATAGTGAATTTATATGCAAAATAGAAACATAACTGCTTATTAGCAGCGACCTTTCTTGGCCTGACCCGGCGGGCAGAAACGACCGTTCCCGGCTGGGTATTGACCACCTTGATCCAGAATCACACGTGTGCCACCAACATCAACATCAGCACGATTGACACGTACCGGGCGTGGCCCGACGCAACCAACCAACGTCGTCACTGCAACTGCCAACATAAAGTATGACAAGCTCTTCATTGGTATGTTCCTCTGTAGTTTTTATTGTTACGTTCCGGTTAAGCATAATCGTTACCGACAGAAAAAACATCCGCCGCTAATTAACCATAAAAAAATTTCGCATTTCAAAGACATTTTTTGTTTACATAACACGAAACGCTACCGTGTAGTCAGCTAATCCGGCGAAAGCTATACTTAATTCAGCGATGGCATATCGCGTTTTTCCCCGGTCAGGTGGTCAGTCATACACATTATCCGGTTTTTATATTAAGGACAGTTCATGTTGTATTCGATTTTAGCCATCAGTATTGGCGCCTCTGCGGGTGCCGTCAGCCGTTGGTTTTTAGGTTTGGGGCTGAATGCGCTGTTCCCCACCATTCCACTGGGGACATTGGCTGCTAATTTACTCGGCGGTTATCTGATTGGTCTGGCACTCACCTTTTTTGCCGGTAACCCCAGTCTACCGCCAGAATGGCGTCTGCTCGTGATCACGGGCTTCCTCGGTGGTTTGACCACGTTTTCAACTTTTTCCGCCGAAGTTACTACCTTATTACAACAAGGCCGATTAGCCTGGGCCGGTACCGCCATTTCTGTGCATGTATTGGGTTCATTGGCGATGACGTTGCTGGGCATGGCCTCTATGAACCTATTACAGCGGGTGCCTTAGGAGGTGCTTATGCAAGGCTTCAAGCTAACACTCTTCACCCAACAAGACCGTTCTGTACATGGTCAGTCACTGGCGTTGTGGCTACTCGAACAAGCGAAAGAGATCGGCATTCGAGGCGCAACGCTGACTGCAGCCAGCGAAGGCTTCGGCCATGATAAAAAACTGCATTCTGTGCATTTTTTTGAGCTGGCAGAGCAACCACTACAAGTGACGATGGCGGTTACTGCCGAAGAGGCAGAGTTGATGTTTGCGTTACTGAGAAAAGAGAACATCAATATTTTTTACACGCAGGCAGCAATTGAATTTGGTATGTCCGGAGAGCGTTAACCCTTCGTACTTGAAGTTGCAACATCGTTGACTGAGTTCACTCACTCCAATTACATAGCCTATCTATGCTCATGGGGATTCGCTCACTTGTCACCTTGCTGCAACTCCAATTACTTTGGGTATATATACGCCTTGGTAGCCAATATTTAATCTTTGAGCCCCATTTTTCTGAAGAACATTTCCGCCGGACAAAATCCGGTGAAAGAGCTTTGAATCAAATTAGCCCCGACAAATAAGGTTAACAGCACAAACCATGGGCTGAGCCAGTAAGTCAGCGCGACAGAGACTAAAACCATCACCCCGGCAAAGGCACGTACTGCTTTATCAACCGTCATGATGCCCTCCTTTAAATTAGATCTATCTAATTAAATATAGTCGTTTCTGCTGCAGATAGGGCTTGGCAAGCTAAAAAAATTCACTCCTGTGCAATTTATCTCCACTCCCACAGTAAAGCACACTCGCTATTTTAATCATTTGTAAACTATTTGAAGTAATAGCCACCATTTTTTTGCCTGAAATACTGTATGAAGTTAAGCCTTTTTTCTATTTGTTTATTGGTCTGTTGTTACTAAGAAACACAGAGTTTCTTATTGCCGAGTCCCTTATTATTTTCTGGGCACTGGTTTGTGAAATCAGACGCTCACGTCACCGGCAACACCAGAACAGACACGAGCATAAAAACCCGAAACTGAAAACCCGCATGTTCTGAGGTTTTTATTGGCTCAAGCCATCCACGATAAAACAGGCTCTATCACAAGAGCCTGTTTTGTTATCAGCAATGCGCATAATCAAAACGGGCATCACGCCGTAACAACTCGGCTAATTGCGTTAACGTAGCAATAAACACCTGTTCATCTTCAATCGCCATCAGCGACAGCCGGATCGCATTCGGCGTTACAGTCAGCGGGTCAGCTTTAAAATAGGAAGCGCTACTGACCAGAATGCCACGATTTTTCGCGACCAGTGTAAACGCATCCGCTTGCCAATGCTCCGGCAACACCAGCCACAAGTGGTAGCTATCAGGCTGATGAAATAGTGTAAATTCAGCTAAATGTTCTGCTGCTAAACGCTGGCGATTGATCGCTATCTGGCGTTGTTCTTTGGCTATTTGAAATGCCTCACCGGTATAAATCAGCACGGCTGCCGCAGCAAACGTGATCGGTGATGGCAACCAAAGTGTAGAACGAATAAATGCGGCTAATCGTTCACTTTCCGCCGATGGCGCTTTGATATAACCACAACGCAGACCGGGGCTGATAGCTTTTGACAGACTGGTGATATGAAAACCATGCAATGGTGCAAAATTACAAATCGCCGCAATCGGGACCGGATTTAGAAACCCATAAATATCATCTTCAACTAACCACAGCTGATGCTGATTAACAACAGCAGCCAGTTGCTGTCGGCGTTCCACCGGCATTGTCGCTGCAGTTGGGTTTTGATGTGATGGCACGGCAATCACCATCGCAATTTGAGTATTCTGACATAGGTCATTTAATGCAGCCGGCACCATACCCTGTTCATCCATCGTGACAGAAACCACTTTTCGCCCCAACAAATTCGCGATCGACAAAATGCCAGGATACGTCAATGCTTCGACTGCGATGGTGTCATCCGGTTGAGTGTATAACTGGATCAGCGTAGTCAGTGCATGTTGTGCGCCACTGGCTAACACCACATCATTTTCGTTATCGACTTTCAGGCCATACTGACGCGCCCATTTTGCCCCCATGACCCGATGTTGCACCAAGCCGGTGTGTTCGACATAGCCATATAACACATCATTGCCGTGTGTCAGGATCTGCGAAAACACCTGATTTAACCGGTCAGCGTGCTGATGAATACAGGGTTGCAAAATAGACAGATTGCGCTCTTGTTCACTGGTTTCGGCGCGAATGACATCTGACAGTTGACTGTGATTACTGACAAAACTGCCCCGTCCGACAAACGATTCAATCAGCTTTTTTTCCGCCAGTTCTTTATAGGCTTTCGCCACCGTGATCGGCGTAGTCGCCCATTGTTGTGCTAATTCACGATGCGTCGGCAGCTGGCTTCCTTCGGGAAACTGGCCGGAACGGATTAACTCTTCTATCTTTTTAACAATGGCTAAATATTTTGGCGCGCTCATTTTATCTTACCGGATACAGGCATTGACTAAAGATAACATATATCAATCTATCGCTATAACTGCTATTCCTGAACGATAAACGGCGCTTTATTACCAAATAAACGGATATTTGCCGATCCAGAAATCGACAAATTGACATATGTCATTAACAGATCAATTATCTGGTCATAGTCACTGACAGAGAGGGATCATGATGAACATAAGCAACGTAGCCTTTATCGGTTTAGGCGTAATGGGCTCCCCGATGGCGGGATACCTGCAAAATAAAGGCTTTAACACCACAGTTTATAACCGCACACATAGCAAAGCCGAAGCCTGGCAGGCAACCTATCATGGCGCTATTGCTGCAACGCCAAAGCAAGCAGCTACTGATGCGGATATCGTTTTTATCTGTGTCGGCAACGATAACGATGTGCGCAGTGTTTGTTACGGTGAAGATGGCATTTTGGCTGGCTTAAAACCCGGCGCGATTGTCATTGACCATACTACCGCCTCAGCCACCTTAGCGCATGAATTGGAAAATGCCTGTCACAAACAAGGTAATCATTTTATGGATTGTCCAGTTTCTGGCGGGCAGAGCGGTGCGGAAAAAGGCTGCCTGACCATCATGTGTGGTGGCGATGAACAAACCTTTGCCTTAGCTAAACCAGTGATGGCTTCCTATGCCCGCCAGATCCAACTCGTAGGCCGTTGTGGTGCCGGGCAACGCTGCAAAATGGTTAACCAGATCTGCATCGCCGGTGTGTTGCAAGGCTTAAGTGAAGGCCTGTTGCTGGCGGAAACAGTCGGGTTAGATATTCACCAAGTGGTCGAAACGTTGAAATTCGGTGCTGCGGGTTCGTGGCAGATGGAAAACCGCGCCGAAACCATGGCACAAAACAAATTCAGTTTTGGTTTTGCCATCGACTGGATGCGCAAAGATTTAGGCATCTGTCTGGAGGAAGCCGCACGCCAGCACATTGAGCTGCCACTGACCAAGCAGGTAGATGAACGCTATGCCAAACTGCAGGAAGAAGGTTGTGGTCGGCTAGATACCTCAGCGTTGATCTTATCGCTGAAAAAATAATTCTGGTTGAACATCAAAAACAGAGCCTCGAAAATCGGGGCTCATGTTTTAGATTACATTCCAACTTAATGACTGCTCGCTTTGAAAATGGTGCGGCACACCACTCAACGGGTCAGTAAACATCAGCTCTTTCGCCAGCAATTGCAGCGGTTTCGCATAGTCATCGACGGCATCGTTATCCACCACGGGGTAAAACGGATCATTACAAATCGGTGCGCCTAGATTTGCCATGTGCAATCGCAACTGATGCTTTTTGCCGGATACCGGATTTAACTGATATCGACACCACTCACCGCGTTGTTCTATTACATCAATAATCGTATGCGAGTTAGGTGTGCCCGCCACTTCCTGCGACAGAAAAAACTGCTCGCCCTGCACAATCCGTGTTGAACGGCTGTGCGGAAAACTCAGCTGCGGCAAAGCCGGCGCTATCGCCTCATAACGTTTGCTAATTTGCTGCTCACGAAAAAGAGCCTGATAAACAGCGCGCGTTTTCTTTTGTACCGAAAACAGCACAAGACCTGCAGTATGGCGATCGATGCGATGCAACGGTTGCAATTCCACGTTATTCAACCGCGCCATCAACCGGGTTTGCAAGGTCTGTGAAACGTAGTCACCCGTGGGTGTTACAGGCAAGAAATGCGGTTTATCGACCACCAGAATATGCTCATCTTGATATAAAATGGCTTCGCGAAACGGGATCTCTTTTTCACCGACAATCTCGCGATAGTAATAAATGCGCAACCCTGCACGATAAGGAAGATCGTGATGAATGGGGTTTTGATGACTGTCTAACACGAGCTTTCGCTCAAAACGACCAAGCCAGTTTTCACGGCTAATCTTGGGGAAGTTATAACACAAGCAATCTAAAACAGTTGGCCATGCGCCTTGATAAGGCAGCACGAACGTACTCGGTGGAATAAGCGGTGTGGTGGAATGTGATCGGGTCTGCATGCTCTCGAATCAGGCCAACATGTGCCTTTACTCTGTTTCCGCTCCTGCGGATTGTCTGATTCGCTCTATTTTACAATGAAGATAAATCGCTGTAAAAAATAGCCCCTGAGCGATGAACTCAAGGGCTAATTTTATAGCAAGAACGTTATCTCAGAAAACGCGCGTTATCAGCGTTTTTTCTTATCAATCAACGTTTTTTAGCTTTCGCGTTTGGCAGGTCAGTAATAGAACCTTCATACACTTCAGCCGCCAGTCCAACAGATTCGTGCAGCGTTGGGTGAGCATGAATAGTCAATGCGATATCTTCCGCATCAGCACCCATCTCAATAGCCAAACCGATTTCGCCCAACAGTTCACCACCGTTGGTACCGACAATCGCACCACCAATTACACGGTGAGTGGCTTTGTCGAAAATCAGTTTAGTCATACCATCAGCGCAGTCAGATGCGATTGCACGACCAGATGCCGCCCATGGGAACACCGCTGTTTCGTAGTTGATGCCCTTGGCTTTCGCTTCTTTCTCAGTCAAACCAACCCATGCAATTTCAGGTTCGGTATACGCGATAGAAGGAATAACTTTCGGATCAAAGTAGTGTTTCTTGCCAGCGATAACTTCAGCAGCCACATGACCTTCGTGCACACCTTTGTGTGCCAGCATTGGCTGACCCACGATGTCACCGATCGCGAAAATGTGCGGCACGTTAGTACGCAGTTGTTTGTCGACTTCAATGAAGCCACGGTCAGTCACAACGATGCCCGCTTTCTCGGCATCCAAGTTTTTACCATTCGGTACGCGACCTACTGCAACCAGCACGTTGTCGTAACGAACTGGTTCTACCGGTGCTTGTTTGCCTTCAAAAGAGACATACAGACCGTCTTTCTTCGCTTCAACCGCAGTTACTTTGGTTTCCAGCATCAGGTTGAATTTGTTTTCAACGCGTTTGGTGTAAACCTTCACCACGTCTTTGTCAGCGGCAGGAACCAGCTGATCAGCAAATTCTACGACGTCGATTTCCGCGCCCAAAGCAGAGTACACTGTACCCATTTCCAGACCGATGATACCGCCACCCAGCACCAGCAATTTACCTGGTACTTCTTTCAGTTCCAGCGCATCGGTAGAGTCCCAAACGCGTGGATCATTGTGTGGAATAAATGGTAGTTTAACTGGGCGAGAACCCGCTGCGATGATCGCGTTATCAAACTTGATGGTCGTCACAGAGCCATCAGCCGCAGTCACGTCAATGCTGTTCGGGCCAGTAAATTTAGCCAGACCATTCACTACTGGCACTTTACGCTGTTTGGCCATACCAGCCAGACCGCCAGTCAGCTTGGTAACAACTTTTTCTTTCCACAGACGGATCTTATTGATGTCAGTTTGTGGTTCACCGAAAACGATGCCGTGCTCAGCCAGTGCTTTTGCTTCTTCGATCACTTTTGCTACGTGCAGCAGTGCTTTCGATGGGATACAACCCACGTTCAAACACACACCACCCAGGGTACCGAAACGTTCAATCAGAACAGTGTCTAATCCCAGATCAGAAGAACGGAATGCAGCAGAATAACCAGCTGGGCCCGCACCAATCACCACAACCTGAGTTTTGATTTCATTACTCATTATGACCTCGATTTTCTATCTCAGTTGCTACCGGAAACCCACTAAAGCTAGCACGTTTCCGGTGAGGCAGACAAAATTACAGCACTAAACGACGAATGTCGGACAGCACACCAGTCAGTGTCGTAATGAAACGCGCACCATCAGCGCCATCGATGACACGGTGGTCATAAGACAGTGCCAGTGGCAGAGTCAGTTGTGGTACGAACTCTTTACCGTTCCACTTCGGCTTCATATCTGATTTAGAGACACCCAGGATCGCCACTTCTGGCGCATTCACGATTGGAGTGAACTGCGTGCCGCCGATACCACCCAAGCTAGAGATGGTGAAACAGCCGCCCTGCATGTCAGCACCGGTCAGTTTACCTGCACGGGCTTTCTTCGAGATTTCAGCCAGATCTTTCGACAGTTCATAGATGCCTTTCTTGTTCACATCGCGAACTACCGGTACAACCAGACCGTTTGGCGTATCAACCGCCACACCGATGTGGATGTATTTTTTCATGATCAGCGTAGAACCGTCTTCTGACAGTGAACTGCAGAAACGTGGGTGTGCTTCCAGCGCTTTAGCAGCCGCTTTCAGGATGAACACCAGTGGTGTGATCTTGAAGCCCAGTTGCTGTTTGTCAGCAATGATATTTTGTTCTTTACGGAACGCTTCCAGCTCACCGATATCAGCTTCGTCGAACTGAGTAACATGCGGGATCATCACCCAGTTACGGTGCAGGTTCGGGCCAGAGATCTTCTGGATACGCGTCAACGGCACTTCTTCGATATCGCCAAATTTCGCGAAATCAACTTTTGGCCATGGCAGCACGCCCAGACCCGCGCCTGAACCACCAGCTGCAGGAGCAGAAGCCGCACGTTTCAGTGCTTCTTTCACATAGTTCTGCACGTCTTCTTTCTGGATACGACCTTTACGGCCAGATCCTTTGACGTTAGCCAGATTCACACCAAATTCACGCGCCAGACGACGGATCGCCGGAGTCGCATGCACATAGGCTTCGCTGGCAACAAACTCGCCTTTCTCTTCCGCTTTCGCAGCCACAACCGGAGCAGGTGCAGCCGCCGCTTTGGCTGGTGCCGGAGCCGCAGCAACAGGAGCGGCAGTCGGAGCTGGCGCAGCGCCCGCCACTTCAAACTCCATGATCAGTGAACCGGTTTTCACCTTGTCACCGACGGCAATTTTCAGCGCTTTAACTACACCGGCAAACGGTGCAGGCACTTCCATAGAGGCTTTATCGCCTTCCACGGTGATCAGTGATTGATCAGCATCAACGCTGTCGCCCACTTTGACCAGAATTTCAGTTACAGCAACTTCGTCACCACCGATGTCTGGTACGTTCACTTCTTTGACAGCAGCAACAGCCGGTGCCGCCGCAACAGGGGCTGGCGCCGCTGCAACTGGCGCAGCAGGTGCTGCACCCGCGACTTCAAACACCATGATCAGTGAGCCGGTAGACACTTTGTCACCCAGCGCCACTTTGATCTCTTTCACCACACCCGCAAACGGTGCAGGCACTTCCATAGAGGCTTTGTCGCCTTCTACAGTCAGCAGTGATTGGTCAGCGTCAACGGTGTCGCCAACTTTAACCAAAATCTCAGTCACAGCCACTTCGTCACCGCCGATATCCGGCACGTTGACTTCCAACTGTGCGGCTGCCGCAGGAGCAGCAACTGGCGCGGCAGCTTGAGCCACATCAGGAGTCGGCGCAGCAGCAGCGGCTGCACCTTCAGCTTCGAATACCATGATCAGGGAACCGGTAGAAACCTTGTCACCTAATGCAATTTTGATCTCTTTAACGATACCCGCTTCTGGTGCAGGTACTTCCATAGAGGCTTTGTCGCCTTCTACAGTCAGCAGGGATTGGTCAGCTTCAACCTTGTCACCTACTTTGACCAGAATTTCGGTCACGGCAACTTCATCACCACCGATATCCGGCACAAAAATGTCTTTAGACATGAAATTTCCCCTTACGCGTACAGCGGATTCATCTTGTCAGCATCGATACCGAATTTCGCAATGGCTTCTGCCACCACTTTCTTCTCAACGGTACCTTGCTTAGCCAATTCAGTCAGTGCAGCTACAACGATGTAGGCTTCGTTCACTTCGAAGTGACGACGCAGGTTTTCGCGGCTGTCTGAACGACCGAAACCATCTGTACCCAGAACACGATAGCTGCTGGCAGGCACGAAACTACGCACCTGATCAGCGTAAGACTTCATGTAGTCGGTGGCAGCAATCGCTGGTGCAGAGCCCATCACCTGAGCAATGTAAGGCACTTGCTGTTCGCCTTCAGGGTGCAGCATGTTGTAACGATCAGCATTCTGACCATCACGCGCCAGTTCATTGAAGCTGGTTACGCTGTACACATCAGAACCGATACCGTATTCGTCAGCCAGGATCTTACCGGCACGACGTACGTAGTTCAGAATAGAACCACAACCCATCAGCTGAACCTGACCTTTCGCACCGGCGTTAGATTCCAGTTTGTAGATACCTTTACGGATACCTTCTTCAGCGCCAGCAGGCATTGCCGGGTGCTGATAGTTTTCGTTCAGGGTAGTGATGTAGTAGTAGATATTCTCTGGTTGGTCGCCGTACATACGACGCATACCGTCCTGAATAATGACTGCTACTTCATACACGAATGATGGGTCATAGCTCACGCAATTCGGGATGGTGCCAGCCAGAATATGGCTGTGACCGTCTTCGTGCTGCAGACCTTCACCGTTCAGTGTGGTACGGCCAGAGGTCGCGCCCAACAGGAAGCCACGTGCTTGCTGGTCGCCAGCCGCCCATGCCATGTCACCGATACGTTGGAAACCGAACATCGAATAGTAGATGTAGAACGGGATCATCGGGCAATCGTTAGTGCTGTAAGAGGTCGCAGCCGCTAACCAGGAAGACATTGCACCCAGCTCGTTGATACCGTCTTGCAGGATCTGACCTTTCTGGTCTTCCTTATAGTAAGAGACGATCTCTTTATCTTGCGGGGTGTATTGCTGACCGTGCGGGCTATAGATACCGATCTGACGGAACAGACCTTCCATACCGAAAGTACGCGCTTCGTCAGCCAGAATTGGCACAATGCGCTGACCAACAGATTTGTCTTTCAGCAGCACGTTCAAGCTACGTACAAATGCCATGGTGGTTGACACTTCACGCGCCTGTTCACCCAGCAATGCATCAAACGCTGACAGTGCTGGAATATCCAGTTTCACCGTAGTTTGTGGCTGACGGGTTGGCACATAACCTTTCAGTGCCTGACGGCGTTCGTGCAGGTATTTGTATTCTTCAGAGCCTTCTTCCAACGTCAGATATGGCAGATCGTCGATCTGTTCATCCGAAACTGGCACAAAGAAACGATCACGCATGTGACGAACTGAATCCAGTTCCATCTTCTTAACCTGATGCGCAATGTTCTTACCTTCCGCCGCTTCACCCATGCCGTAACCTTTAACGGTTTTCGCCAGGATCACGGTTGGTTTACCGTTGGCTTGTGTCGCTTTCTGGAACGCAGCAAACAGTTTAACTGGATCATGACCGCCACGTTTCAGCGCGAAGATCTGCTCATCAGTCCAATCAGCAACCAGTGCAGCAGTTTCTGGGTATTTACCAAAGAAGTATTTACGAACATAAGCACCATCTTTGGATTTGAATGTCTGGTAATCACCATCCAGTGTTTCGTTCATCAGTTGGATCAGCTTGCCAGAAGTATCTTTCTGCAGCAGCTCATCCCACTTAGAACCCCACAGGGTTTTGATCACGTTCCAGCCAGCACCACCGAAGATACCTTCCAGTTCATTGATAACTTTACCGTTACCGATAACTGGGCCATCCAGACGTTGCAGGTTACAGTTGATAACGAAGATCAGGTTATCCAACCCTTCACGCACTGCAACGGTGATAGCACCTTTAGATTCTGGCTCATCCATCTCACCGTCGCCCAGGAAAGCGTACACTTTCTGCTCAGAGCAATCTTTGATGCCACGGTTGGTCAGATATTTCAGGAAACGAGCCTGATAGATCGCACCGATTGGGCCTAAACCCATAGACACGGTCGGGAACTGCCAGAACTCTGGCATCAGTTTTGGATGCGGATAAGAAGGGATACCTTTGCCATCCACTTCCTGACGGAAGTTATCCAGCTGATCAGCAGTCAGACGGCCTTCAACAAATGCACGGGCATATACGCCCGGAGAGATGTGACCTTGGAAGTAAACTAAATCGCCACCGTCTTTCTCGTTACGCGCACGGAAGAAATGGTTGAAGCACACATCGTAAATAGTGGCAGAAGAGGCAAAAGAGGACATATGTCCGCCCAGATCCAAGCCTTTCTTCGATGCACGCAATACGATCATCACTGCGTTCCAGCGAATAATCGCACGGATACGTTGTTCCAGATCCAGTTTACCCGGATAAGCTGGCTGATCGCTGGTAGCGATGGTGTTGATGTAATCAGTAAGTACTGAACCACCAGCAGAGGCTGCAGCAGTTAAACCTGCTTTGCTCGCGGCTGATGATAGCTGATCCAAAATGTATTGAGCACGTTCCGGACCTTCTTCCCGCAGCAGAGAGTTCAGAGCAGCAAGCCACTCTTGAGTTTCTACCGGGTCCACATCATGTTTAAGGAGTTCAGACGACATGGCTGTTTCCTGTGTTTGTTGACGGCAATGAGTTGGTTGTAAGGCTATCCCTGATGGATCTGCCGCGAGGGGCGTTGTGCACGCTCATCCTCTCGCTGTATATCCAGCAGGGTATCCTCGATAAAAGCCAGATGCTCATGGCAAGCATCTCTGGCCTGTTCTGGGTGGCCCGCCAAGATCGCCGCGATCAATTCTGATCGGTGACGGCGGATCCGGTTAACCACCCCCGGACGCTGATTCAGTACTTCCAGATTTCCGAGAATGTTACGTTCCAGTAACTCCCGGATAGCGCGCATCAGATGCAACAGCACCACGTTGTGCGACGCTTCAGTCATGGCGAGATAAAAAGCAGAGACGGCTTTGGCTTCAGCGGCAACATTGCCGCCGGTCTGAGCCGCTTCGATATCGCTTTGTATCGTGCGCATTTGGGCAAAATCGTTTTCATCACCACGGAGTGCAGCGTAATAAGCAGCAACCCCTTCCAGCACATGACGAAATTCAAGCAGATCAAATTGAGAACCAGGATGATTGGCTAATAACTCGAAAAATGGGTCAGACAAGCCACGGTTCAGTTCACTTTTGACATACGTACCACCACCCTGCCGGCGATAGAGCAGCCCTTTGGCCTCTAACCGCTGGATCGCTTCGCGAAGAGAAGGGCGAGACACACCGAATTGCACCGCTAATTCGCGTTCCGGCAACAGTTTTTGTCCCGGTTGCAGGGTGCCATCGACAATCATCTGTTCCAGTTCGGCAACGATGCTGTCGGAGAGTTTCGGCGTGGCTGGTTTGTATTCAGTCATGTGAAATTTGTTAACTTGGTATTACCAATGTACTATTTGTTAAATAAATTAGCAAAAGCATTAACAATTGTCCACGTAAGATCTGATTAAAATCAAAAAATGCGGCAATATTTCTGCCCCAAACAACGGAAAAATCACAAGGAGTTAACAAATGAGTCATTTATAGCGAAAAGAAGAGGAAATATGACGTAGTAAGCAGCGGTTATGTATACAAAGTGGTAACTTTAAAAAATCATGCCCATATT
>CALMKU010000024.1 GCA_937866945.1 uncultured Tolumonas sp.
AGGACCTTAGATGGGATTTTTGAAACACTTAATTCTTAAGGTCCAGTCTATGTGACCACTGTAGAGATCAGCCCATGACAGACTGATCCAGTGCCGCAGATAGTCATTATCTAAATGTGAGTGGTCGTGCAGCATGAGATAAGCCCGCAGCGCATTGAGCTGATAGTCACGATCATCGGTATTCGCGCGTAACTGTTCCTCCAGCAGCTGTTTAATTTTTGGCAACATCAGCTGACGTAATTGCTGCTCATAGGCCGTCTCAACGACGGGGTTGATACGATTGCCCTGATGTAAACTGAGTTTATATAACCAATCAGCACGGCTGCTTTGTGGGTAAACCTCCGTAGCTTGACGCAGTGTCCGCAGCACCGGTAACACAGCAGAGGCATCCGAAATCGGCGGTACTTTCTGCTGCTCATTATCAACCTTGCTATACAAATCGCGCAGATTCTGTTGCCGGCTGCTGTTGTCATAGAACACCCGCATCCACGTTGAACCGATACCCAGCACCACGATAAAGGCACACAGGCAGGCAAAGCGATTGCTCCAGCGACGACCACGATCATAACGTGTATCAACCGTCGCCAGATCGCCTTCGTTGAACACCACTTCTTCCAGCACGCGCCGAATAAAGAAGCCGCGATTTTGCGAAGCCATCGGTAACAACTCGCGCTGTAATCCCAAATTGCGACCAATGCGAACTGTCGTTTCATCTAATTGCTGACTGGCTTCCACATGCGGTGCACTGGTGAGATAGATACCGCGCAGGCGGGTTGGCAGGTGATAGCGATTGCGGCCAAACGCCAACTCGACAAATAACGTCAATGGTTCCACGATGGCGGCAAATTGCAGCGGGAAACGAATAATATCGCCACGGCGTTTGATATCACGCTCAGTGTGAATACGTGATAACACCATGTCATTAATACGCCGGATCAGCTCTTCAAATTCGGTGCGTAACGTAGCGGCTTGCGTGCCATCGGTGCCCTCCTTGAAAGTGACGCCAACAATCTGTTCGCGATCGTCCTTACTGAGTTGATCAAAAAAGGGTTGGAAACCTTCCAGATAGTCGCCTTTGCTCAGTAACAGATAGACCGGAATATCGGCACACAGCTGAGATTGGATCTGCTGTATGCGTGCTCGCACCGTGCGGGCATACTGCTCCAAGGCATTTTCACTTTGATTCAGCAATTGAGTCACATCGAGCGTAAATACAATGCCATTCAACGGGCGACGACGACGCTTTTGATATAACATTTGCAAGAATTGCGGCCAAACACGGGCTGCCACAGAGTGTTCTTCCTGCAACATATAACGGCCACTGACATCAATAACGACGGCCTGATTGGCAAAATACCAATCACATGCTTGGGTATGGCCGATGTCGCGGGTTATGCGTTCATCGCTTTTATTCAACGGAAAATCGATCCCGGCATTTTCCAGCAACGCGGTTTTGCCACTGCCCTGATCGCCCATGAGCAGATACCACGGCAACTCATAACGTGATGCACGACGTCGGCCATAGAAGCTGGAATGTTTGACGATCGACAACGCCTTGTTGAGCCGCTCTTTTAACAAATGCAACTCATCGTCAGTCTGTTCATCGTTGATCAGCTCGCCCTGTCGTTGCTCTGCATTGAGCGTACGGCGACGGCGGCTTTTACGTAAGACTGGCATCACCATCAACGCCAGCAACCAGCCAAACAGCAACAACACGATCACCAAAATCCGTGTTTCCAATGCCGCCAAAATGGCATACCCTGCGATGGCGATCAGTGGCCCCACCCAAAACACCAACGCGCAACCTAATAAGGTGAGCAGTAATGTCCAACACCATGTTTGCTTGAGTTGATGCACACACCAACGGTAAAAATTTTTCATCGTGCACTGTGCCCCTGTTCCTGACCCACCATCTGATACAGCTGCATAATGGTTTGTGTCTGATGCTCCAACACATAGTTAAAACCGCTGTAAACCAAACCCAGGCAACACAGTGCCATGAGCACAATCAACCACAGCGGTATATGCCAAGGCAGTCGTTGCACGCGAGGCGTTAAGGGTTGCCAATTAATAGCGAGATCTTGCGGTTGTTCACCACGGATCAGTCGAATTTGGCGATAAACACTGTTGCGGATCGCCTCTAACTCGGCCAAGCCGCGTTGCAATACACGATATTTCCCTTCATAGCCCAGGCTAAGACAGACATAAATCAGCTCTAAAATATTGATATGTTTGGTCGGATTACGAGATAGTTTATCCAGCAGTTGGAACAGTTTTTCCCCACCACTGGCTTCATTGTGGAAGATGATCAGCAGGCTATTTTTGGTCCATTCCAACTTACTGCTCCACGGTTTGGTGGTAATCGCTTCATCTAATGCCGTGCACAATACATAACGAGAGGCGATGATTTCAGTGCTGTCACAGCCTTGCGATTGCGCCATAAACTCAAACTCTTTGATGCGAGTTACCAGCTCTTCTTTTAACTCAGCGGGTGCTGCGTAAGTTTCTGCAGAGATGTCCGTCATGGCTTGAAACAGCGGTGTAGCTGCCGTCAGCAAGGGGTTGCTGCCTATATTCAACACCTTTTCATGACGCAAGCGGGCGGCGTAAACCATGCGTTCGTCCAAATGCTGATAACGCGCAGCCGTGCTGGCTTTGGTCTTGGGTAATGGCACAATGATCTCTTCGTCATCTGTCGCCTGATGCCCCAAAAATACCGTGTGTTCTGTATTTGCTCTCGCCATGTCAGTTATTCCTTATCGCCCAGAGATTCAGTTGCAGTTCGGAGAAATCACCCGCGACATGCAGGGCAAAACCACCCGAGCTTTCCAGCTGAGCGCGCATGCTGCTCTCGAGTTCCAGCGAGAAATACAACTGACGGGCGTGGAAAGGGAGCTGACGCGGCGCCGCAGAAAGTGGACGTAATGTGATGCCCGGCAAATGTAAATTGACCATCTGGCGGATCTGCTCAACGGGGCCAATTTTTAGTTGCGCAGGTAATTTGACGCGCAGCTGTTCTGGCTCACCATCTGCCTGCGCGGTGAGCACAAATTGAGCATGATCCAGCAAGGATTTATCTTGCAGTGGCGAGACTAAAATACCGTATTTACGTGTCTGCAATGGCAATTCAACGGCATGTTGCTCGATGACCTGACTTAAATGCTGGCGCAACTCATTCATCACTCGGGCAAAACAGGTATGTTGTTCACTGTGACTGTAAATGAGCTCCGGCAATGGGCGGCGACTATCACCATTAAACGAGGCTAACTCACTGTGCAACGCAACCATTTCCATAAACACGCGCTCTGGATGCACTTGTTTTAGCTGCAACAGATGACGCAAGCGCGTTTCATTGCGATTGATTGCCGCCAGCATCAGGAAATCGCCGACTTCCGACGTGCCGAAACGGCCACTGTTGCGGATTCGCCCCGCCAGGGTATCGCCGCGATGGGCCAGCAAATTGACCAACTCACGTAAATAGCCTTGGAATTGCTGACACTCACCAAAATGCAGAAAACTGGGTTGGAATTGCTCATCCAGTGTGACGACACCATCCGCGCTGATATCGGAGATGCGACACAGTGGCATTTTTATCCAACTTGCGGCATCCAGCAGACCCTGACTGCTACCCGATTGCTCGACGAGTAAACGAAAATCATGGCGGCAACAAAGCACTGCACAGCTGTTCCGTTCACCATAATTGGTGTCATACGCCAGTTTCTCAAAGCTCACATAAGGGGTTATGACCTGATGCTCTTCCGCTAAACGGTTTTCCACCGAATTCCCCGTTATCAGCGGTAGTGCAAGATAGACAATCGCATCGTAGCAATCGGGATGAATGCTGACAGTTGGGTGATCATCTTCACCAAGGTGGAATAATACGCCATCGGGTAACACCCCCGCGGCATGAGAAACCACTATCTTGCCCATCATCAAACACTGTTTATCGATCTCAACCGAGAAAAAACCCCAATTGCAGGGAGCAGCAGTTTGTAATAGTGCATTAAATTTTTGCTGATAATAGCGATCTTGCTGTTGCAGATGCTGCGGGCGTAGCAGCATCCCTTCGCGCCAGACAATTTTGTCCATTTTTATCCCGTATTATTATGTTATTCAGTGATATCTAAATTGAACGATGGCTTAGTGCTGATCGTGCTAGTTTGCGCAGGTGTGGCTGATTTAATTCCTGTCACTGTATTCGCATTCGGCAAAGTGCTGGTTGCCTGTTGGGCTTGGCTGGCATTAATCGTTACGCCGCCGTCGTTTTTATCGTTATATTTCGTTGTATTCAGTGGCCGGATCGCGTCCTTGGTTAACGCTAAACGGATATCTGAAAAATCCTCTTTTTTAGGTTGGATCACGTAGCGCCAAATGGCTTTATCGAGCGCACGATATTCCGCAAGCACACCAATAAAACGCGATTCGGGATGCAGACGGAGTTTGAATTTCTTGATCTCACCGGGCCGCACCGGCATCACCTCTTCCGCGACATAATCGGGCCCGAGTGCGCTTTTGGTATTCGCCGATAACGCAAAATAATCGGCATTCTCAAATGTCGTGTGCGATTTCAACTCAACTAATTTGATCACCATCGGTGATGGCCGATTGGTTAAATCCGGGTTCAAATCCGCTGAAGCGGTAAGCGTCAGATCCAGTAGAGTAGGATCTGGCGTACTACTGCAGGCTGTTAATATCAGTCCACATAGGGCTATAAATAGATTTCTTTTCATGCTGTTCACCGTGCATCAAACTCTGACCAAGCCGCATTGATATATTGCGCTTGCTCTTCATAGACCAAAGCGTAATCGTGAGTAAACTGACTGTGTCGCCACTCTTGATCGGCGGCCATTTTCTGGTGATGCAATTGATATTGCTGCCAATAGTAGGCCTGCTTATTGCCCCATACTCTGGGTTGACCTGAGGTCTCGAAGCGATAGACCAATTGGGTCGGCGAGAACTGCTCAAACGCAGAATCCAGCAACGTTCGACTGGCCGCAAAGCTCGCTACTTGATGTGCCTGCAGATCTTTCAATGCTTGACGAATGGCCTGCGGCCCTGAGAGATATCCGCTTTGTGCCAGTAGCAAGTTATTCAACGTCTGCAGGTAATTACCCGATAGTTTTAGTGGGTTATTACCACTCTCCTGCAGCATGGTATTACCTAAGCGCAGCTTGTTTTTTATCTCGGCACGCGTTCGTAACACCTGCTGCAAGCCCTGCACAGCCTGTTTGGCAAGCGCCCCTAAATTTTGTAGGGCAAGCTCCGTTTCTGTGGGCGTTAACTTGCTGAAATCAAAATCGAGCGCCCGACCCAACAGCGTTAACAGATGAGATGAATCAGCATTTGATTCAACATCAACACTGGCTGTTGCTAATGATTGTTTCGGTGCTTTTACGGACACAGGACGCAGTGGCACTGGATCAGTAATCGCCAGTTCAGTCAGTAAATCCGGCGTCTGAACGGTCGTGTCAGCAACTAGTGTAGGTGATTGAAATGGCTCATTAAGATCATCCCATGATTCGTCAAAGGCCATCATCTCATCATCTGCAGCTGAGAATGAGGCTAAAAACTGATCGTCGCTTGGCGGTGATTCCAGCAATGAAATCGGATCAACATCCAAAAACTCATCATCAGGGATCAACGTCGATATACTCGCCGACTCACCAAAATGCTGATGGGTAAATTGCTCCGCATCTTGAATAATCCGCGCCTTAAAAATGAAATTTCCCATCCGAAAACTGTCGCCGTGCGCGATCGGGTAATCTTCATTTTTCTGTAAACGGGCATTTTTACCGGCATCAAAAGTGCCATTGGTGCTGCGATCAGTCAGATAATAAACACCATTGTCATAACTCACCTCGGCATGCACACCAGAAATATGGCGGCTGCGATCGGTCAGCATCCATGTCGCCGTCTCTGCGCGACCAATCGTGCCACCAGCATCCCGAAAGGTGACGGAACTTTTTAGCGACGGCGAAAGCTGCTCTTTACTCACTAAATCGAAAATAAGTGGCATGATCACTCCTGCTCATCTGGTGTATTTTGGGCGTTATTTTGTTGATTCGGTGCGGTGTCACCTATATACCGATAACCCTCTTTTTTGCTGCAGGCAATGAGCAGCAAACTTGCCAGACAAAACGCAATTACCAGACGCATCATGTTCTCCAGTCTCGGGAATTAATGTTGTGCTTACTGAGTTTGTACAGCAGAGTTCGGCGGGCAACGCCCAACGCCATCGCGGTATTTTGCTGATTACCACGATGCGTTTTTAAGCTCTCAATCAGCACTTGCCGCTCATATCGATCGACCAGCTTTTTGAGTACCCCTCGATCATGAGAGATATCACTGGCATCAGACGGAGCGGGTAAGTTTGGGAAATGGTGCAGCTCCAGCAGATCGGTATCATCAGCTAGCAAAATGGCACGCTCAATCATACTTTTCAGTTCACGCACGTTACCGGGGAAGTCATAACGTTGTAATGCCTGCTCAACCGCGACAGAGAGCTGCATACCGGGTCGCCGATCGCGAAGGGCGATCTCCTGAATAAACGCATTAGCCAGCTTGAGAATATCGCCTTCTCTGGCCTGCAGGGGTGGTAACTCAATCGGGAAATGCGCCAAACGATAATAGAGATCGCTGCGAAACTCCCCTGATGCCACCATCTCTTCCAGATTACGATGAGTAGCGGCAATGACTCTGACGTTAATTTTGTGATATTGCGTATCACCGAGCGGGCGCACCTCTTGCTCTTGCAATACACGCAATAATTTCGCCTGTAACAGCAGCGGTAAATCGCCAATTTCATCTAAGAACAGGATGCCGTTATTCGCAGCATCAAACATCCCTAAGTGATTGCGATCAGCCCCTGTGAAAGCCCCTTTCTTGTAGCCAAACAGTTCACTTTCCAGCAAACCATCCGGCAAACTGGCGCAGTTTTGCACCACAAACGGCTGAGTGCGCCGATGACCATATTCATGTATCGCGCGCGCGACTAACTCTTTCCCTGTACCAGTTTCACCCGTCAGCAGAATATTTGCCTCACTGTGTAACACCTTGGAAATCAAGCGATATACTTGTTTCATCAACGGGCTGCTGCCAATTAAGGCATACGGGTTATCCGGCTCTTGCCGTGCTGCGGCATTATTAGTCATGGTTTTTTATCCGATATTCAGTTCAAAATTACCCTGTGTATCTTGTGTCACGTGGATAAACTGCAGAGTTTCTTGTTGTGCCAAGGCCTGCAGAATGCGATCGGAGATCGCAGGCAGCAGATAGTTATTCACCAGAAAATCGATATTGCGGGCCCCGCTATCAACACGGGTGCAGTTCTCTGCAATGGCGCTGATCACCGCTGCGTCAAACGTCAATGCAATACCACGCGGCGCAATACGTTGGGTAAGTTGTTGCAGACGAACCTCAACCAGCTCTCGCATGATCGAGCTATCGATCGGCAGATAGGGAATGATGTTCATCCGCGCCAGCAATGCCGGTTTAAAATGCTTTGCCAGCAATGGGCGTATCGCTTCGGTGATTGCCTCGGTCGAACAGGCGGGTTCTGTCGCTGCCAGTTGATTTATTTGTGCGGCAGCCAGATTGGTCGTCATAAAAATCAGTGTGTTGCGGAAATTTATCACCCGACCTTCGCCATCATTGGCAACGCCTTTATCAAACACCTGATAAAACAGATTCATGATATCGGGGTCTGCTTTTTCTACTTCATCCAGCAAAATGACCGAGTAGGGGCGTTGTCGCACCGCTTCCGTGAGCACTCCGCCCTCGCCATAACCGACATAACCGGGTGGCGCACCAATTAAGCGGGAAAGTGCGTGTTTTTCCTGAAACTCCGACATATTGATGGTGGTCAGGAAACGCTCACCGCCGTATAGCAACTCCGCCACTGCCAATGCGGTTTCTGTCTTGCCCACGCCGCTGGGCCCAGCTAGTAGGAAAACTCCTGTCGGCGCTTGCGGGTTGCCCAATCCGGCGGCGGTTGCTTTCACCGCTCGCTCAATCAAGGCAATCGCTTGATCCTGACCTCGGATCCGGCCCTGCAGACGCGCAGCAAACTCGGTGACTTGTTTTGATGGCGTTTCAATCAGATTCACCAGTGGAATACCGGTCCAACTGGCGATCACGTCAGCGACAACGTGCGGTGTAACCTCATGATGAATAAGTACCCCATGAGATTGCTGATGAGCCAATAAGGCCGCTGACGTAGCTTGCGATGATGAGTGATGGTCTACCACACTGCGACTAGCAATCAGTTGCGCAACCAACGCAATTTGCTGTTGCCAGTGCGCGGTTAATATCACCTCTTCCTGCTCCAGCACTGGAATTTGTGTTTTCAATTCACTGATGAGTTGATTGTCGACCGGTAAACTGTGCTGCTGATCGCGCAATAATGCGGTGAGCTGACGCTGTTGCTCTGCTAGCTGTGTTGCCAAGGTTTGCAAACCAATCGGCATTGCATGCAGGCTGTTTTTCACGCGAGCACAAGCCGTATCCAGCAAATCGATCGCTTTATCCGGCAACTGACGGCCCGACAGATAACGGGCCGATAACATTGCTGCAGTAACCACCGCGTCATCGCGTAAGTAAACGCCATGTGCGCTTTCATAACGTGACACCAGACCACGCAAGATGGTGGTTGCTTGTGCTACTGTCGGTTCCAACACTTGGATCGGTTGAAAACGACGAGCCAGTGCCGGATCTTTCTCGAAATATTTTTTGTATTCCGACCACGTGGTTGCCGCTAACGTACGTAAAGCCCCACGCGCCAATGCTGGTTTCAACAAGTTTGCCGCATCACTGCCGCCCGCCTGCCCACCAGCGCCAATCAGGGTATGCGCTTCATCGATAAACAGCACGATCGGCTTAACTGAAGCCTGTACCGCATCAATCACGGCTTTCAAGCGACGTTCAAACTCACCTTTGACACTGGCACCAGCCTGCAACAGCCCCATGTCCAACTCCAACAACTCAATGTCGGCCAATGTTGGCGGCACAAGGCCGGCCACAATTTGCTGTGCTAACCCTTCCACGACGGCTGTTTTACCAACGCCCGCTTCCCCGACTAAAATCGGATTGTTTTTACGCCGACGGGAGAGAATATCAATCGCTTGCCGGATCTCTTCATCACGACACAGCACCGGGTCTAACTGACCATCACGGGCTTGCTGAGTATAATTTTTGGTGAATTGCTGTAAGACGGTTTGTTCATGCGCATCCGGTTGCTGGTTCTTCGCCGTGGTCAGCAGACCGTCCATTAAAGCCATTAAGCGATCGCGGGGAATGTCTGAGAAAAACTGGCCGTAACAAGTGCGGCCATACTTTTCTGGATGATCTAATATCGCCAACAGTAGCGCCAAGCTGGAAATAGTCGGCTCTTGCAGCTGTAATTTGGCCACCAGCAACGCCTCTTCCAACCAACTTACCAGCAGTGTAGAAAACACCGGATTACGGCTCTCAGTTGTCTGACGACTGACGGAAGTGAGTAACGCGGTGCGCAACG
>CALMKU010000025.1 GCA_937866945.1 uncultured Tolumonas sp.
ACCAGCAGCTGTTCAACAAAGTCTTCATCTTTTACTTTCGCCGCCGCTTTACCACGACCACCACGACGCTGCGCTTCGTAATCAGACAATGGCTGATATTTCACATAACCTTCGTGCGACAGTGTTACCACGACGTCTTCTGGAGTGATCAGATCTTCCATGTTGATTTCAATGCTGGCTGCCTGAATTTCAGTACGGCGCTTATCACCAAACTGCGATTTAACAAATTCCAGCTCTTCGCGGATCACTTCCATCAGACGTTCTGGGCTTGCCAAAATGAACAGCAGTGCAGCAATTTCAGTCAGCAGTTCACGATATTCATCGAGAATTTTTTCATGTTCCAGACCTGTCAGCTTGTGCAGACGCAGATCGAGAATCGCTTGCGCTTGTTGTTCGGTTAGGAAATACAGACCATCACGGATACCAAATTCTGGTTCCAGCCATTCCGGGCGCGCAGCATCATCGCCTGCACGTTCCAACATTTCAGCAACCGCCCCCAGAGCCCAGCCACGAGCAACCAGACCTTGTTTTGCTTCTGCCGGGCTGGAAGAGTTTTTGATCAACTCAATAACCGGGTCGATATTCGCCAGCGCGATCGCCAGACCTTCCAGAATATGAGCACGTTCACGCGCTTTACGTAATTCAAATACGGTGCGACGTGTAACCACTTCACGACGATGGTCGATGAAAGCGGCCAAAATTTCTTTCAGATTCAGTGTCTTTGGTTGGCCATTCACCAGCGCCACCATGTTGATACCAAACACGTTTTGCATCTGTGTGTGCGTGTAGAGATTATTCAGCATAACCTCAGTCAATTCGCCACGACGCAATTCGATCACCACACGCATACCGTCTTTGTCAGACTCGTCGCGCAGTGCAGTGATACCTTCGATTTTTTTATCTTTTACCAGTTCGGCAATTTTTTCGACCAAACGGGCTTTGTTGACGGTGTATGGCAACTCAGTAACGATAATGGATTCTTTACCATTCTTTTCGTCAGTTTCAATTTCGGTGCGCGCACGCACATAAATTTTACCGCGACCAGTACGGTACGCATCCAGAATACCGGAACGACCATTGATGATACCGCCGGTTGGGAAGTCTGGGCCAGGGATCAGCTGGATCAACTCATCAATTGTTAATTCTGAGTTTTCCATCAGCGCCAGACAGCCATCGACTACTTCAGTCAGGTTGTGTGGCGGAATATTGGTCGCCATACCTACCGCGATACCCGATGAACCATTGACCAGCAGGTTAGGTACTTTCGTCGGCATAACCGCGGGGATCAGTTCTGTACCGTCGTAGTTAGGAACCCAATCTACGGTCTCTTTTTCCAGATCAGCCAGCAGCTCGTGAGCAATGCGGTCCATACGAATTTCGGTATAACGCATCGCCGCAGCAGAGTCGCCGTCGACGGAACCGAAGTTACCCTGACCATCGACCAGCGTGTAACGCATGGAGAAATCTTGCGCCATACGAACAATAGTGTCGTAAACAGCAACGTCACCGTGTGGGTGATATTTACCGATCACGTCACCGACGACACGCGCAGATTTCTTATAAGGTTTATTCCAGTCGTTACTCAACTCGTGCATCGCAAACAGAACGCGACGATGCACTGGTTTTAAACCATCCCGCACGTCTGGCAGTGCACGCCCGACGATGACACTCATTGCATAATCGAGATAAGAGTTACGTAACTCGTCTTCGATATTTATCGGGATGATCTCTTTGGCTAGATCGCTCATATAATTATAGGTTCCTACTTCAAGCTACTTGAAAGCAATGGTCGCGAATTCTATCACAAATGATGGATTTCCCCAATCGCTGACAGATACTCTGTTTTAAGCTAACTCGTTGGATATAATGCGCAGATGCCAACCCTAAACTGTCACAAAGGACAGCAATAAATGAATGTTGATTCGCAGGAAATCGCTAAATTTGAAGCCATTGCCAGTCATTGGTGGGATCCTCATGGTGATTTCAAGCCATTACACCTGATGAACCCACTGCGTTTAGAGTGGATTTCTGACCATTGCGAAGGTTTATTTGGCAAACAAGTGCTGGATGTCGGCTGTGGCGGCGGTATTTTAAGTGAAAGCATGGCGAAACAAGGCGCACAGGTATTAGGCGTTGATATGGGCCATGAACCGTTACAAGTGGCTCGCCTGCATGCATTGGAACAAAACGTAAAACTCGATTATCAACGCATTACCGTTGAAGAGTTGGCCGAACAGCGCCCTGCCTCATTCGATGTTGTCACCTGCATGGAGATGTTGGAGCATGTGCCTGACCCCGCCTCTATCGTGCGTGCTTGTGC
>CALMKU010000026.1 GCA_937866945.1 uncultured Tolumonas sp.
GGTTACAGCAGCCGAAAGGCCAAACTGATGGCCCGGCGGAAGTGTTTTCCCACCCGGATTATCTGGGGCAGATCGGCCTTATCATGCCATACAGCAAAGACTTCTGTGCCAGCTGTAACCGCCTACGTGTCTCTGCTGTCGGTAAATTACATCTTTGCCTGTTTGGCGAAGAAGGCGTTGCGTTGCGTGATTTACTGCAAGATGACAGCCAGCAAACAGCATTACAAACGCGCATTCTGGAAGGTTTAACTCATAAGCGTGAGACCCATTTCCTGCATCAGGGAAACAGCGGTGTTACACCACATCTGGCATCCATCGGGGGCTAACATGCAAAAAATAACGGGATTAGTGCTCGCCGGTGGTCGTTCCAGTCGAATGGGAACCAACAAAGCATTATTAGAAATTAACGGTGAAACACTACTGAATCGTGCAGTTCGCTTATTGGAGCTCTCCGGCTGCAAAGAGGTGTTTATCAGTGGCGATTATTATGGGCAACGCAGCGTGCCTGATCGTGCCCAGCTTGGCCCGTTAGCCGGTATTGCGGCTGGGTTGGAGGTCTGTAAAACCGAAAAACTCCTGATTTTACCGGTCGATATGCCGTATATGACCAGTGAACTGTTGCAGCTATTGATGCGCTTTACGTTTGCAGGCAATGGCATCAGTTATGCCGATGCGCAATTCCCGTTATTGCTGCTGAATAACGATGCGAACCGTGAATTTCTGGCCGGATTATTAGCGCCAGAAACACCCGCCAAGCAGCGCAGTATGCATCAGTTCTGTCATGCCGCGCTTATCATCGAATTGCCGATATCGCCGAAATATCAATACTGTTTTGAAAACACCAATACGCCGGAAGAGTGGCAGTTATGCCAACGCCGTCTTAACGAAACTAATCATGAAGGACAACTATTATGAGTCACGCGGCAACCGACTTTGTGCCATTAAACATTGCAGTGTTAACTGTGTCTGATACCCGCAACGAAGAGACAGACACCTCCGGTCGTTCACTGGTAGATAATCTACAATCAGCCGGGCACCATCTGGTGGAAAAACAGATCGTCATTGACGACAAATATGACATCCGCGCCATTCTTTCGCGTTGGATCGCCGATAAAAACGTACAGGTGGTGTTAGTCACTGGCGGCACCGGTT
>CALMKU010000027.1 GCA_937866945.1 uncultured Tolumonas sp.
TGCGCCATGTGCACACGGATCTGATGCGTTCTGCCTGTTTCCAGACGGCAACGTAAGCGGGTATGCGCACGGAAACGTTCCGCCACACGATAATGCGTCACCGCTGGTTTACCCATCGGGTTCACAGCCATCATGGTACGCTGTGTTGAGTGACGACTGATCGGTTCATCCACTGTGCCACCCGCGGTCATGTGCCCCACTACAATAGCTTCGTATTCGCGGGTAATACGGCGTTTTTGCAACGCATAAACCAAGCGGATCTGCGCCGGAACGGTTTTCGCCACCACCATCAGACCGGTGGTTTCTTTATCCAGACGATGCACGATGCCGGCACGCGGTACTTCGGCAATATCAGGGTAACGGTGCAGCAGCGCATTCAGGATGGTACCGTCAGGAGTACCCGCCCCCGGGTGCACGACTAAACCCGCAGGTTTATCGATCACCAGCAGGTGTTCATCTTCATAAACGATGTTCAGCTGAATGTCTTGTGGCTGCCAGCGGGTATCATCTTCCAGCTCGGCATTAATCTCGATGTTCTGGCCTTCCATGACCTTTTCTTTTGGCAATAAAACCACGTTGCCATCCAGCAGCAGTTTGCCAGCCAGTATCCAATCTTTCAGGCGGGTGCGGGAATAGTCGGTAAACAACTCAGCCACAACCTGATCGAGGCGCTTGCCTGCATGGTGCGGTTCGGTGATGCCGGTAAGGTGTATAGGTTGACTCATGTCAGATCTCAGTAGGTTTAAACGTGGCCTGATGCCAAGAATGCTGCATTCTATCTTTTCTTTTCTCTGAGCATAACGGATACTTCACATACCTTGGCAATATGAAGCTAATTTCGATGCAAAAAGTAGTTCGTTTGTTCCCGGCAATGCTGTTGTCTCTGTCATTACTGGCAGGCTGCTCTTCTTCCGACAAACCTAAAGTGCCGGATGAACCGCTGGAAGTATTGTATAAACAGGCTCAAACCAAGCTGCACAACGGCGATTATGATAAAGCAGTGGATATTCTTGAAGCACTGGATTCCCGTTATCCGTTTGGTCCGTATGCCAGTCAGGTTCAGTTACAGCTGATTTATGCCTATTACAAAAAAGAAGACACCGCGCAGGCGATTGCCAATATTGACCGTTTTTTACGTCTGAACCCAACGCATAAAGATGTGGATTACGTCTATTACATGCGCGGTTTGTCGAACATGCAGGAAGATTATAATTTCTTCCATGAGAAATTTGGTATTGATCGTTCCGATCGTGATCCGAGTTATGCGCGTCAGGCATTTGATGATTTCAAAATTGTGCTGAAAAACTATCCGAACAGTTTGTATGCCAGTGATGCCCGCGCCCGTGCTGTTTATCTGAAAAATCGTTTAGCGAAATTCGACTTGGCCATTGCGGACTTTTACATGCGTCGTGAAGCCTGGTTATCGGCGGCCAACCATGCCAAATTCCTGATCGAAAATTATCCGGATACAGAAATGACCAAGCCGGCACTGGAAATCATGGTGCAAGCGTATGACAAGATGGAATTGAAAGATCTTGCCCGGCACGCCCGACAAATGCTGGCGGCAAATTATCCTGACAGTGAATACGCACACTAATGAGCGATAAAAAAAACAAAGGCACCTTCGGGTGCCTTCTTTCCCCCAGCAAACCATGCTGCGATGAGAATTCAGCCACTAACTGCATGGTGAGTTTTAAATGCGCATCTTGCGCCTGAGACAACGCATCGACAGGATTTTAGAACATTTTGGTCGCATACGCAGAAACGATATCCGCATCCGAGGTATTAACGATTTTGATATCTTTCAGCTCGGATTTGCCTTTCAGCACTACACCATCATTACCATTGGAGTAATCACCAATGATCATGGCGGTAGAATCAACACCACCGGCAGCAGGGATCGTCAGCGCATCCATGTTGATCATCACGCAACCATCAAAGCCGTTCGCAGTCTCCCGGGTTTTTGTCCTGTCGTGTAATCTTCAGGGAAGATCGATAACTCTCGGACCAGGCACTTACTGAGTAAGCCGGAACCCTAGTCATCCAT
>CALMKU010000028.1 GCA_937866945.1 uncultured Tolumonas sp.
CCAGGAAAAGCCGCAGGGGAACTGCTGTTTGGTGGCTGAATTGATCAACAACGCCTATATAAGATCTTAGACGAATATGACGCTTTGCCTCATGCTGGTATCTCTGATGGATGGACAAATTTTGGTGCTAAGAGCGCTGGTACCGATGGATATGTGCTTTGGCCAAGAAAAGGGGGAAGATTGCAACCCGTTTCAGATGATACACCCAAAGGGTTAACCAAAGGGGAGCGGATATTCAAACCTGAGGGGGAATAGATATGAAAAAGAGGACTATTTTTTTTGTTGTAGTATTTTTTTCTGTATTGATATTGGGTGTTAAAGGAGGTTCTATGGTTGGGTTGGGTGCTTTTAATAAGGAGATCTGGTCAGATAAAGAATTTAATGATGTAGTCATGGAGGAAATAAAATTAGCTCAAAAGATTCTTCCAAAAGAACCTAACGACAATGTTGTAAATCTGAATATAGAACTGCCGGATGATAGCCTTAAAGCAGCTATTGTTTCAGTTAGTTCATTAGTTAATGGTGATTATATTTATGTTGGGCCATATAAAAATATAATAACGCTTCCTGCCAATGAGAAAATGTTGAAGAGTGCAGAGTCTTCTGATTTCGATGGAATGGATATATTAAGTATTACGTTTATCGATACTAAGCGTAAGACGACATATACCTGTACTCAAGAAAAACTATATAAAGTATGGGAATTAAATAAAATTGCAACGGTGCATTTTCTGGAATCAAGAATACCAGATGAAAATGGACAACCGCTGTGTTATTTAGTGCAGATATCAGGGGATTTGTAATTGACAAGGCTGCAACCAGCGCAGCCCTTGTATTTATTCATAATCGAGTCATTAAAACTCGTTCTGCAACGCTTTATAACCTTTCACCAAATCAATATTGGTATGCGCCACGTCTTCAGAGAATTCAGTGGCTGCCACGGTGACGCGTGGAATCTCGCTCAAGTCGCTTTCTGGGCAAATACGAGTGCTGGATGGCACATAAAATTCTGCTGGCAGATCCTGGCCATCAACCACCGAGTTATGGCGGATCACGGCACCATCACCGACTTCACAGTTAAATAGTACAGTGTTAAACCCGATAAAAACACGGTTTCCAACGGTACAAGGGCCATGCACAATCGAACGATGGGCAATTGACGTGTATTCGCCAATCGTAACGGCAGCACCCGATTTAGAGTGAATGACAACACCGTCTTGAATATTCGAATTAGCACCGATCACAATTGGTTCCATTTCACCATTGGCGTCGACTTCGTCGGCTCTGATCACGGCATAAGGTCCGACAAATACATTTTCTTTAATGATGACCTTACCGCAGATGATCGCGGTGGAATCGATATACGCTGATTCAGCAATAACAGGCAGATGGCCTGACGGATTTTTACGGATCATATATGCTCCCTGACGCCAGTGTTCTAACGTAGATAAACCCTTCGTTTTTGAAGCTGCAGCCTCGTTGACGGCATTCGCTCATCCCAATCACATAGCCTATCTACGCTCATGGGCTTCGTTCATTTGTCGCCTTGCTGCAACCCCAATTACTTTGGCTATAGTGCTAAAAAAATTGATCTTGATCACAAAGAGGCAACAGAAATACCTCGGCATAGGCAGAAATGCAACCCTTCAATGTGTATCAGATTGTCCCATGCAGCCACGCTTAGCATGTTCTGCTGTTATTCATATTGGAATCTTGGATATTTAGGGAAAAACTCTTCCTGTAACATCTCTTCGACTTCCCGCCGATCGGTCTGTTTCATGATAAAGACGAGTTCACTGACCGGCTCACCAGTTGGCCACGCTGGTAAATTCATGATGGGATACAGCTGGTCATGCACGCCATGCACAACCACGGGTTTATCTTGTTCTTCCAGCCAGAGGATGGCTTTAAAGCGTAAGAGCCGTTCTGGGTAACGCATTTGTACCATGCGTAAGCCGTCAAGAAAGCGTGCCGTTGGCATTGGTTTTGTGTAACGCAGACAGAAGGCTTCTACGTCACTGTGTGCGCTGCTGAGCGTGGCATTGGCCACTAGCGGAGAATGCGTAGCAAAGGCTGGTTTCATCGGTGATGCTAAGCCTAACTCGGTAATAGCACCTTGCAACCACTGGCGGATCTCCTGCGTGCTGCGTTGTGAACCACTACCAAACGGGCCATTTTGCTCAAGCACTGCTGGGGATAATTGACCTTTGATAGCGATATGCCGTGGCGCCATCGGGTTGATACGCTGTAGTAATGCCTCAACTCCCGACAACACGCCAAAATCGGCTAGGTCGCTTTTACTTAACACCAGCATGTCGGCTAACGCCACTTGTTTTACCGCTTCATATTGCTGTGTTAGTTGTTGTTCGATATGGCAGACATCGACGACGGTGACCGTACCGTCAAAACGATAACGCTGGGCAAAAAACGGGTCGTTGCGCAGGGTGAACAACACCGGGCCGGGATCGGCCAGACCGGTTGTTTCAATCAACACGCGCTGAAACGGTTTAATTTCCCGACGCATGGCGCGCATAAACAGATCGCGCAGCGCATTGACCAGATCGCCTTGTACCGTGCAACACACACAGCCGGATTCCAGCATCACCACGTTGTCGTCCAGTTTTTCCACCAGATGATGATCGAGGCCGACCGCGCCAAATTCATTAATTAAGACGGCGCAATTGGCCATTTCCGGTTGTTTGACCCAGTGATTCAACAGGGTGGTTTTACCGCTGCCGAGAAAACCGGTCAGCACGGTGACGGGGATACGAAAATCTTCGGTATCGAAATGAGATTCAGACATGCAGTGGTTCCTGATATCGGCGTGCCATGGCGTCATACGCAATAAATAATGCTGCCATGGTATAACAGCTGCTGCGGAAAGTTCAGTGCTGTGCCAAAAACAACGCCAGCAGGGCTGCTGGCGTTAAGCGAACTTACTCTTCTTCATCATCTGGATCGAGGTCGAAATCATCTTCGCCTTCGTTCCACTCTTCATCTTCGTCATCCCAGTCCGGTTCATAACCCTCATCTTCATCCAGACCTTCAAAATCATCATCATCGTCATCTAAACCAGCATGATACCCTGCCATGTTGAGTCTCCCTGAGTGAAAAATCATTTTGAGTGTAGACAAAAATGTTTAAGTTTTGTGTTTTCAGCAAAGGATGAAAGAAAAAATTTGATACAGGTACAAAAATAGTGATGCCTTTGCAGGCATCACTAGCCCAATTTTTATTTACGACCGCTGAATGGCACGATCAATAGATCGCAGGTTACAGAGTTCATTAATTGCCGGGCAGCGGAGGCCAGCAGGTTCCAGAAGGATTGATGGTGGCCACAAACCAGCAAATCAACACCTTGAGCTTCAACAACCTGATTCACTTCTTCCACTAAATCGCCACACATCACCATGCTGCGCTCCAGCGGGTAATCGATGCCGGCCAGAATGGTGTCCAGTTTGTTTTTGGTATCAGCCAGCACTTTGCGCTGCACGCGCTCGACGTCGATATCAACCATTTCGGTGTACAGATCGCGCAAATTAATATCCACATGCAACACCGACAGTTTGGCGTTATTGCGGCGTGCTAGTGCGATGGCTTTGCCCAGAATCGGCTGGAAGTCGTCGTTAATATCCAGTGCCACTAAAATATGCTGATAGGTATAGTCTTGGTTCATAAATCCTCCCGGGCTTAGTGCGTGCCCTCATGGTCATCATCCGCATCTTCGTCGTCCATATGTTCCCAGGCGTGCATCAATTCGCTGTGGCGATCTTCCTGGGTCGCTTTCAGCATCTCCGCCAGCAGGTGACGGTATTGCACGCTCTTGGTGATATACATTTTTTCGTCGTCGAGGAATGCAGTCTGTTCGCGTAATAGTTTTTCATCGTGTTCTTTAAACGTTTGTCCGGCACGCCATGCCAGATTTCCGCGGATACCCAGCTGACGTAGCGCTGCGACACCCAGATCGACAGCAGAGCCTACTGTTTCACGATAGATCAATTCGACACCCAATTGCAGCAACTGATGTGCGTGCGCGCGATCGACCGCACGAACCAGAATTTTTAATTGCGGGAAATGGCGGTGTGCTAGCTCACACAGTGCGATAGATTTCGCCTGATTACTCACCGCTACAATCAGCAGTTTGGCTTTGCCGGCACCAGCCGCTTGCAGTAAATCGATACGGTCTGCATCACCATAAAACACTTTGTAGCCGTATTTACGCAACATATCGATGTGCGCGACATCGTTATCCAATACCGTCGTACCGATACCGTGCGCATGCAGCAAACGGCCAATCACCTGACCGAAACGACCAAATCCGACGATGATCACCGGGTTGTCCTGTTCGTCAATTGGGTCGGCTTCTCGCTGTTGCTCTTCCTGCTGTTGCCACTGAGTTTGCAGGTGACTGTTCAGCATCAGCAACAGAGGGGTAAAGGCCATCGAAAGTGCCACGGTTAATGTCAGTAACGCAGTAAGTTCGGCGTTAAACAGTTTCAGTTGATGGGCAAAAGAGAACAGTACAAAGGCAAATTCACTACCCTGCGCCAAGGCAAATGAAAATGACCAGCGATGGCCGTGTGCCATATGCGCCAGACCGCCGACACCTTGCAAGATCAGGAATTTAACGGTCAATAATAACAACAGTAATCCGGCGATCAGGAACGGGTGTTCGGCCAGCAACGAGAAGTTGATGCCAGCACCGACCGAGATAAAAAACAGGCCGAGTAACAACCCCTTGAATGGTTCAATATTCGCTTCCAGCTCATGGCGATATTCACTTTCTGCCAGAACGACGCCTGCGAGGAAAGTGCCAAGTGCCGGCGATAAACCGACGGATTCGGTAGCTAGTGCTGTCAAAATGACGAGTAATAACGCCGCTGCGACGAAAATTTCGCGCAAGCCTGATTGGGCGATAAAACGAAACACCGGTCGCATCAGGTAGTGTCCGCCGAGGATGATGCCGGCAATCACCAGCGCGATCAGCGAGCCACTTTGCCAGCCGCTCATCGAGCTGGTTTCGGCGACGGTTTTTAACCCCGGTGCCAGAAACGGCAACAACGCCAGCATGGGAATGACGGCAATATCCTGAAACAGCAGCACCGAGAAACTGGTCTGTCCAGCCTCGCTTTTCAGCATGCGTCGCTCGGTGAGGCTTTGCAGCACAATCGCCGTGGATGAGAGCGCCAGGATCATGCCAATGGCAATCGCCTGTTGCCAACGCAGATCAAATACCAGGGCAATCAATGAGAAGGCGATGGTAGTAAATAACACCTGACTACCACCAATGCCGATGATCGGGCCTTTCAACTGCCATAACAGTGCCGGTTTGAGTTCCAGCCCGATCAGAAACAGCATCAGTACTACACCGAATTCGGCAACATGCATTACTTCATCATTGGCACCGACAAAATTAAACAGATAGGGGCCGATGATCACGCCGGCCAGCAGATAGCCCAACACCGCCCCCAATCCTAAACGACGGGCAATCGGTACCGAAACCACCGCGGCAGTCAGAAAGATGGCAGCATCAAACAGCAGACTTTGCTCCATCACAGCTCCTTAAGCAGGTCGGTCAGATAAGTGGCATTATGCAGTTGCTGCGGCGTGAGTTCTTCATCGCGCAGCGCGGTCAGCAGGCGACGATATTGCTGACCTTTCATTTTCAGATATTCCGGATCGGCAACACTGTGATAGCCATACACCACAAATGGTGGCAGCCAGCGCATGCCGCACATCAGACCACTTTGTTGAAACGGTAACAGATAGTCCGTGATCGGGTGATGGTTGTGCCCATCGGTTGAATAGGAAACAGCACTCCCACCAGTGGTCACGGCAGACATCAGGTATTTATGTTTTAGCGCATTACCTTCCGGGCCGAAGGCGTAACCATATTCCAGCACTTGATCCATCCACTCTTTTAAAATAGCGGGGCAGGAATACCAGTAAAACGGATGCTGAAAAATAATAATATCGTAATCGCGCAGCATGCGTTGTTCTCGTGCCACATCAATGAACATGTTGGGATAGTGTTGATACAAATCATGTACTTTGACGTCTTCCAGCCCTTTCAGACCTTTCAACATGGCTCGGTTGGCATGTGAGCGGTGATAGCCCGGATGCGCGAAGATAATCAAAATACGTTTCATAGATGGCCACCACCTCCCGGGTCGCTGAATAAGAAAATACAGGACGGCGTCTTATTCAGCTTAGTTCACACAGGGCTACAAGGATAAAACATCTGACGCTGGCGTGCGGCTTTTCTTTTAGCAAAATCTTACTTTGTTATCATCCTGTTAAGCGCGTCGGATGCCATTGGAGTTTGCTGTGATATGCTTTTGCATATAGTCACTGCATTTCAACAGGATAAGAGGCGTAGTATGAACTCGATTTTGCCCCCGATTGCCGCCGTTCACCCGCATTCCCTGACTTATCATGGTGATGAACGCATCGACCCTTATTATTGGTTGCGTGATGACACGCGCAGTGATCCGGCTGTGCTGGATTATCTGCAGGCCGAAAATGGTTATACCGAGGCCATGTTGCGGCCGACCGAAGCACTGCAAAAGACGCTATATCAGGAAATGGTCGATCGCCAGCTGCCGGATGACAGCTCGGTGCCGTATTACCTGAAAGGGTATTGGTATCGCAGCCGTTATTTGCCGGAACAGGAATATCCGCTGTATGAACGTCTGGCGGCACGCCCTGACGCACCGACCGAATTGTTGTTGGATGGTAACCAGCGGGCCGGTGACAGTGATTTTTACAACCTTGGGGCGTTGGAAATCAGCCCCAGCAATCACTGGATGGCTTGTAGCGAAGATTATGTCTCGCGGCGGCAATATCAGATCCGCGTGCGGAATCTGCAAACCGGTGACTGGCTGCCTGATTTGGTAGAAAACACCTCCGGTGATGTGGTGTGGAGCGCCGATAGCGCCGGTTTCTTCTATGTGCGGTTAGACAGTGAAACGCTGCTGCCGTATCAGGTCTATTACCACACATTAGGGGCCGAATCGGCACAAGATCGGTTGGTATATGAAGAGGCCGACAACACTTATTATCTGCACATCAGCCACAGCCGTTCCGAAGAATATCTGCTGATCTCGCTGTCCAGCACCATGAGCACCGAAGTACATCTGCTGCCGCTGAAAATACCGCACAGCTCACCAACTTTGTTTTTGGCTCGTCGTCGCGGCCATGAATACAGCCTCGATCATTTCCAGCAGCAGTTTTATATTCGCTCCAATCGCGAAGGGCGTAATTTCGCGCTCTATCTGGCGGACGATGGTGCCGAACAACATTGGCAGGCGCTGTTACCGGTGCGTGAACATATTCTGTTGCAAGATTTTGTACTGTTCCGTAACGCCTTATTTGTCGAAGAGCGTGATGCCGGCTTAACCCGCTTACGCCAGCTCGATCTGCAAGGGCAGGAGGTGCGCACTATCGCGGTCGATGATCCGGCGTATGTATTATGGCTGGGAACCAATCCTGATCCGGATAATCCAGAGTTCCGTTATGGCTATGCCTCGTTAACCACACCGACCACGCACTACGCGCTGGATATTGTCAGCGGCGAACGCAAAATGCTGAAGCGCCAGCCGGTGCTGGGTGATTTCAAGCCAGAGCATTATCAAAGCCAGCGACTGTGGGTTGCTGCTCGTGACGGCACCCAAATTCCGGTGTCACTGGTTTATCGCAAAGATAATTATCAGCCGGGGCAAAACCCATTGCTGGTATACGGTTACGGCGCATATGGCATGAGCGAAGAGCCTTATTTTGCCTCTTCACGCTTAAGCCTGCTGGATCGTGGCTTTATCTTTGCGATTGCCCATGTTCGCGGTGGTGAAGAGCTGGGCCGGCATTGGTATGAACAAGGCCGTCAGTTGCAAAAGATGAACACTTTTACCGATTTTATTGATGCGACCGAGGGCATACTGGCGGCAGGATACGGCGATCCGGCGCGGGTATTCGCCTCTGGCGGCAGCGCGGGCGGCTTGTTAATGGGGGCGGTGGTGAATATGGCGCCGCAACGTTATCTGGGTGTGGTCGCCGTGGTGCCGTTCGTCGACACATTGACGTCCATGCTGGATGAGTCTATTCCGTTAACCACCGGTGAATATGATGAATGGGGTGATCCGCGCGAACCGGCGGTTTACGACTACATCAAAGCTTACAGCCCCTACGATCAAGTAAAAGCGCAAGCCTACCCGCACTTGTTGGTGGTCAGTGGTTTGCACGATTCGCAGGTGCAATATTGGGAACCGGCCAAATGGGTCGCCAAACTGCGGGCGAATAAAACAGACGACAATTTGCTGTTGCTGAGTATGGATATGGATGCCGGTCACGGTGGAAAGTCCGGGCGTTACCGTTATTTCCTCGATATTGCGCAGGAGTATGCCTTCATGCTGGCGTTAGCAGATACCAGTATAAATTCTGCATCAAATTGATCTGACGGCGGCATTTGCCTTCGCAGATGCTGCTAGACTGACACCATTTTGTGAGGGCTGTATTCTCAACAGTGCGGCCAAATTGGTTTATTTAAGGAGCTGAACATGGCAGTAGAACATAAAGAAGAAGTGTGTGAAGCCTGTGGCTGTCTGGCCGAAGTGGGCACCATCATTCACGAAGGTGATGATGTGGTGGTGATCCCGGTTGAAGGTGATGACGAAGCCGATGCATTGGCGCGTCAGGCACGTTACATCGATGTGGCGAAACAGGCTTGTGCGGATGTGCAAGTCAGCAGTGAACTGCAAACAGTGGACGGCGGTGTTGTGCTGAATACCACGCTGCAATTTACCTGCACCGCTGAAAAGATGATTTTCGAGATGCGCGCACGTTCTGTGCGTTAATCTGTGTTCCGCCGCCATTTTTCTCTCCTCTGGCGGCGGTTTCTGCTATTTTTCACCACATTCCTCTTATCTCACTCTCATCGATGGCTTACAGGCGTGTAGGATATTTGCCATAGTTACTGTGAGCAAAGACGCTTCTTCATGCCAGCCAACAAGAATGTATATTAGTTAATCTATTGATAAATAATGAATTAATCATTATGTGCATAAATTATTGGAAAAATAGCATATTTAGGCTACTTGTAGGAAAGCTACAAATGCTTAGTATTACTCCTGCAGGACGCGCTGCGGTTTCTCAAGGTTGAGAAGCTTTGTCAGGATGACAAAACGGATTTACCTCAGGATTGAGGTATTGTTACTCAGGATGAGTAGCAGTCAGGACGACAAAGGATACCTCAGGATGAGGTCTTGTTACTCAGGACGAGTAGCAGTCAGGATGACACAGGATACTTCAGGATGAAGTCATTGTTGCTCAGGATGAGTGGCAAGCCAGGATGGCAGAAGGATGCACCACAGGATGTGGTTATCAGGATGTCTTCATGGATTGAAGAAAGTAACAAATAAGGAATATTTGTTACGCAGGATGCTTAAAAGGATGTCCCGATGGATCTGGAAGGGCCTTCAAGGATGAGATAAGACGATGCCATATCGTCGCAGGCTTGGGCAACCAAGACTTTCAGAGGGGTGACTTATGTCGCCCTTTTATTTTTTCCGCTTTCCGCAAAACCATCGTTCATTCGTCATTATTTTCTCGTCATTAAGTACGT
>CALMKU010000029.1 GCA_937866945.1 uncultured Tolumonas sp.
ATTTATACCCAAAATCCATCGGCTTTATGCTGGAGAAAAATCATGATCAAAATTGAATTTGTAGTATTGAATTCAAAAGGGGAAGAAAAGATGCGCACCACTGATGAGTTGGCAGCCAAAGCCTATGATCTGATGCTGGACGCAGCGGAAAAGGTAATGCCTATTATCGAATCTTCAGGGCTGGAATTAACCGAGAAACAGACGGAAGATTTGGCTATTCATCTGGTGAAACATGGTGAGGCAGTTACGGCGGCGTTAGCACCTGCGGTAAAAGGGGCTGCGGTGGTTAAACGAGCGCGCAAAAAAAATACAGAAAACGCAGAACAGGAATAAAATGTTGAGATCCCGTGACGGCGGTAATCTTTTCCTTGCCTGAAAATATGCTGTCCGGGTGCTTAATTATTAATCTCCTGTGATATGAGGAACAAAAATAATTAAGGCAATAATAATGGCACCCATGGCACTAAGTAGCACCGCACCCGCAGCCACATCTTTGGATTTTTTGACCAGCGGATGAAACTCAGGCGAGGCTACATCGCATAGAAACTCAAACGCGGTGTTTAATGCTTCAGAAACCCATACTGCCATGATGGCAAGAATAAGAAAACACCACTCTGTTGCATTTACATCTAACAGATAAGCCGTCGAGATCGTACAAATAGTCGCAAAAAGATGAACCCATGCGTTATGTTCACTTTTCAGCATTTCTGCAATGCCGTTAACGGCATGCTGAATACTGCGAACTCGTCCGGCCAGTGAAAATGTATCGGAATTATTATTATTCATAAATGATACGCTCCATTTTTTGCTTTTATTGCACTGAAACTACGTAGAGTTTTCCGTCACTAAAAAAAGGATCGCCAGCAAAATTATAGCCTAGCAATGGCTTTACCAGTTGTAGTCGTAATGTGTGTTTTATTTTTCCAGTTTGTTCTAAATCGGAATTTGATTACCATCGAACCTCAGCCAGTTTTAATAACCGAGCAGGCATCGCTGGCGTATCAATGCAATCGTTCAATAATTGCGTAACCATGCCTTCCAAGTCATATCTTCGATTAAATTTGTAGCAAAACTCTCCGAGATATCTGGGCAGGTGTTTCCTTCGGATCGCATGATAGGTGCCATGCATTGCATTCTTCACGTTGCTCAGCATCGTATTCACCCAGATAAAATAAGGCAGTTCAACGCTTTGTGCTCCGCCTCCGGTGACTATTTTTAAATGATGCTGATCCGCTGTCTCTACAGCCTTGAAACAAGCTAAACCGTCTGAAATCACTAATGATTTAGGCTCTATATGATGTTCGGCCCATGTCTTAATTTCTGTGTTACTAAAGCCCTTTACCATGCTGAATCTCATTCGCATGGGATGGCCTTCTTCATTCATGGCTACTGCCGCAACAAAAGGACTTTTATTACCTGCACCACGACCTCGTTTTCCCTTTTTGACGCCACCCCAGTAGGCATCATCTAACTGGACGAAGCCAAATAACTGATGTTCGTCATCGCGGGTTTTCATCGCCTGCATGATTTTATGCTTCATGCGCCAGGTAGCATTATAAGAAATGCCTAACTGACGTGATAACTCCAGCGCTGAGATCCCATTTTTTTCTTGAGTGATGAGGTAGATGGCAAGGAACCAAAGGCGAAGCGGTAATTTGGTTCCTTCAAAAAGCGTTCCTGCAACCAACGAGCTTTGATGATGACATTGGTTACATTGATAAAGTGCTCTGGATTTTAACTGGCAATATTGGTCATGACCGCAATAAGGACAATGGAATCCGTTAGGCCATCGCAATGCAAAGAGGTGTTCTCTGCATTGTTGTTCTGAGCCAAACTTTTCAATAAATGAATGAATACTCATACTTTTTTGAAACTGGACCTTATTTCTGGACATGAGTGATGCCCTCAACTGACCGGCTTATTTTAAGTATAGTATTCAGGCTGAGAGTCGAGGGTAATCAAAAATCGGAATAGAGCCGTTCACGTTCGGTATCCAGATCCGGGTTTATGGCTGGAATAACACCCCATTTGAAACCGTTATCTGAATTCGTCATGCCAAGATATATGTTATTTCCATCTAAGGTGGTGTATTTCGTTTGCCATATTCGGATGTGACGCCCGTTTTTTAACCAGTTTACATCTTCAATTTTTCTGAAGGCGATATCTTGAATCTGTGCACTCCAAAAAGAAGGTGATATAGGGCCTGTCGGATGAGGCATTCGATATATCAATGCTTTAATAGCCTGAATAAAAGAGGGGATATCAGCATTATCTGTTAATGACCAACCTGCTTGTTGCAATATTGAAATTAAACTGCGGTCATCTTTAGCAATAAATATAAAATTAAGTGGTTCTTGCTTCTTGCCTATTACGCTTTCGGTATATTTTGATTGCTCTGTTGTAAATATCTCTTCAATTTTTGCAATGTTAACCTTAGTTTCTTGCGGTGCTATTGTTTTTACCGGATGATAATTCAGAGCAAAAAAAGAATAGAATAAAAGGGCAAAAAATATGATCGGGAAAGAACTCAAACGTCTCTTATCTGAAATTTGAACAGAGTCGGTACT
>CALMKU010000030.1 GCA_937866945.1 uncultured Tolumonas sp.
GAAAACGTGCGTTCGGCAGCAGCCAGGATCAATGCTTCATTATTGAGGCGAATACGGCCTTTGGCGTCTTCATCCTGAGCAGAGAGTTCATCCAGCAACGAATAAGGGCTGGTTGGGGTCGATTCGTTATCAGCAGCTAGGTTATTGATTGTCATAGGGGTACATCAGTAACGGAAAAAAGCGAAAATCGCACGGCTGAATGTGCGGGCACTTTATCATTATGGCATGACAAACGAGAACGATTTTGCAGTAGGAAGTGCGATCTCCCGGCCTAAATGGTGAGGCGCAGGAGATCGCAGGTGGAAACTTACAGTTTTGCGGCGGCGTCCCAAACCACGTGAGTCATGGCTTTGTCACCCGGGTCTTTCTTGATCACCGGTGAGCTGCCACCGCTTAACAACACGCTGATGGTGCGTTTATAAGCGGCCGGATCGAGATAGCCCATTTTGGGGGTATTGGCACTGGTGATCAGCTTAGCGACGTTTTCCATCTGGCGTTGTTGCACCTCAACGGTGGCGGCACCAGAGGCATCTTGTTCCACAACGATCTCAGCCGCCTCTTTCGGGTTGGCGACCGCATAATCCCAACCTTTCAGCGTGGCTTTGACAAACTTCGCCATCTTCGACACAAACGCTTTGTCTTTCAGATCTGATTCCAACACATACAGGCCGTCTTCCAGCGTTGAAGCTTTTTGATCTTCATAAGCAAAGGTAATGAGCTCATCAGCTTTCATGCCGGCATCAATCAACTGCCAGTATTCGTTGTAATTCATGGTGGAAATACAATCGGCCTGACCTTGCAGCAGCGGATCAACGTTAAAGCCCTGTTTCAGCACTTTAATATCCACATCCGGTTTGTAGCCGAGTTTGTTCATCCAGTTGAAGAACGGGTATTCATTACCACCAAACCAGACGCCCAGTGTTTTGCCTTTCAGGTCAGCTGGCGTGCTGATGCCGCTGGCTTTTTTGCAGGTCAGCATCATGCCGGAACGATCATAAATTTGACTGATGTTAACCAGTGGTACACCGGCTTCGCGCGCAGCAAGGGCATCGGGCATCCAGTTGACGATCACATCCGCCGATTTACCGGCAATCACCTGTACCGGCGAAATATCGGTGCCGCCCGGTTTAATGGTGACATCCAGGCCGGCGTCTTTATAAAAGCCTTTTTCCTGCGCCACGTAATAACCGGCAAACTGGGCCTGTGGCACCCACTTCAGCTGTAGCGTTACCGTTTCGGCAGCTTGTGCACCGGTCACGGTAAAGGCCATCGCCATGGTGGTTGCGGCGGCGAGAATATGTTTACGAAAAGCAGTTTTATTGGTCATCGGTTGATCCTCTGTTTTTGTTTCGAAACACATCAAGTCCCTATGAAACTCGCTGCGGTTAGTTCTATCCGTTCACGAACCACTCCGCACGGAGGGGTGCCAGAACGTAACGCGACGTTCCAATCTGGCCACAAGGGCATACAGACCAGAACCGACAACGGAAGCCACTACGATCGCAGCCCACACAATTGGCATGTGCATACGGGCAGCTTCCGCTGAAATCCGAAACCCTAAACCGGCGGTCGGTGAGCCGAAAAACTCCGCGACAATGGCACTGATTAGCGCCAGCGTGGAATTCACTTTCAAGGCGTTAAAGATAAATGGCATGGCCGCCGGCAGACGTAATGTCAGCAAGGTAAAGCGCGGGCTGGCGGCGTAGGAATGCATTAATTCGCTTTCGAGTTTGCCGGTCGACTGCAAGCCAGCCAATGTGCTGACGAGGGCGGGAAAGAAGGTTACCAGTACAATCACCGCGGCTTTTGACGGCCAGTCAAAGCCAAACCACATCACCGCAATCGGTGCAATGCCAACCAATGGAATCGTGCTGGTCAGATTCGCCAGCGGTAATAAACCGCGTTGCAGGAAGGGAAAGCGTTCAATCAGAATGCCAGTTAGCACGCCCAAACCACTGCCCAGCAGATAACCGATCACCACCGACTTTAAGACGGTTTGCACAAAGTCACCGGCCAGTAACCCGGCGTTATCGACGATGGCCTGCACAATCGCGAATGGGGTGGGTAATAAAACCTGTGGCACTGCAAAGACGGTAATCAGCAGTTGCCAGAAATAGAGCAACCAAGCACCAAACAGAGCGGCTACGGCACCGCTAGGCAGGTTGGGGTGATTACATTCTGTTAGTCGTTTTACCGTCAATTGTGCCAGCAGGGCGAGCGCGCACACTTGTAACCAGTAACCGGATGCCGGTTGCGTTAAGGCGTCGAGATGCACCAGCTGACCGGCGGCCAATGCAACCAGCAGCGTGAACAGTGCAGTAAACCCAAGCCCTATCGGCGCCCAAATCGCAGACAAGACAGCCGCAATTAGCGTGACACCAATCAGCATCGAGGGGCCATGCAGCGTGTAGATCAAGCCGGTTTCAATATATTGGAATGGCTGCGTAAACGAGATCAGCGTCAACAGCAACGCAAGTGTCAGGCTTATTGAGCCGGAAGCGGTTGTTTTCATGCGGGTCTCCTAGTGCGCATCACGAGACGTTCAATCAGACTGACCATGGCCGTGAGCAGTAACCCCAGCAGTGAAGCCATCACCAAGGCGGACCAGATCTGCACCGTGTTGCCGTAATATGACCCCGTCAGTAGGCGCGCGCCTAAACCGGCCTGCGCACCCGTCGGTAATTCCGCCACCATGGTGCCGACCAGACCGCTGGCAATGGCCACCCGGAATGCTGGAAACAGAAAGGGCAGCGATGCCGGCAAGCGTAACAACCAGAAGGTATCCACCTTGCCAGTGGCATAGGTGTGCAGCAGCTCCATCTCTAAGCGTTGTGGCGAACGTAAACCTTGCACCATCGCTACGGTGACGGGGAAAAAGCACAGATACATGGCAATCACCGCTTTTGGCAGTAAGCCTGTAATGCCCAGACTGCCTAAGATAATCAACACAATCGGCGCGATGGCGAGCACCGGCACGGTTTGTGAGGCGACAATCCATGGCAGCAGTGCTTTATCCAGCGTTTTGGAGTGCACAATACACACCGCTAACAGCAGCCCCAGAACGACACCCATGCCAAAGCCGGTCAGTGCGGCACTGGCGGTGACCCATGTGTGCAACAATAAGTTGCGCGGTGAGGAGATCGACCATTTGGTCAGGCTGATCCAAATATCCTGAATGATCTGGTGGGGGGCCGGTAAGATCGGGCGACTCATCGAGAGCGTGGCATGAATCAGGTCGCTGTAGCTCCAACTGCCATCTTTCGGTAGCACGCGGGCGATGGCGCCAGATGCATTGAGCCCGACCGTTAAGCAATACCAAAACAGTAAGCCACACAGCATCACCACCGATACCGGGATGACATGTTGGCGGAAGGTGTTAATGCTCATGGTGCCCCTCCGCCAATGCCTCTCTGACTTCATGGGCCAGTTGCATAAATTCGGGGGTATCGCGCAGCCCTAAGGTGCGTTCACGCGGCAGTGGTGAATCGATAATTTTAACGATGCGACCGGGACGTGGTGACATCACCACGATTTTGGTGGAAAGGTAAACGGCTTCGGAAATGGAATGGGTGACAAACACCACTGTGCGTTGCTCTTCACACCAGAGATCTTGCAACTGCTGGTTGAGGCTGTCGCGGGTGATTTCATCCAGTGCGCCGAAGGGTTCATCCATCATCAGAATTTTTGGCTTAAAGCCCAGTGCGCGGGCAATGGATACTCGTTGCTGCATGCCGCCGGATAACTGCCACGGATATTTCCCTTCAAAGCCGCCTAAACCGACACGCGCTAACTGTTCACGCCCGATCTCTTCGGCCTCAGCCGCCATCTTGCCCTGGATCTGTAATGGCAACACGACGTTTTGTAGCACCGTGCGCCATGGAAACAGTGCCGGAGCCTGAAATACATAGCCGTATGCCCCCGACAACCGTGCTTCCGATGGCGTCATGTCGTTGACCAGCAACTCACCCGAGGTAATTGATTCCAGATCGGCAATCGCTCGTAGCAAGGTGGTTTTACCACAACCGGAGGGGCCAATCAGTGAGACAAATTCGCCCTGACGGATGGTCAGGTCGATGTCATGTAATGCATGCACCGGTTTATCCGCAGCGGGATAAATCAGATTGGCATTGCGGGCCACAATGACAGGGCGCGCCAATGCCGGCTCTGATTGAACAGGCGACGATTCCGTTGTCAGCAGTTGAAGGGAATGTTTCATGGCGTCCACGCCTCTGCATTTTTTTGACTATTTGGTTAGGTTTTCTTTGCAGACGGCATGCCAATTTATAAAACTACGTTTTTTCAGCGGATTAAATGCAAAAAAGAGGTATCCAGCTGGCTGTTATGATTGGTTAAAAAACAATCATGGTGCAGAGGAAAGGGCAAATGGTCCGAAATGGCGCAAAAGTTGACCGATAGGTCAGATATCTGAGTGTTGTTGAAATGCCTCCTCAACAGCGGATTCATAAATATGATAACGATTTTTACCCGCCTGTTTGGCCTGATACATCGCCTGATCGGCCAGAGTTAACAGCTGTTCTGCATGGATTTCGCCGGCTTGTGGATAAAAACAGAGGCCAATGCTGGCGCTGATCTTTAATGACAGATCATCAATCATGATGGTTTGCGCAATGGTGTGTAATAGTCGCTTTACTAAGTGCAGTGAATGATTGAGTTCTTTACCGACATTCAGCAGGGCGACAAATTCATCGCCACCGATACGACCCACCGTGTCGGTTTCCCGCAGGGTCTTTTTCATTTGTGCAGCCACAACGATCAACAGTTGATCACCGACCGCATGCCCGTAGGTATCATTGATTTGCTTAAAACCATCAAGGTCAATATACGCCACGGCGAGGACATTATCTGTTTGCTGGCAGTGCTGAATAGCCAGTGTGAGCTCATCCGTTAATCGCTTGCGGTTGGGTAACCCGGTCAGCAGATCATAATACGCCTGCTGTTCCAGCTGTTTTTGATGGGAAATATCTGAAGCCAGCGAGACATAATGGTGTGTTTCGTTTTTGTCATTTTTAACGGCACTGATGGTTTCTAATTCTGCGTAAATCTCGCCATTTTTGCGCCGGTTCCAGATCTCGCCGCTCCAGTGGCCATGCGTCAGCAATTGTGTCCAGAAAGCCTGATAGAAGGCTTTATCATGATATCCGGATTGCAGAATTTTCGGATTCTTGCCTAATACTTCTTCGGCGTTATAACCGGCGATATCGGTAAACGCTTTATTTACCTGCACGATTTGACCACTGGCATCGGTGATCAAGATCGACTCTTTGGCTTCGGTAAATACACTGGCTGCCAGCGACAATTTTTCCTCGTTTTGCTTTTGACCGGTGATATCACTGAAACTACTGATCACGGCATACGGCAGTGCGGCATCCTGCTGATAGAGTGGCTGACTGTTCACACTCAGCCAGGTGATATGGTCGCTGAATTGAATTCCCATAATAAAATTACGGATCGGCAGACCGGTACGTAAACACTGAATACTGGGGTGCTCTTCCAATCTTAAAGGCTCACCGTTTTCGTGGATCCGTTGCCAAGGCAGGTAGAGTGGATTTTTATCCAGCAACTGATTTTTATCGACTTTAAAAATAGTGCAGGCTTCATCATTGACCGCGATGATGCGGTGATTCATATCCTGTAAAATACACCCGACCGGTAAACTGTCGTGCAGCGCCCGGTAGCGCGCCTCACTTTCCCGCAGCTGCAATTCGGTCAGTTTGCTGGCGGTGATATCCTGATGCGTGCCCGCCATCAGAACGGGCTGCTGTGCCTGATCCCATTCCAGCACCTGCCCGCGGCTTAATACCCAAATCCAATGCCCGTTTTTGTGCTGCATGCGCAGTTCGCATTCGTAATAATCGCTGATCCCGGCAAAATGATGGGCAAGTAACAGCTCGGCCCGTTGTGCATCATCCGGATGTACAAAACGCCGCCAGATGTTCATATCGATCGGTGCGATCTCCCCCAGGGTATAGCCAATCATCTCTGCCCAGCGTGAGTTCAGTACGGCAGTCCCAGCGGGGATATTCCACTCCCAGGTGCCTGCGCGGGTACCGGTGATGATGTTTTCCAGCCGCTGGCGTTTTATCCGTAAGAGTTCTTCGGCGTGCAGGCGTTCAGTGATGTCATAAATGGTGGAGTATAGATAATAATGACCATCGACCATAATCGGGCCGGAATGGACTTCAACCTGCCGGATTTCGCCGGATGCCAGCCGGTGTGGAAACAAGAAAAAGGAGCGCCGTTCTGCCAGTGCATTGGCCATCTCTTCGCTGATCTGTTCTGGAGTCAGGCAATTGATGTCATGAATGCACAGTTGTAATAACTGGTCGCGCGAGTAACCATAAAATTTCTCGGCAGCCTGATTGGCGTTTTCAATACGTTTACTGGCAGGGTCAATCAGCAGAATGGGGGTTTTCGCTTGTTCAAAAAAAAGCCGGTAACTGTTGGCCGTTTGCTGTCGCAGATAAGCTGATATCTCAGCTAACAGCGGCATGATTTTATGCACAGGAATATCGCTCTCAGCGGCAAACGCATGCATGACCGCCGTTATCTGCTCGTCAAGCAGTGCAGGGTTATCGGCGAAGTTACGCATGTATTCTCCCAGCTCAGGCGGCTGCGTCATACCATTTACTATAGCACTTTGCGGCCTGACTGCCAGAAAGAACACGCCTTTCTTGAGTCTTATTTGATCGGTGGCGACTCTGCCTGGCGCGGATGTTTACAGGCCAGTTGTCGCCAGAATTTCAACCCTGTGACCCAGAATGGTCGCTACACTAGGGAAATAGATACTTATCTTTCATGCTCAAAAGGGCAGATTTTCTGCCCCCTCCGTTCTGGTTATTTTCCGTTTTTATTAGCAGCGCTCTGTGCACGGCCCGTGAAATGCCCTTTAGGTACAGAACCATCGTTCGATTTTGCTGTCACAGATTGAATGCGTGCTGCGTCGCTTTTAGTCATTGGCGTTTTAGTTGCTTGGTTTTTATTGCTCATGTGCTTTACCTCGGTATGACTGCGTTTAAAAGATGAAGCACATGATGCAAACCTTCCGCTTTTTATTGTAGAAACCATACCGAATAGATTTTTCAATTTTTTATCTAACACGATAGCGTGTTTTAAATCATCGTTTATTCTCACAAACCATCATCAAACGACACTTTCCCTTGTGCTCGCAATCTTAGTTAGCTAATTTAGCTAACTAATCAAATTCCTGATGCTTGTTGGCAAAAATGACAGAACAAGAAATCTACCTCCGCATCAAACAAGCCTTGGCCGATGCGCCTCGCAACCAATACACCTCAGAACTTCACCTGCAAATGCTCAAATATG
>CALMKU010000031.1 GCA_937866945.1 uncultured Tolumonas sp.
CTAAAGGTAATAAAAAATATCACTAATGAGAAGTTTGCTTCCGCCAGTGACAACTGCCACAAATTTTGCAGTATGGGCAACGCTGGCAGATACATATCGGTGGCCAGTGCTGGAAAACCAGCCAGCAGAATAATCAGGACAAACGGCGGCATTACAGAACCTTTTTCTGATAATGGAAGGAAATACAGCAGTAACAAAAAAGTAACAGGTTGTGCCAATCAATACCAGTCTGAAAAAGACGTTTTATGTAACCGGTTGCAATGGGGAAGGCTACGCCTGCGGAAAACAGGCGTAGCAAATGAGGTATACAAATCGCAAATCAGAAGGCGTCGCTGACGATCTCTTGGGTAAACGATTTTTCACAGAAATGGCACTTCAGACGCACTTCACCTTGTGCCGAGCGTACGCTAAAACGACTGCGTACCGGTTCCCGGTGGCTGATGCAATTTGAGTTAGGGCAAGCAAATACGCCGACCACCACCTCAGGTAATTGCAGTTGATGTTTGGTAACTACTTTGAAATCAGTAATGATATTCACCGTGGCTTGCGGGGCAAACAGGGCCAGCTGATTTGCCTGATCAGCGGTGAGTTGTGTGTTTTCCACCTTGATTAAATCTTTCGCACCCAATGCCGCAGACGGCAGGTTCAGACCCACGGTGATGCGCTGACGCGTATCCAGCAGATGGAACAGTTTCAGGATTTTGATGCCCTGGCCGGCAGGAATATGGTCTATGACTGAGCCGTTGCAGATCGCCTCGACTTGCAGCTGTTTTTTCTCTGGCATGATCGGCTCCTTAAACTTCTTCGTTCAACACTAATGCCAGCAGTGCCTGACGTGCATACACGCCATTTCCCGCTTGCTGAAAATAATACGCATGTGGTGTTTCATCCACATCGGTGTGGATCTCGTCCACACGCGGCAGTGGATGCAGGATCTTCATATTCGGTTTTGCCGTTTTCAGCTCATCCGCGGTCAGGACGAATTTAGCCGCAATGTGACGATATTCCGATTCTTCAAAGCGCTCTTTCTGCACGCGAGTCATATACAGAATATCCAGCTCTGGCATGACTTCCTCAATCGACTCATGGCAGCTGAACTTGATGCCTTTTTCTGTTAACTCTTCACAGATGTAGTCAGGCATAGAGAGCGCTTCAGGCGCGATAAAATAAAAACGTGCACCAAACAAACTTAACGCCTGTGCCAGTGAATGCACGGTACGGCCATATTTCAGATCACCGACAAAGGCCAGTTTCAGACCATCGAGCGTGCCTTGCGTTTCATAGATACTGAACAGATCCAGCAGTGTCTGTGTTGGATGTTGGTTGGAACCATCACCAGCATTGATCACTGGGATAGAAGAAAACTCGGCAGATAACCGTGCGGCACCTTCCTGTGGATGACGGATCACAAACGCATCGGTGTAAGAGGTGATCACTCGCACTGAGTCGGCCAGCGTTTCTCCTTTCTTCGCCAGCGAGGTATTACCCGCATCAGCAAAACCAATCACGGAACCGCCAAGACGATGTACCGCAGTTTCAAAAGAAAGACGGGTACGGGTTGAGGCTTCAAAGAAGCAGCTCGCGATCACTTTGTGCTGTAACAGATCATGACGCGGTATCTGTTTCAGGCTGCTGGCCGTTTTTACGACCAGTTCCAGATCGCTGCGCGTTAGATCTGCAATCGACAGGATGTGTTTTTTATACAGGGGGTTGGCCATGGCTGTAGTGTCCTCAGACAGGATTGGAGCTTGCATTTAAGCGTCGCTCTGGGTGTAAAGGCACAGAAAAAAGCCCCATTTGCAGGGGCTTTTGGCATGAGATCGGAAGAATGGCAACGCCATTGCCGGCAGGCTGTTGCGGCAGAGCGCAAAAAGTCAGAGCAATGTCTTGGTGCATGATGAGGCGTCCATTCTGTCAGTGCGCGCTGATTATAGTTGATGGGGGGGAGCGTGTTAAGCGAGCAGACACAAAGATCTGTGTTTAAAAAACACCGGAAGATCGATTTTTTTGCTGAAATCATAAGCAATTAGCTAAAAAAGCAGCAAAAGAATCAACCGACAGAAAAATCGCTTTACCTTTTAGGGTCAGTTTGTATAATCGCCAGCGTAAATTGCAGGGGCGTAGTTCCAATTGGTAGAACAGCGGTCTCCAAAACCGATGGTTGGGGGTTCGAATCCCTCCGCCCCTGCCAAATTAAACCAGCGAAAGCTGGTTTTTTCGTTTCTGGTTTCCGGTAAATTAATTTCGTTAGCGTTAACGCACCTTCCGTAACATCCGGCCAGACAGGCTGGTATCAAATCTCCAGACGTGATCGAAAATCTTCATCAGTGATGGTTTACCATGGCGCGATAAGCTCACCGCATTAAAGCGATTGCCGTTGCGTTTGATCTGTAGTGCTTGCTGTTCTGTATCGATACTTAAACGCTGGGCAATAAAATCGGATAACACCACGGCATCGGCGTTGCTGAATCGCTCTTGTTGCATGTAATTCATCACTTGATGCATGCAGGGTTCGAGATCGGTGCCGCCTTTGAACGAGCAACCGAGGAAGTTTAAGGCTTCTTGTAGTCCCTCTGGGCCTGTCAGCTCATAAGTGACGACATCGGTGGAAAACAACATGATCACACAAGCGCGATTTTCGGAAAGCGCGATCTGCAATAGCGCAAAACAAAATCCTTTCGCACAATCTTCCGGATAACCGCTCATCGAGCCGGAAGTATCAATACAGACTATGAATGGCCCCTTGGTATCTTGTGTTTCGCCAAAGGTTCGCCGTTCACTCAATACGGTTTCCGGACTACGATTTTGTCCCATAAATTGATAATTCAGCAGTCGTCGTTCTGCCAGTTGCTTATAGAAGATGGTTTCTAACTCGGGTTCGGTCAGCAAAACAGTTTCTGAACTTAGCAGGCGATTTATCTCATTGCTTTGATGAATTCCCACTAGATCGTCGGGGACGCTGTCCTGCGGTACATCTTGCCACTCCTGCACTTCGACCTGCTCAATGTACTCTTCCGCATGGCTATCCTGCGTAGCGGCGCGACCTAAGTCATCGGCAATCTTTTTTAATTCCGGGTTACTGGCGAGGAAGCTGGCATAGTGCCGGAACAAAGTACTATTGCCTTGTAACAAATGCGTTGCCGTGAGATCCCACAGCTTACCGGGGTGCTGAGGTGCCAGCGTTTCATCTAATTCCCCCGCGACTTGCATGCGCAACGCCAGCTCTTGCAGCATGCGTTCGCGTTCTTGTTCGGCAAAGGCGATTTCTAACGACAATACGCGGGATGAAAGATGTTCCCGCCATTTCTGCACAAAAAGTTGTTTGCGGTTTGCCGGATTGGCGTGGGCGAGGCTCAGTAATAAATTTTGTGCATCGGTGTGGAAGTCACTTTGTTGTAATTGAAACAACAACCGCACGCTATGTTGGGTGAACTGTTCTGCACTGAGACCGAGCGTTTCCAGATAAAGGATATACTCCTGCTGCAAATCATCCGGCACGGGAATATTTTTCATCTGAGCCGGTAGTGTCTGACCCCATTGCTGGACATGATCCTGTATGTTTTTGAAAAACAAAGGATGCTCATTCATAAACTGCGAGACTTGTGGTGACGACATGACAGTCGACACCAGATCTTGCACCATTTGGGTTTCATTGATCGACAATAATAACGAGAGCGTTTGTAAATCGACCATGGGCTAGTGTCCGGCTAACTGAACCAAGGATTCAAGGCTATGCAAATTAGCGTCCAGCTGCTGCTGCAGATTTTTTACTTCACTGTCCAGTCGCAGGAAACTTTCTTCAATCGCGGTCAGTGATTCCTGTGCCAGAAATAGATGCGGGCATTCTGCGGTGAATAGCAGATATTGTTTTTTCACTTCATCCCGCAGCTTGCGCCAATCATTTTGCATGCCATCCAGCTGTTCCTGCCAAGTCTTTTGCTGCCATTCTGGCAAGCCGTGTTTACCGGAAATTGTTAGTGCAATCGGTCGGTTGGCACTATCCCGGGCAATCAGAATGGCTTGTCCGTCAGTGCCTTGGATATCGGTATCGAAGCGTAGCGAAACCATGCTCTGATCTTCCTGTAAACGGACAGGCACCGGTTCTTGTTTATGCAGCCAAAGCATCAATTCTTTGCGGCGTAAAGTCGCGTATTTAATTTCACGCTCCGGGTTCTTAGGATCAAGATAGGCTGTTTGTAAAAATATCAGTCGGTAATTTTCTGCCACCGGGCTTAATCCGGCGGTTTTAAAATCGAGATGCCAGCCTTTACTACGTGGGCGGATCAGTTTTTGTGCCGGAGACAGGCGACAACCCAAGATCTTGGTTTGTTCCCGTTGATACTGCTGTAATTCTGTTTGTAAACGTTTCAGCGAAAAATGTAATGCTTCCTGTCCGAACGCCTGTTTACAGGCAAAATCATGCAGTAAGGTTTCGATCTGCTGTCTGGCATAAAGGTCATGCCACAGGCAGTCTTTCAACAGCAGCAGATCCAGACTGTTTATTCTTTGCCGACCATTAAAAAAGGCGCTGGCTTGCAGCAGACGCAAGGCTTTTTTCCAACGGCGATCTGAGACATACATCGAGTCGAGCTGCTCGCTGTTTTGCTGGCTGAGTTGGAAAATATGATCGCGCAGGGCATACAACTGCTCAAAGATCGTGTCGGGCAGCGCAACCTGCGTCAATGCGCGTTGCCACTCACTATATTCGTCGTCATGAATTTTAAGATCGGCGGCCACCGGGTCATGTTGTGGATCTTGCCGGTTGATCAGCATGGCGCGGAAATTTTGTTTGTCCTGAATGCGATCCATCCAGATACGCATCAGCATACGGTCATATAAGGCTTCCAGACCACTGTCTTTCTGCGGCAGTTCATTCGACGCCGTAACCAGTAAGCGCATTGGAACGGAAACTTCCCGCTCACCATTGCGGAAACGGTGTTCGTTGATGACGGTCAGCAGGGTATTCAGGATCGCAGGGCCGGCTTTCCAGATCTCATCGAGAAAGACGACTTCGGCATCGGGTAGATAGCCTTCAGTCAGGCGCATATAGCGGCCATCATCTTTTAAAGCCTGGATCGACAATGGGCCAAACACTTCTTCCGGCGTGGAAAAGCGGGTCATCAGATATTCAAAAGCCCGGCTATCATTGAAGGCATGGATCAAGCGGCGGGCAATCAGGCTCTTGGCAATCCCGGGTGGGCCAAGCATGAAGACACTTTCCCCTGACAAAGCGGCCAACAGGCACAGCCGGATGACGTCTTTACGTTCAAACAGACCCTGAGATAGGGCATCAATCAACCGACCGATACGATCCTGAAGGTGTTTATTACTTTGCATGGCGCCATTCTCCGCCGTTATCTTCACTGCTGCGCGGCCTAAATTAACTGTAGTTTGCCGGAACAATTATTTTTCAGGCTTGTTTTATATCATTGATCCGCCTGAATTCGGTTTATCTATTGTCATTGAAATGATTTCTACGAATGAATGATGGCTGTGATAATAGATGTGATACTGGCGACTGTCTTTTGTGGGATGACTCTGGTATTTATGCGTCTGTCTTTACACGAGGTCTGCTGTGCCAAAACCAATTCTGCATCATTTACATATAACCGACTGGCAATTACGTCATCCGGAACAATTACCTTATGCTCCGCAGCCAATGTCGAGTCAAGCACAACCTGTTTGCTGGGTGGTGGGAGCGTTACCGGAATGGATTTCAGATCTTTGTTTGGTATTACCGGTCGCTACTTATCAGCATCTAGCGCAAGCAGACGATTTACCGGCGAAATTAGCCGCACATGATTGGGTTTTATGGAGTGGTGACAACATTATTCCGGCGCATTTTTCTCACCATTATCAGCTTTCATTCACCTCAGCTGCTTCTGCGAAGCAACAACTATGGCATCAGATCTGTCAGTATGAATATTGAAATTTTTGTTCCGGGGAAAAGCGACATCCAGTCGTTATATGACATTGAATGCCGGGCCCATACATACCCGTGGAGCCATCATTTATTGTCGTCCAATTTTGGTCAGCGCTACGTCAATGGCGCCATCAGACATCAGCAGCAAGTGATTGGTTTTTACATTGCCGATATGTTGCTGGATGAAAGTACGCTGATGAATATTTGTATTGATCCGCGCTGGCAGCGACATGGCTTCGGTCAGCTATTATTAGAGCATTATCTGCAACAAACCGCCGAGCGCGGTTGTATCCAGTGGTGGCTGGAAGTCCGCGCATCGAATGTTGCAGCGCAAACGCTGTATGAGAAAAAAGGTTTTCATCAGGTCGGTGTACGGAAAAACTATTATCAAAACGGAAATGTCAGTGAAGACGCACTTGTGATGCACAAATATGGCATTGATGATTAGAGATAAATGGCTAATGCGTGATTTGATCACGATGGTGTCGCTGTTCTGCGCCGTATCAGTGCATGCTGGGTCGGTATATAAATATGTCGATGCCAATGGTGTGGTCAGCTATACCGATCAATATGCTCGCGCACAGCCGTTTAATCCGGTTGAAATTGAGATCTGGGAGCCGGATCAGGATGCCGTGCAGTTGCGGTACACCAAAAACGGTAACCTTTATCTACATAACAGTCTGTATGGCCCGGTCACCGTGACATTAAAAATGAACCGTCAGGACAACATCATCGCGCACCGCAATTTATCTCAGCCAATTGTCGTTGCAGCGAGAACCGAGATGTTTGTCGATCAGGTGCATTATATGGGGCAGGGTGAATTGGAGTTCGGATTTCATTTCTCGGTGGGTACACCGTCAGATATTCAGGCCGATCATTCACTGTTGCGCGCACCGTTTCGCGGTAGTTTCCAGATATCCCAAGCCTTTAATGGCGGCTATAGCCACAACTTACCCGGCAATCGTTATGCCATGGATATTGCAATGCCAGTAGGGACACCTATTTTAGCGGCAAAATCCGGTACGGTGCTCGATATGCGGGACAGCTATGACGGACATAGCGCTAATCCGGCAGACAGAGCCAGAACGAACTACATCCGGTTGTTGCACTCTGATGGCACGATGACGCTGTATGCCCATTTAAAAGCGCAGAGCGGTGTTGTCCGCCCCGGTCAGCATGTTAAGGCCGGCCAGTTGTTGGCGTTATCAGGTAATACCGGATACAGTACCGGGCCACACCTGCATTTTGCCGTGCAACGCAATGATGGTGCGCGATTAGTCTCTATTCCTTTTGATTTACAGGGAATCGTTCCGCAAAAAGGCATCTGGCTGGCTGGCCAGTCGGCATAACTCAATTGATATCGACGATTAATCTATCGGCATAACCGATATCAGTAATCATATGTTGCGATTACGCGAGAAAAACGCGTTAATCATGCCAATTAATTCACTCTAAACCTGTTTTGTGCGTTTTTTTTCATGAGCAGAGCAGGTAGAGTATCACCCCCATTTATTTTCGGGATTGTGCGTAAGTTCTCAGAAATTGGCCGGTAGACTGAGTCCGCAATTTCCGAAAATAGAGCTTAAGATGCAGGTACGTTTTTGTGTTGAACCGTCTACACTATTGCCTGCGAATTTTGAACCGGTCGCTGTGGGCAGTAATGCAGCGTCATTTTTCACTATCAGGGAAAAATCATGCAGATTGGAATACCGAGAGAAAGCCTTGCCGGTGAGACGCGGGTCGCTGCGACTCCGAACACCGTTGAGCAACTAAAAAAACTCGGCTTCGACGTGGTTGTCGAATCTGGCGCGGGTGCACTGGCCAGCTTTGATGATGCCGCGTACGTGGCCGCCGGCGCCAGCGTCGCAACGTCTGCCGATATTTGGCAGGCCGACATTATTTACAAAGTGAATGCCCCGTCCGATGCTGAAATCGGTCTGATCAAGGAAGGCGCCACCTTAGTCAGTTTCTTGTGGCCAGCACAAAACCCTGAGCTGGTGGCCAAACTGTCGACTAAAAAAATCAATGTGCTGGCGATGGACATGGTGCCGCGCATTTCGCGTGCGCAGTCATTGGACGCACTCTCTTCCATGGCCAACATCGGTGGTTACCGTGCGGTGATTGAAGCTGCCCACTCGTTTGGTCGCTTCTTTACTGGTCAAATTACCGCTGCTGGTAAAGTACCGCCAGCGAAAGTGCTGGTGATTGGCGCCGGTGTAGCCGGTCTGGCGGCGATTGGTTCTGCTCGTTCACTGGGCGCCATCGTGCGTGCCTTTGATACCCGTCTGGAAGTAGCGGAACAAATCGAATCCATGGGTGGCGAGTTCCTGAAACTCGACTTCGGTGGTGAAGACGGTTCATCCTCTGACGGTTACGCCAAAGTCATGTCCGATGAGTTCATCAAAGCGGAAATGGCGCTGTTTGCTGAACAAGCCAAAGACGTGGATATCATCATCACTACCGCGTTGATCCCAGGCAAGCCAGCACCGAAGCTCATCACCAAAGAGATGGTCGATTCGATGAAACCGGGCTCGGTGATTGTCGATTTAGCGGCTGCTACTGGTGGTAACTGTGAATACACCGTACCGGGTGAATTGGCTGTAACTGATTCCGGTGTGAAAGTGATTGGTTACACCGACCTGCCGGGTCGTCTGCCAACGCAGTCGTCTCAGCTGTATGCGACTAACCTGGTGAACTTAGCCAAGCTGTGGTGCAAAGAGAAAGACGGCAACATCAATCTGGATTTCAACGATGTCGTGTTGCGTAACATGACCGTGGTGCATCAGGGCGAAGTGACCTTCCCTCCACCGGCGATTAGCGTTTCTGCGGCACCGAAACAAGAAGCAGCCAAACCAGCGGCGGCGAAAGTTGAAGAGAAAAAACCGTGCAAGTCGAAAAAATGGCTGGGCGCGGTGGGCTTAGGTCTGTTTGGTCTGCTGGGCCATGTAGCACCGCCAGAGTTCCTGTCACATTTCACCGTGTTTGTGCTGGCCTGTGTGGTCGGTTATTACGTGGTGTGGAACGTCAGTCACTCACTGCATACGCCACTGATGTCTGTAACTAACGCGATTTCCGGCATCATCGTGGTCGGTGCCCTGTTACAAATTGGCAGTGGTTCGGGTCTGGTCTCAGCACTGGCGTTTGTCGCGGTACTGATTGCCACCATCAACATCGTCGGTGGTTTCACCGTGACTCAGCGCATGCTGAAGATGTTCCGTAAGGGTTAAGGGGAGCTGACATGTCTCAAGGTTTAGTAACTGCTTCATACATCGTGGCAGCGGTGCTGTTTATTGCCAGTCTGGCAGGTTTGTCGAAACAGGAGACCGCGAAATACGGTAACTGGTTTGGTATTACCGGGATGGCGATTGCACTAATTGCCACTATCGCGAGCCCAAGCGTGCATGGTGTGATTTTTATTCTGGTGGCGATGGTCATCGGTGGTGCGATTGGTGCGCGATTAGCACTGAAAGTCGAAATGACACAAATGCCTGAGCTGGTTGCGGTATTGCACAGCTTTGTGGG
>CALMKU010000032.1 GCA_937866945.1 uncultured Tolumonas sp.
GTGCTGGAAAGTTTGCTGCGTCTGGCGCATCCAATCATGCCATTCATGACTGAATCCATTTGGAAGTCAGTGGCTCCACTGGCGGGTATCCACGCAGATACATTGATGCTGCAAGCTTACCCAGAATTTGATGCAGCGAAATTGGATGAAGCAGCGCTGGCGGATCAGGAATGGGTGAAACAGTTCATTGTCAGCGTGCGTAACATTCGCGCTGAGATGAACGTCGCGCCAAGCGTGCCGCTGACTGTATTGCTGAAAGCCGATGCGGTTGACAGCCAACGTGCGGCAGACAACGAAGCGTTCCTGAAGTCATTGGCTAAGCTGGAAAGCATCACTGTGCTGGCGGCTACTGACGCAGAACCTTTATCAGTGAAGAAACTGATCGGGAATACCGAGCTGTTGATCCCGATGGCGGGCCTCATCGACAAAGACGCAGAATTGGCGCGTCTGGCGAAAGAAGTTGAGAAGCTTGAAAAAGAGTGTGGCCGTATCGATGGCAAGCTGAGTAACGAGGCGTTCGTTGCTAAAGCGCCGGAAGCGGTGATCGCCAAAGAGCGTGAAAAGCTGACCGATTACCAAAGTCAGCTGACCAAGCTCAAAGAACAGCAGGAAACAATCCGATCTTTATAATCAGTTAATAGTCTGATTGGATATGTAAAAAGCGCTGACTTACCTCAGCGCTTTTTTATTCCCTCATTTTTATTTTCACTTAATCGATTGGCGAGAAAATCGAGCAATACCCGCACGCGATGTGGCACATAACGATTGCTGGATAAAATGGCATAAATGCCTAATACGGCGGCATTAAATTCATTCAGTATGGTTTCAACCTGACCCGTGGCTAAATAGTCATCCACGATAAAATCAGGCTGTCGGGTAATGCCCAGACCTCGCGCGGCCGCTTCCGTCAGTGCATCACCGTTGTTCGCTTTGATTCGACTGCGGATATAAAAGGTTTCCAGATGTCCTTCCACCATGAACCCCCAGCTCATGCCACTTGCTGTTAATGTGTAGCCGAGGCATTCATGATTGATCAGCTCAGATGGATGACTTGGCCGGCCATACTGTTTCAGATAATCAGGTGAAGCGACCGTGAACAGCCGACAGCTTCCGAGTTTACGCACAATGTCACCGGGGGCCAGCTGCGTTGCAATGCGGATCGAGAGATCCATGCCTTCCTCAATCAGGTTCATCTGATGGTCATCAAACACGATTTCGAGATTGATGTCGGGATAACGTTCAGAAAATTCCAACAACATGGGGGTGAGCTTTTTCAAACCAAAGCTGAGTGGTACACCAATGCGGATATTCCCGCGCGGCGTCAGGCGTTCTTCCATCACGCTGGCTTCTGCCGCTTCAATCAGATCAAGTACGACTTTGCATTTTTCGAGATAGGCGCTGCCGGCGGAAGTGAGCGACAAGCGGCGGGTATTACGCACCATCAACTTGACGCCGAGGTGTGATTCCAGCGCGGCGATCTGACGGGTTACCACCGAGCGGGCTAACCCCATCTGTTCCGCAACTGCCGTAAAACTACCCAATTCCGCGATCCGCACAAAAATGTGCATGGCATCCAGTCGATTCATTGTTGCTAATCCAGCAATAGATATTTCTAAATTATCCTCTATTTGGCATCAATCTAAAAGGTTATAGTTTGTTCACAAATTAATAACATTCGTTTCCGCTGAAACGGGGATGCCACGATGAGCGCACATTACACTAAAACAGCAAAAGGTCTGCACTGGCTGATGGCCGTTTTGTTTTTTGGCATGCTGGGGCTGGGTTTTTATATGCAAGGGCTCTCTTTATCGCCGGACAAACTCAAGTTGTATTCCTGGCATAAGTGGATAGGGGTGACGGTGTTCCTGTTAGCGCTGTTTCGCATCGCTTGGCGAGTCACACATCAGCCACCAGCATTACCGGGCAGTATGCCGCGTCTGATGCAGATCGCTGCTCATGCCGGTCATCATATGCTGTATATGCTGATGTTTTTGATCCCGCTTTCCGGCTGGTTGATGAGTTCGGCAAAAGGGTTTCAGACGGTCTGGTTTGGCATTCTGCCGATCCCTGATCTGATTGAGAAAAATAAGCTGCTGGGCGATTTGCTGCAAACCGTACACGTTAGTCTGAATTACTTATTTATTGCCGTACTGATTGGCCATATCGGTGCAGCGCTGAAACATCACTTTATTGATAAAGACGACATCCTTACTCGGATGTTACCCGGCTCAGGTAAGGATAAATCATGATGAAAACTATTTTCCGGACAAGCGCCATTGCTCTGTTATTACCATTGGTGGCACAGGCGACTGAATATTCGCAGGTGGATGTGAAGAAAAGTGCGATCAATTTCAGCTACCAGCAAATGGGCGTTGGCATGGATGGCAAATTTAATGAATTCACCAGCACCCTGCATTTTGACCCGACAAAACCGGCAGAAGGTAAGGCTGTATTAGATGTGGCGTTAGCCAGCATCGATGCCGGAACGGAAGAAGCCAATGGCGAAGTGGCCGGTAAAGATTGGTTTAACACCAGTGCTTTTCCAACCGCACATTTTGAATCGGGCGCGATCAAAGCATTGGGCGATAACCGCTTTGAGGTGAACGGGAAACTGACCATCAAGGGTAAGACTGTTGATGTATTAGTGCCAGCCACATTTAAAGAGGAGAACAACCAAGGCGTTTTCGCCGGCAGTTTTATCATCCGTCGTGGTGATTTTGCGATCGGGGAAGGCAGCTGGTCGACTTTTGACATTATTGCTAATGATATTCAAATCAAATTCACCATCACTGCAACCAGCAGTAATTAACATCTATTGAACAGGAGTTTCACCATGAATAAATTCGTTAAATTATCTGCTGTGCTGGCACTGGCTACTGCCTTTTCTGCCCCGGTATTTGCGGCGCCGCAAACCTTCGTAGTTGATGGTTCGCATACTTTCCCTCGCTTCTCATACAGCCATTTTGGTTTATCCAAACAGCTGAGCCGTTTTGACAAAACCTCCGGCACTATTGTGTTGGATAAAGCAGCTAAAACTGGTTCTGTGGATATCGTTATTGATACCACGTCAGTGAACACCGGCTTCCCTCTGTTCAATGAACATATTCAGGGTGCTGACTTTTTAGATACCACCCAATTCCCAACTGCGACCTTTAAATCAACTAAAGTTGTGTTTAAAGGTGATAAACCAACTGCCGTTAAAGGCGATTTGACCATCAAAGGTGTGACTAAACCAGTAACACTGAAAGTGACTTCATTCCTGGCTATGCCACATCCGATGCTGAAAAAAGATGCGATCGGGGCAAATGCGACCGTCACTATCAAACGTACTGATTTCAATGCCGGTAAGTATGCACCAAACGTTGGTGATGATGTGACTATCGATATCGCGTTGGAAGCTATCGCGAAGTAATACCTGTCTTCAATGTATGCCATGGCAGAGAGCTACTCTCTGCCGCTATATTCCTCTTTGGAGTCACTAACATGCTGGAAATCCGGGCTTCATCCGACCGAGGTCATGCCAATTTCGGTTGGTTATTGTCAAAACACAGTTTTTCCTTTGGTAATTACTATGACCCGCAGCAGCTTGGTTTTTCAGATCTGTTGGTGATCAACGACGATCAGGTGAAGCAAGGCAAAGGTTTTGATACGCACGGACACCGTGATATGGAAATCTTTTCCTATGTGCTGGAAGGGGCGCTGGAGCACAAAGATTCGATGGGTACAGGCTCTGTAATCCGTCCGGGCGATGTGCAGATGATGAGTGCTGGTTCTGGTATTCGGCACAGTGAATACAACCCTTCCCGCGAAGAGTTGGTGCATTTTTTACAGATCTGGATCGTGCCCAATCGTAAAGGGGTAGCCCCACGTTATCAGCAGCAACATTTTGCGGATGCGGAAAAACGTGGTCAGTTACGCTTGATTATTTCACCGGAAGGGGAAGCCGGTTCACTGTCGGTGTATCAGGATATCCGCGTGTATGCTGGGTTGTTTGATGGTGATGAGGTGCAGACGTTTACGCTGCCAGACAATCGTTATGCTTACGTGCATGTAGCGCGAGGCAGCATCGAGATCAATGGTCAGCAACTCTCCGCTGGTGATGGTGCCCGGATCAGACAAGAGCAGCACATCACCTTGCAAAATGGTGTCGCGGCAGAAGTGCTGCTGTTTGATCTGCGCCCCAACGAACTGGCGCTGGTGCGTTGATCGTTAGTTAAGCGCTTGCTCTTCTCTTGGGATTGCCGCCAGTGTGGCGGTCAGTAATTGCCAGAAACGTTCCACCGAAGGAATGGAAACCCGTTCCTCCGGTGAATGTGCTCCTTTGATGGTCGGACCGATCGAGACCATATCTAAATCCGGATATGCTTTCTTAAACAGACCACATTCCAACCCGGCGTGGATCACCATGATATTGGCTTTATTGCCAAATAAGCGCTGATGTTGCTGTTGCGTGATTTGCATTATCGGTGAGTCGGGTTCCGGAGCCCAACCGGAATAATCGCCGGAAAACAGACAATTTGCCCCACTTAAATCGGCAACTGCCGAAAAGCTGGAACGCAGATGTAAACGTCCTTCATCGGTGAGCGAACGTACAAATGATATCGCGGTTAATGTTGTGCCTTCAGTCTTAATGATTCCAATATTGGTTGACGTTTCCACCACGCCTTTGATGGCGTGACTCATGCTGATCACACCATTGGGCTGGGCGACTAATCCGGCTAACAGCTGTTGCTGACAGTTTTGTTTTAACACAAGTTCTGCGGATGGCACATTAGAAACAACGAGCTGTAAACCGGCGTCACTGTGTTGGAACTCTTTTGTCAGTAGCCGTGCTTCTTGTGCCAGCCATGTCGCCAACTCATGCTGCTTTTCAGTTGGAATTGAGATCAGCGCAGATGCTTCGCGCGGTATGGCATTACGCAAGGTTCCACCATTCAGAGCACTTATTCGGATCGGCAATGCTTGCTGCAAACGGAATAAGGTACGGCATAACAGCTGATTGGCATTGCCGCGACCTTCATGAATATCAAGGCCGGAATGCCCCCCCTGCAAACCAGTCAGCTGCAGTTGATAGGTTTGATAATCCGCTGGGCTGGGTTCAAAGGTCAGTTCAAAACAAAGTTTTGCTTCTAAGCCACCGGCGCAGCCCATGTAGATATCGCCATCTTGTTCGGCATCGGTGTTGATCAGAATTTTGCCCTGTAGCCAATCAGGTTGTAGCGCAAATGCACCGCCCATACCGGCTTCCTCATCAACGGTAAACAGCACTTCCAACGGCCCATGTTTCAGGCTGGGGTCGGTTAAGACTGCCAGACAGGCTGCAACGCCGATACCATTATCAGCACCCAGTGTCGTACCTTTGGCGCGCACCCAGTTGCCATCAACATAGGGCTGGATTGGATCGTTGGAAAAGTCATGGTCGTTGCTGGTTTGTGGCACCATGTCGAGATGTGCCTGCAATATCACGGGCTGGCAGTGCTCCATGCCTATTGTTGCCGCTTTGCTGATCAGTAAATTGCCTTTAGCATCAATTTTTAAACTGAGTTTTTGCGCTGCCACCAACGAAGCAATCCAGTCACTTAACGCCTGTTCTTGCTTGGAAGGGTGCGGGATCTGGCAGATCTGTGCGAAGAAAGTCCACAGGCGTGATGGTTGCAGTCGGGTTAGCATGGTCATGGTTATTTTATCCGTGTCTGTTTAGGTCGACATGATCTGGCGTTGTACGCGATTGGTAATTTTAATTACCAGCTCATAGGCAATTGTGCCGATATGCCGCGCCACCTCTTCGGCTGGCAGGCCATTACCCCACAATATCACCTCATCACCGGCCTGATCGTGGCTCTCAGGGCCAAGATCAACCGTCATCATGTCCATCGACACGCGACCAACTAGCGCGACCTTACGGCCATTTACCAAAACTGGTGTTCCGGCAGGTGCCATGCGCGGATAACCATCGCCATAACCCATCGCAACGACACCAATGCGAGTGTCGCGTTCTGCGACCCAATGCCCGCCATAACCAATGGTTTCGCCGGCTTTGTGTTCACGTACTGCAATGAGCTGACTTTTCAACGTCATGACGGGTAATAAACCTTCATCAATTCCATTACTTTCAGTGCGTGGCGAGATACCGTATAACGCAATACCGGGGCGCACCCAGTCGAAATGGGCATCTGACCAATATAAAACACCGGCGGAGTTCGACAGGCTTTTTTCACCGGGAAAGGGCGCCGTCGCGGCAGAAAAGCGGGTTAGCTGTTCCAGCGTAGTAGCTGACGACAACTCGTCAGCTTGATAAAAATGGCTGACAAAACCTACTTCACCAATCACATTTTTCGAACTAGTCAGCTGGCTTACATAGTGAGCGACTTGTTCCGGATAGATGCCGATGCGATGCATACCGGTGTCGATTTTTAACCAAACTTTCAGAGGGCTGGCTAATGTGGTTGAGAGAATATCGGCTAATTGTCCGGCATGATGTATCACCGGCTGAAACTGAAATTGCGCGGCAATGTGTAAATCGTCGGCGCAGAAACAACCTTCCAACAAGATAATTGGTTGGATGATCCCCGCTTGTCGCAAAACGACGGCCTCTTCAATGCGGGCAACGGCAAAGGCATCGGCGGCCGATAAGGTTTTTGCTACGGTGATAGCGCAATGACCATATGCATTGCCTTTCACGACCGCAACAATCTTACTGCGTGGGCTGAGTTGCTTTATGACATTGAAGTTATGTTGTAAGGCATTCAGATCAATTTCAGCCTTTGCAGTTAACATGATGACCACCTTTAGATAAGGGCTAACGTAATTTATGTTCTCTATGGTGTTATATGCTTACAGTTTTGCATTTTACCTGTCAAATTAACCTACAAATTGAATATAAATAGATATTAATTCTTGCAAAATGAAAAATAAAAAATTTTAAATTGGTTTTTATTTGTTCTTGATTGTTTTTAAGTTAATAATTTTTAAAAAATACTATTTTTTAGCATATATGCTTAATTTGTGTCTTTTTACTATTCATTAAAACTGCAAAAACGCCCCAAATTGGCGATCTAAAACCATTCATATGCACTAGTTTGATGCGAAAATTCATCAAAAAGCTCGTAAAGTCTAAAGTCATTAAAATTAATATAAATCAAATAGATATGTTTTATCGGCCTAAAAATGGCTTATAAAAAACTACTACCGATAAAAAAATGATTTTGTTTTGAATTTTAATTTTTATTTTTGTGCTTTATTTGGTTTATGTATCTATGTTTGTGTTGTTTTGTTGGTTTTATATTTTGGTATTTTGTGATTATTGACAATATTATTTTTGTATAACTATTATCATCTCAACAAAAACAGCCCCTGTTTTTTGCCAGCGATATATCGGTTGGTGTGGTATCGCTCTATCAGTTGATAATCTTTTTGTTGAGGATGATAAATATGGAAATTCAAAAACCTTACCTGCTGTTTTTAGGCGATGCGCATGACATTCTGGCCGCTAAAGTGGCGATTGGTATCAAGCAATGGCACCCAGAATACTGCGTTGGCCAATTCCGTATGGAAGATTGTCATGCGGATTGTGACCTGCCAGACATGGATATCGCTGCCGCGAAAGCTGCTGGTGCTAAAACACTGGTCATTGGTGTGGCAAACCGTGGTGGCATCATCTCTGACAAATGGATTTCTGTGCTGACTGAAGCGCTGGAAGCGGGTATGGATCTGGCGTCTGGTCTGCACAATCGTCTGACAGACGTGCCAGAAATCAAAGCACTGGCTGACAAGCTGGGCCGTAAACTGTTTGATGTACGTCATCCAACCCAGACTTTCCCTGTTGCCAACGGTAAAAAACGTGAAGGTAAACGTCTGTTGCCGGTTGGCACCGACTGCTCTTGCGGCAAAATGTACACCGCACTGGCGATTGAAAAAGAGATGCTGGAACGCGGCATGAAAGCAACGTTCCGTGCCACTGGCCAGACCGGTATTTTGATCAGTGGCGCTGGTGTGAGTATCGATGCGGTGGTTTCTGACTTCGTTGCCGGCGCAGTCGAAGTGCTGGCGCCAGCGAACGATGCTGATCATTGGGATGTTATCGAAGGTCAGGGTTCCCTGTTCCACCCATCATTTGCGGGCGTGACGACTGGTATCATTCACGGTGCACAAGCTGATGCACTGGTGCTGTGTCACGAACCAACTCGTACCACCATGCGTGGCGTAGACTACCCAATCGTGGATCTGGGCGAGTGCATGGCACTGAATCTGGCGATGGCTAAACTGACTAACCCAAATGCCCGTTTCGTGGGTATCTCTGTCAACACCGCTAAATTGTCTGAAAAAGAGGCGATTGCACTGATGGCCGATATCGAAGAGAAATATGGTCTGCCAACCGTTGATCCATTCCGTCAGGGTATGGGCCGCATTGTCGATCAACTGTAATTCGTTAGGGTGGAATGAGTATGGAAATCCGGGTATTTAGCGAAAGCTGGCCGATCCGAGGCTCATTCACCATCTCGCGCGGCAGTAAGACTGCCGCCGATGTGGTGGTGGTGGAACTCACGCAAGATGGCGTGACGGGCCGTGGCGAATGTGTGCCGTATGCGCGTTACAGTGAATCGGTACAAGGGGTGATAGCTCAGATCGAAGCGCTGATCCCGGCGATTCGTGATGGTCTTGATCGCGAAGGTTTGCAGTCCGCGATGGTGGCGGGTGCAGCGCGGAATGCCCTTGATTGCGCCTTCTGGGATCTGGAAAGCAAGCAACACCGCCAGCGCATCTGGCAACGCCTGAATAAACCAGCGCCAGAGGCTCTACTGACTGCCTACACCCTGTCGTTGGATACACCGGAAAACATGCAGCGCGCGGCGACAGAAAACGCATTTCGCCCCTTATTAAAATTGAAATTAGCCGGTGCGGGTGATCTCGATCGTGTGGCTGCGGTGCGTAAAGGTTCTCCGGCGGCGCGCATTATTGTCGATGCCAACGAAGGTTGGAATGAGCAGATCTATCGTGAGCTGATCCCGGAATTGCAAAAGCTCGGCGTTGAGATGATCGAACAACCACTGCCCGCAGGTAACGACGCGATTCTGGCAACACTGCCACGCCCGATCCCAATCTGTGCCGATGAGTCTTGTCATGACAGTTCCACCTTGCATGAGTTGGTGGGGCGCTACGATATGATCAACATCAAGCTGGATAAAACCGGTGGTCTGACCGAAGCGCTCGAACTGCGCAAGCAAGCGGAAGCCGCAGGTATGAAGATCATGGTCGGTTGCATGCTGGCTTCATCGTTGGCGATGGCACCTGCCTTTGTGGTGGCACAAGGCGCACAAGTGGTCGATCTGGATGGCCCGTTGTTGCTGCAAAAAGATCGCGAACCCGGTTTTGATTATTCCGACAACCTGATGCATGCACCCGATGCGGCATTGTGGGGCTAAATTAAATTAATATTAAGGAGTCGGCCATGAGTCGCATTGTGTATGTTGATGGTCAGTATGTTGACGAAAAAGATGCAAAAATCTCGGTATTCGATCGCGGTTTTCTGTTTGCCGATGCCGTGTATGAAGTCACGGCGGTATTAAACAGCAAGCTGGTGGAATTTACTGGTCACCTTGAGCGTTTGCAGCGTTCTTGCCGCGAATTATCGCTGGCGATGCCAGTTTCAGCAGCTCAGTTGAAAACCATCCATGAAGAGTTGATCAAAAAGAACAATCTGGTGGAAGGCGGCATTTATCTGCAGATCAGCCGTGGCAACGCGGGCGATCGTGATTTTGCCTTTCCTTCTGCCGAAGTAAAACCAACGCTGGTGCTGTTCACGCAATCACGCCCGGTGATCGACAGCCCGAAAGTGCAAACCGGTATCAAAGTAGTCACTATGCCCGATATCCGCTGGCACCGTCGTGATATTAAAACTGTGGGGTTGCTGGCGCCGTGTTTAGCGAAAGAGTATGCCCATGCCAATGATGCAGACGATGCATTCCTGGTAGAAAACGGTTTTATCACCGAAGGCAGCTCAAGCAATGCTTATATTGTGCTGGCGGATAACACCATTATAACGCGCCCATTAAGTAACGATATTCTGCACGGTATCACCCGTAAAGCGCTGTTGGAACTGGCGGCACGTGATGGCATCAAAGTGGAAGAACGCCTGTTCACACCCGATGAAGCTTATCACGCGAAAGAAGCCTTTATCAGCTCCGCAACTACCTTTGTATGGCCGGTAGTCAGCATTGATGGTAAACCAGTCGGTAACGGCAAACCGGGCCCAATCTCACTGCGCTTGCGTGATATTTACGTTGAGTTAGCGAAAGCCGAAGTCGCTTAGTTGTTACTCACTCTCGTTTATACTTTTTATTTCTCCTGCCAAAGCCTCTTTCTATAGAGGCTTTTTTGAACTATCCAAAGGTTAAACTTTTCAGTTCTATTTGTTACATAGGTAAAACCTATTAAACAAATAGATCACAACTATTGGATAGGAAGCTCTTTTTGGGCCAATATAAACCCATCGAGTAGCCAAGCACTCGTTTGTAACCAACAACCCAATGAAGGAGTTCCACATGTCTTTGATTAACACTGAAGTTAAACCATTTGCAGCGACCGCTTACCACAAT
>CALMKU010000033.1 GCA_937866945.1 uncultured Tolumonas sp.
ACCAGCGACCAATTGATTAAAAGTCAACTGCTCTACCGACTGAGCTAACGACCCACTCTTTGCTGACATTGCTTTCTGCCCTGCCAACGGCGGCCTATAATACGGATTTACGTTTCCGAATCAACAGAAAAATAATGTTTTCTTTCTGTTTGCTCATCGTTCGACCAATTTCCCGTACTTTAGGCCATTTTTAGCTAATTATTAACCGCCCATTGCCTTCTGCGCCAATTGTGCGGCAGAAGTATTTGGATATTGTTTAATAACCAATTGGAAAAATTTATTCGCTTTTTCTATATCACCATCTGCTTTTGCAATGACACCCAGCTTATAAATTGCTTCCGGACGCTTAGGTGAATCTTTATATTTTTGCGCCACAGTCAGAAAATGTGTCTTCGCTTTCTCCCGATCACCTTGGTTAAGCTGTAATTGACCTAACCAGTAATGGGCGCCCGGTTGTAATGCCGAGTTAGGATAGCTCGTAATGAACGAGTCAAAAGCGGGTATCGCTTTCGTATAGTTCTTATCCTTTATCACCAAACTGACTGCTGCGTCATAATCCTGGCTTTCAGAACCACTGACTGGTGCCGCAGGGGCAGCAGAAGGCGTTGCTGAAGCCGGTTGCGTGCTATTGGTGGCGGGAGGCGTCACAGTAGGCGTAGCTGCTGGCTGTTGAACAGGTTGCTCACCTGCAGCTGCCGGCGCAGCCGGAGCTTGCGCTGACTGCTGAAGCTTATCAAGTTCCTGATACAACGTTTTTTGCCGATCCGTCGCTTGTTGCAATTTATAGTTCGACTCTTCGAGGGCGCCACGCAATGAACGGACATCATTGGTCAATGCATCGATTTGTTGCTGCATTTCAACCTGTGACAGACCACGCGCATTCACCATGCGTTCTAGTTTAAGAACGCGATCTTCCAATTCGTCGGCATGAACCAGCGAAACAGAAAAAACAGCGGCCATCAATGTGGCCGCTTTTACATAATGGAGGTAACCCATCAACATTCAACCTTAGTAAACCAGTACCGCACGGCGGTTATGGCTAAGTGCATCTTCACTGTGAGCTGGGTCAGCTGGTTTTTCTTCACCGTAGCTAACAACAGACAGCTGAGACACATCTACGCCCAGATTCTGCATATATTTAGCAACGGCTTTCGCACGACGTTCACCCAACGCGATGTTGTATTCTGGTGTGCCTTTTTCATCAGTGTGACCTTCGATCAGCACTTTAACGCTGTTGTGGCTACGCAGGAAATCAGCGTGAGTCTGCAGCAGCTGAGCATACTGACCTTCGATCGCATCTGAATCGAAGTTGAAGTAAATAACGTTATCTTGTTTCAGAGATTCAAACTGCTGACGTGCTTGTTCATCAGCTGACAGACCTGAATCCAGACCGGAAGTTTCTACGCCCTGACCAGCCATACCATCGGTATCCGCAGTGGTAGAACCTTTTTTATGGCTACATGCAGCCAGAGTAACCAGTGGAATCGCAATCAGCAGCGTTTTCAGCAGTGGGTTAATTTTCATTTTCTTCATATCCTTGGTACATTGCTCGGATTAGTTCAAAAACGGTGACCAGGCCGGAGAGCGAACTTCTCCCTTAGCGGAAGGTAAGTTGGCTTTGAAACGCCCGTCTGCCGATACCAGCGCCAGCCCCTGGCGACCTTGATATACAGTGCTGTAAATGATCATACTGCCGTTCGGCGCAACACTTGGTGATTCGTCGAGTGATGAGCTGGTCAGCACATACACACCACCGCCCTGCAGATCCTGACGGGCAATGCGATATGCACCTTGAATACGGCTCACCAAGACTAACGCTTTGCCATCCGGCGTAGCGCTGGCGCCAAGATTCGAATCACCTTCCCATGTTACACGGCTGGCGCGGTGTGATGCTACATCTACTTTATAAATTTGCGGTCTGCCGCCACGCTCTGACGTAAAGAATACTGAGCGCCCATCTGAACTCCATGACGGTTCGGTATCAATCGCCGGATCAGAGGTCAGGCGGTTCAATCGACGAGAGCCAATATCAATCGCATAGATATCTGGCTGACCATCTTTAGACAAAACTGCTGCCATCGAGCGACCATCTGGTGACCATGACGGAGCACCATTGATACCCGGTAAGGCTACTAACATAGAGCGAGCCTGGGAATAGAGATCCTGAATGAAAATAGCTGGTGTCCGTTTTTCAAAACTAACATAGGCAATTTTACGGCCATCAGGAGACCAAGTTGGTGACATGATTGGTTCACGAGAGCGCAATAACATGCGTTCATTATAGCCATCATAATCAGCCAGCATTAACCGGTAAGGCATTGGTTGACTACGATCAACCGTGACGTACAGAATGCTGGTTAGGAACGCGCCACGTTCGCCAGTTAGCTTCTCATAAACAATGTCAGAAATGCGATGTGCATATTTGCGCAGCTGTTTTGCAGTTACAGTTGCTACACGACTATCAAGAACTGCGTTTCCACCGTCTTTGCCTTTAGCAATATCGACCAGTTCAAAAGTCACGCGATACTGACCGGCACCGGCTGATTCAACATGCCCCACAACAACCGCTTCAGTACCTAATGCTGACCAGGTAGGGAAATTGATTTGACCGCTTTGTGCTGGTTGCTCCGGCATAGAGTTACGGCTCAGTGGTGTGAATTTACCACTGCGCATTAAGTCAGAGCTAATTACATTTGCTAAATCTTCTGGCAGTGAACCATCAGATTTAAACGGAACAATTGCGACAGGACGACCACTATCCATACCGCCGGTTACCAGAATATCCAGTTCTGCCATCGCAGACTGACTAAACCACAACCATCCTACCAATGCCATCAAGAGTTTTTTCATCTTTATTCATTTCCCGGTTGTTACAAAATCAATAATGATTGTCATTATTGGGGCTGTATTGTTGCATTTATGGTTCGTTCCGCATCCGAAGGCGGCGCTGGGAACGTCCCTATCATATTAACAGCTGTAATCCCTGCACGACAGATTGAAGGATCACCACTGCCAGCGGTCGCACTCAGAACCAGCCCATCAGGAGCCAATCTGATTTTGACAACGCAACTCTTACCTCTCATATTCTGATCAATCAGCATGCGCTGCTCGATCATATTAGCAACCTTGTCTCCATAACCAGGATCGCCGCCACCTGAGCCCCCCGGCCCGGCAGAAGTCGATGGTTTAGAGCTGTTGCCTGACGGCCCTGCTGCTGCACCACCAATATCCTCACTCAATAGTTCGTCTTCGAGCTTACTGGCATCGGCGGCATCTCGTTTGGCTTTTTCTTTAGCTGCTTTTGCCTTATCCGCTTTCTCTTTGGCGTCTTTAGCTGCTTTTTCTTTCGCTTCTTTTAGCGCTTTTTCTTTGGCCTCTTTGGCTTCCTTAGCCGCTTGTTCTTTAGCTTCCTGATCAGCTTTTTTCTTCTCTTCGAGTTTCTTTTCTTCTTCTAATTTTTTCTTCTCTTCGAGTTTTTTCTGCTGTTCAGCTTTTCGTGCAGCTTCTTTTTCATCTGCCAGTTTTTTCTCTTCTTCTAATTTTTTCTTTAACTCTTCTTTTTTCTTTTTCTCTAAACTAATTTTCTTCTCAGCTTCAATTTTTTGTTTTTCAACTTCAAGCTTACGCTCTTTCTCTTTTGCTTCTTTTTGCTGCTGCTTCTCTTTTTTCAGGCGAATCGCATTTTCAAGTTTTTCTTGACGAGCAGCTTCTGCAGCAGCTTGTTTTGCTTCTGCCTGCTCTTTTGCTTCTTCTAATTTCTTGGTTTTTTGCTGTTTAACAAATTGTTTATGTTGATCAAATTTCAATTGATCAATAACAACTGCATTCACAATACCGCCACCGCCGCCACCGCCACCAGCTGGGCGCTTTGGCTTATCCAGATTCCATTTCAGAATGAACATCAGGATCAGCAATGCGTGCAGTATGATAGAAATGACTATCGGACCGCTCATGCCTCGTTTCACGACGCCACTACTCCGCTTATTTTTTCGTATCGACTGAGTCAGTCATTAACCCAACGTTTTCTACACCAGCGTCTTTCAGTGCCGCCATCAGCTGAACAACAGCGTCATATTGCACTTCTTTCGCACCAGCAACGACGACCGGGCTATTCGGATGAGTTTTATGGTATTCAGAGACGACCCCGGCTAATTCAACCAAATCAGCCATGTCTTTTTCTTCTTCCGAGCCCAGCATCAATGAATAGTGACGATCTTTATCAACCTGCGCAATTACCGGAGGCTCACTGTCGTCTGACAGTGGCTGAGAATCTGTCTGCGGCAGATCAACTTTAACGCTCTGCATGACCACAGGAGCCGTGGCCATGAAAATGATCAGCAATACCAGCATAACGTCGATATAAGGTACGACGTTAATCTCGGCGACAGCGCGTTTTTTGCTACGTTTGTTGACGTGCATTATTACTCACCCTTGCTGCCGAGCTGGCGGTTCAGAATAGTAGAAAACTCGTCCATAAAGTTGAAATAAGCACTGTCTAAGCGTTCAACTTTAGTGGCAAAACGGTTGTAAGCCACAACGGCTGGGATCGCAGCAAACAGACCCATTGCTGTTGCGATCAACGCTTCTGCTATTGGAGGCGCCACCATTGCTAACGAAGCATTTTTTACCGCCGATAATGCGATAAAGGCATGCATGATCCCCCATACGGTGCCGAACAGACCGATATACGGACTGATAGAGCCGATAGTTGCCAGCACTGGCAGATGGGTTTCCAGTTCATCAATTTCACGAGATACCGAAACACGCATGGCACGGTACGTACCATCCATGATCATTTCCTGATTTTTCAGGCCGCTGTTATGTAACCGGGCAAATTCTTTGAAGCCGGAAAAGAACACTTGTTCCAGCCCGCTGAGTTCATCGCGGCGGTTAGCACATTCCTGATACAGACGATTCAAATCGATACCCGACCAGAAACGCTCTTCAAACTGCTCAGAAACAAAACGGGCATTTTTTAAAATTTTGGTACGCTGCACAATGATTGCCCAAGAAGCAATCGACATAGATAACAGGATCAACATTACGATCTGCACCAGCGGACTGGCTTGCAGAATAAGGTTGGTAAATGACATTTCAGCTGGTTGCACGAGCAATCACTCCACTAACATCTTCAGGAATAGCAATAGGTTTCATAACAGAAACTCTGACACAGGCGATAATCACCTCTGCAGAGACAATAATCCGATTTTGTTCATCCACAATTTCTTGTGTGAACATCATCGAAGCTCGTTTTAACTGTGCCACACGGCAAGAGACCGTCAACAATTGGTTAAACCGTGCCGCATTGCGGAATTCAATATCGATATGGCGCACAACAAACGCTACATCCAGTTGCAACAGGTGATCTTGTTCGATCCCTAATTGCCGCAACCATTCTGTGCGTGCACGTTCTAGAAATTTCAGATAATTCGCGTTGTATACAATGCCGCCAGCATCGGTGTCTTCATAATAGACCCGCACTGGCCAGCTAAACTCTGAGTTGACCATCGAGCTCAATCCCGCAGTCATAAGACGCGCATAATATACCGCAGCAAGATTCCGGAAAGAAGGTGATCTTGCTCACTTTATTTTTTAGTTGCCAGTTAAACAGTAGTTTTGTTATTCCACGAATAAAAAAGCCGCCTATCTGAGGCGGCTTTTGATCAATCTGAATAACTATTCGTCGTTAATGCGACGATCCAGATTTTCAGTGTGTTCCAACCACAGCGCATTGATAATGCCGAAAGCACAAGCCAACAGCACGCCCAGAACCCATGTGAAATACCACATAAAAACTCTCCTAGTAGACTGAGTGCTTGTTCTTTTCTACAAATTGGCTGCTAACACGACCGAACATTTTGACATAAGTCCAGATGGTGTAGCCCAACACAATAGGCACGAAAATAGCTGCTGCAAAAGTCATGACGGTCAGTGTATTTTGCGATGAGGTCGCATCCCACATGGTCAGACTTTGTGCTGGATTCAAGCTAGATGGCATGATGAACGGGAACATTGAGAAGCCTGCCGTCAGGATCACACCCGCAATCATCAGTGATGAGAACAGGAAGGCAAAGCCAGCCCGATCAAAACGTGCCGCCAGAATGGTCAATACCGCCATAGCTAAACCAACCAACGGTGCAGCCATCATCCATGGATACTGAGAATAATTCTGCATCCAGGCACCTGCTGAAACAGCAACGTCTTTGTTCAGTGGATTAGACGCCGCTTCTGTACCAGCAAACTTGACGATGGTATAACCATCAATACCATTTGCAACCCAGTACCCGGCAACCGCAAACAATACAAATGTCAGCAATGCCGTCAGCATGACCGTTTTACGGGCACGATCTTGCAGTTGGCCTTCTGTTTTCATCATCAACCAGGTAGCGCCCTGAGTGACGAACATAAACAGACTGACCAGACCTGCCAGCAGACCGAATGGGTTTAATAATTGGAAGAAGTTACCTTCATAGGTAGTGCGCATCATGCTGTCAACGCTGAATGGTACACCTTGCAGCAAGTTACCAAACGCCACACCGATGACGGTTGGCGGTACAAAACCACCGATGAATAAGCACCAGTCCCAACTACTACGCCAGCGAGGGTTTTCCAGTTTAGAACGATAATCAAAGCCAACCGGGCGGAAGAACAGCGCCATCAGCGTCAGAACCATCGCAATGTAGAAACCGGAAAACGCCGTTGCGTACACCATCGGCCAGGCAGCAAATAAAGCGCCACCAGCGGTAATCAACCATACCTGATTACCATCCCAGTGCGGTGCAATGGTATTAATCATGACACGACGTTCGGTGTCGGTTTTACCCAGGATAGGCAACAGCGCGCCTACCCCCATATCAAAACCGTCAGTAACAGCGAATCCGATCAGCAGCACGCCAATCAAAACCCACCAAATCAGACGCAATACTTCGTAATCAAACATGATGGCTTCCTCTTATGCCTGCTCTGTTTCATAGAAATATTTACCCGTTTTTAAGCTGCTCGGACCTTTGCGGGCAAACTTAACCATCAGGTACATTTCAATGACCAGTAATACGGTATAGAACGCGCAGATACCAATCATGGAAAATAGCAGATCACTCGTTGATAGAGTCGATGCGGACAGATAGGTTGGTAATACTTCACCGATGGTCCATGGCTGACGACCGATTTCAGCCACGATCCAGCCTGCTTCAATCGCGATCCATGGCAATGGGAGACCCCACAGCAATGCTTTCAGCAACCAGGTCCGTTGACCAATGCGATGACGGCAGCTGTCGATGAATGCGATACCGATCAACAACAACATCAGTACACCGGCACCCACCATGGCACGGAATGAGTAGAAAATAGGTGCTACTGGCGGAATAGAATCTTCTGCCGCCATTTTGATCTGCTCTTCAGTGGCATCCACGATATTCGCAGTATATGGGCTCAACAACAGGCCGTATCCCAGATCGACTTTGATTTCTTTAAATTTAGCCAGATTTTCTGGTGTCTTTTCGCCAGCTTGCAACGTCTTCATCAGCGCATAAGCCTGAATACCATTACGAATACGTTTTTCGTTCTGAGCAATCAGATCTTTCAGGCCGGTAATTTCTTCATCAATAGAACGTGTAGCAATAATACCTGCCACATACGGTATTTCGATGGCGAAATCAGTACGTTGTTCTTTCTGATTTGGAATACCAAATGCTGTGAATGGTGCTGGTGCAGGATGCGTTTCCCACTGTGATTCGATAGCTGCCAGTTTCGCTTTCTGTACATCACCCAGTTCATATCCTGATTCGTCACCCAGTACGATAACTGACAGGATCGACGCCATACCAAACGCAGCGGCAATAGCAAAAGAACGGCGGGCGAACGGAATATCACGCTTTCTTAGCAAGTAGTATGAAGAGATACTCAGTACAAACATGGCACCGCAGGTATAACCAGCAGCCACAGTGTGTACGAATTTAACCTGAGCAACCGGGCTGAAAACCAGATCAGCAAAACTGACCATTTCCATGCGCATGGTTTCAAAGTTAAATTCAGAACCTACCGGGAATTGCATCCAGCCGTTGGCAACCAGGATCCACAGTGCTGACAGATTAGTACCCAATGCCATTAACCAGGTAGAAGTCAGATGCTGAACTTTACTCAGACGATCCCAGCCAAAGAAGAACATACCAACGAAGGTCGATTCCAGGAAGAACGCCATCAAGCCTTCAATAGCTAATGGTGCACCGAACACATCACCCACATAGTGGGAATAATACGACCAGTTAGTACCAAACTGAAACTCCATGGTCAGACCAGTGGTCACACCCAGAGCAAAGTTAATACCAAATAATTTACCCCAGAACTTGGTCATGTCCTTATAGATCGGGTTGTTGGTCATCACATACACTGATTCCATTATTGCCAGGATGAACGTCATCCCGATCGTTAATGGAACAAACAGGAAGTGATAGAGCACTGTAGCGGCAAATTGAAACCGCGACAGATCAACCACAAGTTCATTGATCATGATTATTCCTCATCAATAGTGACATTGTTGGCAAACTCCGACGGCTGGAATGTGGAGTTGCTATGCTAATGTTGTATTTCTAGTAAATGTTATACTATTTGACACAAATTTGGATCATTTTTGCCATAAATGTAGTTAAAACTTGGCGTTATAGCGAAGATTGAAGGATGAAAATAATTCTTATATTTAACAAACCGTTAAACAATATTCATCTTCATTATTGTAAATCACCTCTTTCACTTAAGATAACCTTAAGTTCTTTTCATTGATTTATCTCAACAAAAAAAGGAATTATTTTCTATAAATATGCGAAGGCATTCGCGTATTTATAATATTTAGCAGCATTTAATTATTAACAATATTTTAACAAACAAAAATATTGCTAATAATCCGTCGAATTAACATGACGTGAAATGAATAACAAAAAGCGAGTCAGGCTTAAGCCTGACGCTCTGGCGTGGTCAGACCAAAATGAAGGTAGGCTCTGGGTGTGGCGATTCGACCACGTGGAGTGCGTTGTAAAAAGCCCTGCTGAATGAGATAAGGCTCGAGTACATCTTCAATCGTTTCTTTTTCTTCGCCGATCGCGGCGGCCAGATTTTCAACCCCCACCGGACCACCTAAGAATTTATCAATGATCGCCAGCAACAGCTTGCGATCCATATAATCAAAACCAGCGTTATCGACATCCAGCATATCCAGAGCTTGCGCGGCAATGTTATCGGAGATATGGCCATTGGCACGGATCTCGGCAAAATCACGCACCCGACGCAGTAGACGATTTGCAATACGCGGTGTACCCCGTGCACGCTTAGCGATTTCAAACGCGCCTTGTTTATCCAGTGATAAACCCAGCACATCAGCACTGCGACCGACGATATGCGCCAGATCTTCCACTTTATAAAACTCAAGGCGTTGCACAATACCAAAACGATCACGCAGTGGCGATGTCAGTGATCCGGCACGGGTAGTCGCACCAATCAGAGTAAATGGCGGTAATTCTAATTTGATCGAGCGCGCAGCGGGCCCCTCACCGATCATGATATCCAGCTGGTAATCTTCCATTGCCGGATAGAGCACTTCTTCTACCACCGGGCTCAAGCGATGAATTTCATCAATAAACAAGACATCGTGAGGTTCGAGATTAGTCAGTAATGCAGCCAGATCGCCGGCACGCTCCAATACTGGGCCGGAGGTGGTTTTGATATTCACTCCCATCTCATTGGCAATGATATTGGCCAAAGTGGTTTTACCTAAACCCGGCGGGCCGAAGATCAAGACATGATCGAGCGCCTCACTGCGACGACGAGCCGCTTCGATGAAAATCTCCATCTGCGAGCGCACCTGATCCTGCCCCTGATAATCAGCCAGCAGTTTGGGCCGGATCGCACGATCCAGTTGTTCATCTTCGGTGATTGCAGCAGGAGCAATCAGGCGGTCGGCTTCAATCATGATCTAATAGCTTCCGTTACAACATGGCGCGCAGTGCTTCACGAATGACATTTTCAACTGTCATCTCGGGTTTCATTACTTTACTCACCACCAGACTGGCCTGCTGTGGTTTATAGCCCAAAGATAACAAGGCGGCGACAGCTTCCGATTCAACGGTATCGGCCGGTGCAGCGGTGGCAGCATTATCTGTCGGTGCAGCATCGGTGTAGGGAGTGAACAGATCATGGCCATTCCAGCCCTTGAGGCGATCTTTCATTTCCACGATCAGACGTTCGGCCGTCTTTTTACCTACCCCCGGTAGTTTCACCAGTGACGAGACATCTTCGCGCTCAACACAGGCGACAAACTGGTTCGCCGACATGCCGGACATAATTGCCAACGCCAGTTTAGGGCCAACGCCATTGGCTTTCAGTAACTCACGAAACAGCATGCGCTCTTGGCGAGTATTAAAACCATACAGCAGCTGCGCGTCTTCTCGCACCACAAAGTGGGTAATGATGGTGGCTTCCTGCCCGACAGCAGGTAGCTCGTAGAAGCAAGTCATCGGCAATTGGAGTTCATAACCCACGCCGCCAACATCCAGCAGAATTTCCGGTGGGGATTTCTCGATAATGATGCCATGCAGTCTGCCAATCACGCGCTTGCTCCTTCGATATAATTATCGCGCTAGCATAATAAATAACTGGATGAACATCCAGTTATTCGGTGGATTATCGCAGGCGACCACGCACGGTGCCCTGCACTTTTCCCGCCATCCGCAGTAATGTGTGTTGGGTGTGTGTATGGCACAAGGCGACCGCCAGTGCATCCGCCGCATCGGCTTGTGGACAGGCCGGTAATTTCAGTAACTGCTTCACCATGTGCTGCACCTGCTCTTTATCGGCGGCACCGGTGCCAACAACCGATTGTTTAACCTGACGGGCAGAATATTCGGCAACCGGTAAACCCGCATTCACCGCCGCGACAATCGCACTGCCCCTCGCCTGCCCCAGTTTTAAAGCTGAATCAGGGTTTTTCGCCATAAAGACCTGCTCGATGGCAAAGAGATCGGGTTTGAATTGCAAAATGATTTCGCTAATACCGTCGTAAATTTGTTTTAATTTATCGGACAATTGCTCGCCACTGGTACGGATACAACCAGACCCAAGGTATTCCACCTTGCCCGCCTGTTGTCGGATCACGCCATAACCCGTAATACGCGACCCCGGATCAATACCCAGAATAATTGTCATACCAACCACTTATAAAAATAATGAAGAAGAAAACAGTCGCAGCCTAACACGGTAGGAAAAAGCTGCACTAACAAAAAAGGGAGCCGAAGCTCCCTGTTCCTGTCATATGACAGCGGTAACGCAGACTGGAAGCATTATTCCAGTGTGGCTGCTACTTCATCAGAAATAGTACCGTTGTGATAAACCTCTTGTACGTCATCCAGATCTTCCAGCATATCGATCAGACGCAGTAATTTCGGTGCATCATCAGCAGTCAGATCTACTTCGGTGCTAGGGATCATACTGACATTGGCATTGTCTGGTTTGAAACCAGCCGCTTCTAATGCATCCAATACAGTACCGAATTCAAATGGCGAGGTATAAACGTCGATAGAACCATCATCGTTGGTTTCAACGTCATCAGCGCCCGCTTCCAACGCTGCTTCCATCAATGCATCTTCATCAGCGTTGGCAAAAGAGATAATACCTTTTTTGGTAAACAGATAAGCCACTGAGCCATCAGTACCCAATGCACCGCCGCTTTTACTGAACGCATGACGCACACCAGCAACCGTACGGTTACGGTTGTCGGTCATACATTCAACCATCACTGCAGTGCCAGCCGGGCCGTAACCTTCATACACCAGAGTTTCTAATTCAACGCCATCGTCACCACCCGCGCCACGTTTGATCGCACGATCCACAGTGTCGCGAGTCATGTTGATAGACAGTGCTGCAGCAACAGCCGCACGCAGACGTGGGTTAGAACCACCATCCGGGCCACCCAGACGCGCTGCCGTAGTAATTTCACGGATCATTTTAGTAAACATTTTACCGCGTTTCGCATCTTGCGCTGCTTTGCGGTGTTTAATGTTGGCCCACTTACTGTGACCTGCCATAACTCTCTCCCGATAAAAATTAACGCTGAATTTATCAGCTAAAATCAGCGGGTAACGTGGTGACAGTAGCATTCCCGTCACAAAAGCCGCGTTACCCGAAAAACAAAAACTTATTCGGCAGCTTTCACCGTGGTTTGAATGGCCAGCTCACCCAGTTGTTGCTGATTAGCAAAACTTGGCGCGTCAGTCATCAAACATGCAGCAGCGGTGGTTTTCGGGAACGCAATCACGTCACGAATGTTGTCGCTGCCAATCAACAGCATGGTCAGACGATCGAGACCGAAAGCCAGACCGGCATGCGGTGGCGTACCGAATTTCAGCGCATCGAGCAGGAAACCGAATTTCTCTTTTTGCTCTGCTTCACTGATACCGATGGCACGGAATACCGTCTGTTGCATGTCATTACGGTGAATACGCACTGAACCACCACCCACTTCGTAGCCGTTAATGACCATGTCATAAGCGTTAGCGTAAGCGGCTAATGGGTCAGCTTCCAGCTGGGCTGGCGTGAAATCTTTCGGTGCGGTGAATGGGTGATGCATCGCGGTTACGCCACCTTCACCGTCTTCTTCAAACATTGGGAAATCAACGACCCACAATGGTTTCCAGCAATTTTCCACCAGATCCAGATCGCGACCCAGTTTCAGACGCAGTGCACCAATCGCGTCACACACCACTTTTTTGCTGTCAGCACCGAAGAAGATGATATCGCCGTCTTGTGCGCCAGTGCGGCTCAGAATTTCACGCACGATCTCATCGTTCAGGAACTTAGCCACGGGCGATTGCACACCTTCCAGACCATTTGCTGCCTGATTGACTTTCATCCATGCCAGACCTTTCGCGCCATAAATCGCCACGAATTGGGTGTATTCGTCGATCTGTTTGCGTGACAACTGAGCACCGCCTGGTACACGCAGTGCAGCCACACGACCTTTCGGATCATTCGCTGGACCTGCAAACACCGCAAACGCCACGTCTTTCAGCAGATCAGCGACATCGACCATTTCCATTGGGTTACGCAGATCGGGCTTGTCAGAGCCGTAGCGGCGCATCGCTTCGTCAAACGTCATGATTGGGAACTGGCCCAAATCAACACCAATCACGTTCTGCCACAGACCACGGATCATGTTTTCCATCAGCTCACGCACTTGATCCGCATTCAGGAATGAGGTTTCCACGTCGATCTGGGTGAATTCTGGCTGACGGTCGGCGCGTAGATCTTCATCACGGAAGCATTTTACGATCTGATAATAGCGATCAAAACCAGACATCATCAGCAGCTGTTTGAACAGCTGTGGTGATTGTGGCAGAGCGTAGAATTTGCCTTTATGCACACGGCTTGGCACCAGATAGTCACGTGCACCTTCTGGTGTAGCTTTGGTCAGCATTGGGGTTTCAATATCAAGGAAACCGTGCTCATCCATATAGCGGCGTACAAAGCTGGTGATGCGCGCACGGGTTTTCAGCGATGCGGCCATTTCTGGGCGACGCAGGTCGAGATAACGGTATTTCAGACGCTGTTCTTCGGTGTTGGTCTGGTTGAAATCCAGCGGTAAGGCTTCGGAACGGTTGATGATCTCTAAACCATGCGCGAACACTTCGATTTCGCCAGTCGCCATGTCTTTATTGATCTGGCTTTCTGGGCGAGCGCGTACTGTACCAGTGACACGAATACAGAATTCATTACGCAGTTCTGAGGCCAGTGCGAATGCTTCCGGTTGGTCTGGGTCGAAAAACACCTGAATGATGCCTTCGCGGTCACGCATGTCGATAAAAATCAGCCCGCCCAAATCGCGACGGCGATGAACCCAACCACACAGGGTTACGGACTGATCGACATGGCTACTTGTCACCTGACCACAGTAAATGCTACGCATGATTTATTCCTTTACTGAATTTATATCTCCGGCATTCCGGAGATTCATTTAATTATTCGCCAGCAGCCGGACAGCTCGCGCATCCGCCTTGTGCTGAGTCGCAACTTGCCAGATTCTTTTTCGTGCCGGTTTTGAAATCTGTTTCATACCAGCCACCGCCTTTCAGGCGAAATCCGGGTGCGGACAGCAGTTTTTTCAGTGCGGCCTGAGAGCAAGCCGGACAATCCACCAGCGGTGCATCAGACATTTTCTGCAATTTCGCAAGCTGATGACCACAATGAGTACACTCGTACTGATACATTGGCATAATGCTAAACCTACGATTGATCCACAAAAGACCGAGTATTATAGAGGAAAGTCGGCGCGCTGATAACTAGCCGAAGCAGGGATTCCCACGCTTAATCGACAGGAAAGATGTGAATTCTGGTCAGGTTAAAGCTGCAAATATAGTCAGTACCTGACTAACCAAGTAGAATACTGCGTCTTTGTTAATAGTGAGTCAGCTAACAATCCATGAGCAAGAAACTGCATATCAAAACCTGGGGCTGCCAGATGAACGAGTACGACTCGGCCAAAATGGTAGATTTGTTGACCAGTTCACTGGGTTATGAAACCACCGAGCTTCCGGAAGAAGCTGACCTGCTGGTATTGAATACCTGTTCTATTCGCGAAAAAGCGCAAGAAAAACTGTTCCACCAGTTAGGACGCTGGAAAGAACTGAAAAAGAAAAATCCGGAGCTGGTGATCGCTGTCGGCGGTTGCGTGGCATCGCAGGAAGGTAAAGCGATCCGCTCTCGGGCACCGAATGTCGATGTAGTGTTTGGCCCGCAAACCCTGCACCGTCTGCCGAACATGATCAAGCAAGTGAAAGCCGGTCATGGTGCTCAGGTCGACGTGTCGTTCCCGGAAATCGAGAAATTCGACAACCTGCCAGAGCCGCGAGCCGAAGGCCCGACTGCCTATGTTTCCATCATGGAAGGTTGTTCCAAATATTGTACTTACTGCGTGGTGCCTTATACCCGTGGTGAGGAAGTCAGCCGCCCGTTAGATGATGTGCTGTATGAAATTGCACAACTGGCAGAGCAAGGCGTGCGTGAAGTGAATCTGCTGGGGCAAAACGTGAATGCGTATCGCGGTGCGAACCACGATGGCAGCATCTGTAGCTTTGCTCAGTTGTTGCGTATGGTGGCGGCGATTGATGGCATCGACCGTATCCGTTACACCACCAGCCACCCGATTGAATTCACCGACGACATTATCGAAGTGTATCAAGACACACCTGAGCTGGTGAGTTTCCTGCATCTGCCGGTACAAAGTGGTTCGGACAAGATCCTGTCGATGATGAAACGTCCGCATACCGCGCTGGAATACAAATCGAAGATCCGTAAGCTGAAAGCCGTGCGCCCTGACATTCTGATCAGTTCTGACTTTATCGTGGGTTTCCCCGGTGAAACCGATGACGATTTCGCCAAAACCATGAAACTGATTGAAGAAGTGCAGTTCGATACCAGCTACAGCTTCATCTTCAGCGCACGCCCTGGTACACCGGCTGCCGATATGCCTGATGATACGCCGCTGGATGTAAAAAAGGAGCGTCTGTATCACTTGCAGCAAACCATCAACAATCAAGCAATGCTATACAGCCGCCAGATGCACGACTCCATTCAGCGTATTCTGGTTGAAGGCCCATCCAGCCAGAACATCATGGAACTGCGCGGTCGCACCGAAAATAACCGCGTGGTGAATTTCGAAGGCGATGCCCGCTTGATCGGCCAGTTTGTTGATGTGCGCATTACCGAAGCGCGCCCACATTCGCTGCGTGGCGAGATTGTTCGCACCGAAGCTGAGATGGATCTGCGCCATCAAATCAAACCGGCGGAAATATTAAGTCGCCGCCCAGATGGTGTTGCCGATGAATTGGGTGTTGCCCAGTTCCGCCCATAATCACTGATTCTCTGGCCGTCGTATGACGGCCTGTTTTATAACGAGGAATACCTTGAGCCGACACATTGCCACTCTCGACCTTCATTTAGACCCCGCTGATAGCCAACGACTGGCCAGTTTATGCGGCCCGTTTGATGACAACATCAAGCAGATTGAACGTCGCATGGGTGTGGAAATCATCTATCGCAACAACCATTTCCAGATTGTTGGTAAAGGCGCTATCGCGCAAGTGGTCGCTGATCTGCTGAAACAGCTGTATGTGGAAACGCAACCTGTGCGCGGGCAGAAAGTGGTCGATCTAACACCTGATCAAGTGCATCTGGCGATCCAGCAGTGTCATATGCTGGAACAAAGTGACGACAATGAAACACCGAATGCCATTCCGTATGGCAAAGAAGTGAATATCAAAACCAAACGCGGCATGGTGAAACCGCGCTCACCGAATCAGGCGCAATACGTTAATAATATTGTCGCGCATGACATTACCTTTGGTATTGGCCCTGCGGGTACCGGTAAAACGTATTTAGCTGTTGCAGCCGCTGTCGATGCGCTGGAACGTCAGGAAGTGCGCCGTATTCTACTCACCCGCCCAGCGGTTGAAGCCGGTGAAAAACTGGGATTCCTACCTGGCGATTTGAGTCAGAAGGTCGACCCTTATTTGCGCCCGCTTTACGATGCGCTGTTTGAGATGCTGGGGTTCGAACGGGTTGAAAAACTCATCGAGCGCAACATCATTGAGATTGCGCCTTTGGCTTACATGCGTGGTCGCACCCTGAATGATGCTTTTATCATTCTGGATGAAGGGCAAAACACCACCGTGGAACAGATGAAGATGTTCCTGACCCGTATCGGCTTTAACTCGCGCGCCGTGATCACCGGTGACATCACCCAGATCGACTTGCCACGCAACGTAAAATCAGGCCTGCGACACTCGATTGAAGTGCTAAATGGCGTCGATGGGCTGTCATTTAACTTTTTCCAAGCAACGGATGTGGTTCGTCATCCTGTTGTCGCACGCATCGTGCAAGCTTACGAAAAATTTGAGCAACAAAAAATAATCGCGGAAAGCAAAGCAGCTCCGCACGAGGAATCATCGTCATGAGCATCACGCTTGATCTGCAGTTAGCTTGTGCTGACAGCAGCGGCTTGCCAGCAGAGGCGCAATTTCAGCAATGGCTGGATACCGCCATCTTACCGTTTCAGCAAGAAGCGGAAGTGACGATCCGCATTGTCGATGAAGTCGAAAGCAATGATCTGAACCTCACCTACCGTGGCAAAGATAAACCGACGAATGTGCTGTCGTTTCCCTTCGAATGCCCACCGGGTGTGGAAGATTTTCCGCTGTTGGGTGATTTGATCATTTGCCGGCAAGTGGTAGAACAGGAAGCGAGCGAGCAACAAAAAACACTGGAATCGCACTGGGCCCACATGGTGATCCACGGCAGCTTGCATTTACTCGGTTATGACCATATAGAAGATGACGAAGCCGAAGAGATGGAAGCATTGGAAAAAGAGTTCATGCACACGCTGAATTTTCCTGACCCGTATAAAGATGATGAAATTTAAGGATTAATGACATCATGAGTGATGAGCACCCTCACAGTAGTCACGGTTCACCGCGAAAAAAATGGCTGGAACGCTTAAGCCATCTATTTCAGGGTGAGCCGAAAGATCGTAACGATCTGGTTGAAGTAATACAGGATGCGGAAGAACGCGACGTCATCGATGAAGATACCAAAGAGATGATCGAAGGCGTGCTGGAGGTATCCGAACTGCGCGTACGCGATATCATGATCCCCCGTACGCAGATGATCACTATCCGTCGCGATCAACCAGTATCCTCTTTTTTGCCGATCATCATCCGTTCCGCGCATTCCCGTTTTCCGGTGATCAGCGACGATAAAGATCATGTGGATGGCATCCTACTGGCGAAAGATATGCTGCCGTATGGTTTTGGCTTAACCGCTGAACCATTTGATTTCGAAAAAACACTGCGCCCTGCCGTTGTCGTGCCAGAAAGCAAACGCGTCGATCGACTATTAAAAGAGTTTCAGCAACAACGCTATCATATGGCGATCGTCGTCGATGAGTTTGGCAGTGTTTCCGGTCTGGTGACGATAGAAGATATCCTGGAACTGATTGTTGGCGAAATCGAAGATGAATATGACGAACTATCGACAGATCAACCTTCGATCCGTGCGCTGGATGAACGCCGTTTCACCCTGAATGCACTGACGCCAATCGAAGAATTTAACGAGCATTTCGGTAGCCACTTTAGCGACGATGATGTTGATACTATTGGCGGCATCGTGATGCATGGCTTTGGCCACCTGCCTAAACGAGGCGATAGCATTGAGCTGTCAGGGTTTGTCTTCAAGATCCTGCAGGTTGATCGCCGCCGTCTGATCCAATTACAAGTGACTCTTCCTGAACAGCGACATAATAATGAAGTGGAATAATTCTGACGGGTTTCATCGCCCTTCGTCACAACGCGCTCTCTGGGGCGCGTTGCTGTCTGGTTTACTCTGTGGCACAGCCTTCGCGCCACTAAATTGGTGGCCATTGGCATTTATCGCCATGCTGGGCTTATTAGCCTCGCTGCATCAGCAAACTGCTGGTCGTGCATTCCGCCTGACCTGGTTGTTTGCCATGGCAATGAATCTGCCTAGCCTTTGGTGGATCCACGTCAGCATGACACAATTCGGCGGCATTTCGTTACCGGTGGCATTTGTACTGGTCGCCATGCTCTGTGCTTATCTGTCATTGTATCCCGCCATTGCCGCAGCACTCCTCAACCGCTTCTTTCCCAAAGCGGGGGCTACCCGTCTGTTATTGGCCTTCCCCGCGTTGTGGTTGCTCAGTGACTGGGCAATGGGTCACGTGATGACTGGCTTCCCGTGGATGTGGCTGGGTTATAGTCAGGTGCATACCTGGTTATCTGGTTTTGCACCTTTATTTGGAGTACAGAGTATTACGCTGGCCGTAGTTTGGTGTGCGGCAGCATGCTTGTTGTCTTGGCAACAACGCCGGATTTTATGGTTACTCCTGCCGCCATTACTGTTTGTCACCGGTTACGGCCTGCAACAAAAAGTGTGGACGCAACCCGGCAAACCAGTGAACTTCGCGCTGGCGCAAGGCAACATTCCACAGTCATCAAAGTGGGATCCCAACTTCATCAAACCGACGTTGGTTCGCTATATTGATCTAACTCGTGAAAGTAAAGGTGCCGATATTATCATTTGGCCGGAATCAGCCGTTCCGGCGTTGGAAAATGATATGCGCGAATTCATGACCAACATGGATGACACCATGCGCAGTCAGAACGCCGGCTTCATTACTGGCATCCAATATTATGATCAGTCGCTGGATCGTTATTATAACGGCGTGGTAGCAACGGGCCTGATGGATAAAGAAGGTAAGCTAAGTTATCAATATGGTCAGGGTAATCGCTGGTATAAACACCATCTGCTACCGATTGGTGAATTCGTGCCATTTGGGGATTTGTTACGCCCTATCGCACCATTTTTTGACCTACCTATGTCGTCATTTTCCCGCGGTGATGCGGTGCAAGACAACCTGTTAGCCGGTGGCTATAAGTTTGCGACCTCCATTTGTTATGAAATGGAATACTCCGATGAGTTACGCCAGAATATTCATGACGACACGCAATTTATTGTGAACGTGTCGAATGACAGCTGGTTTGGCACCTCCGGTGGCCCGTGGCAGCACATGGAGATCGCCCGGATGCGCGCAATTGAGTTTGGTAAACCAGTAGTTCGAGCTACCAATAGCGGCGTCACCGTGGTATTCGATCATCAGGGCAAAACGATTGGCATGCTGCCACAGTTTGAACAAAAAGTGCTGCGTGCTGATGTGGCACCCACCACGGGTGTTACCCCTTATACCCGTTGGGGCTCGCTGCCGCTGATTGGTTTTTGTATTGCTGGGCTTGTCATCGCTTTCTGGCAGCAAAACCGCAAGCGCGCACGTTACCTGTAATTAGATTAATTAGCAGGTCAGTCATCTGACCTGCTGCGTTCACTTAAACAAATCGTTTCAACCAAATTCTCTTAACCAAACAGAGCCGCAACATCCAACTCATCCAATTGCGCAATAACCTGATCCACACCCGCCACCGAGTTTAATGAGGCATGTTTCTCTTCCGGGCCGAGCGCTACGATGTAACCTGCACCACCACGTCTTGCCGCTTCCAAGCCAGACAATGAATCTTCAATCAGTAAACATTCCGCAAATGGCACATTAATTTGTGCGGCAGCAGCCAAAAATAACGCGGGGTCTGGTTTTCCTGGGCGTGAACCATCATCAAAAACCAGTTTAGCCGGATCAAACCATTGTGCTAAATCCAGCTGCTGATAATAAAAATCGACATTTAATTTCGGTGAGGCAGTAGCGATGGTAAATGGGATCTGACGTTGTTGTAGTTGCTCTAATAGCGCAACAGCACCCGGTGAAAAACAGTAATTCTTGCCCGCTGCAATCGCCAGTTCATGATAGGTATGTTCTTTTTGTTCTATCAACGCTCTGAGTTCTATTGGCGTTAATTCGTGCCCCGAGAGATAGGTTAAGGTATGCCGATTATTCCGCCCATGCACATGCAGATCCATCTCTTCATGTGAGAATGCTTTGCCACGTAGCCGTTCCGAAAACAGTTGCCATGCTTGTTCATGCAAATGCGTATCCCACAGCAATACGCCATTAAAATCAAAAACCACACCACGCAAGTTCATGTTCGCCCCAGATGAAAAAACCTAACAATCCAAATTGCAGTGTCAGATCGTTTCTATTCTGGATTCCAGTGAGACATGCATAAAGAGCGATAGTGATCACATATTGATAATATGATTATTTGTTCAATAATTGCCGGTATAGCGACTCTTTCAGGCGCAATCGTTGCGTGGTTAAATCAGTCAATACAGTCGGGGCATCGCCGCCGTTCAGCGTCATGATCTGGGCATCGACCGCATAAAATGAAGCCAGCTGTGCTGCAAATTCAGGATCTGCATGACTTAATCGTGTAAAACGATCACTCAGATCGGGAAATTCTTCCGCCAGTGAATAAGACATCATGAGACCTCCGGATAGACAGGTCTCATGACTATAGATGATTATGGTTATTATTTAGTCAGAAAGATCACATTCCTGCACATGTTTTAACGCGGCCAGCAGCACTGATGTATCCGCACCTTTACGCGGTGCATTTTCGCTAAGATGACGGCGCCAGGCTCTGGCCCCCGGCACACCTTGAAATAAGCCCAGCATATGCCGGGTGATGTGAGATAACGTGCCTGCACCACTACTCAGATGCGCATCAATATACGGTAACATCTGCATGACCACCTCATGCCGGCTAAGGATCGGATGCCGATCCGCAAACAACTCGGCATCAACCTGTGCCAGCATATAAGGATTTTGATACGCCTCGCGCCCTACCATCACACCGTCAACATGCTGCAGATGCTGCTTAATTTGCTGCAAATCGGTGACACCACCGTTAATGGCAATCGTCAAATGCGGATAATCACGCTTTAGCTGATAGACCCGTTCATAGTCCAGCGGCGGAATTTCACGGTTTTCTTTCGGGCTTAAACCATTCAACCACGCCTTGCGCGCGTGCACGACAAAGGTATCACAACCCGAACTTTGTACCGTTTCGATAAAATTACACAAAAACTCATAGGAATCAAAATCATCAATCCCAATGCGCGTTTTCACAGTAACCGGAATGTTAACTTCCGCCCGCATTGCGGCGACACAATCTGCAACCAGTTGCGCAGAAGCCATCAAACATGCGCCGAAACGACCATTTTGCACGCGATCAGACGGGCAACCCACATTCAGATTAATTTCATCATAGCCGCGCTCGGCCGCAATTTTGGCACACCGCGCTAAATCGGTAGGATCAGAACCACCCAGTTGCAACGACAACGGATGTTCTTCCTGGCTGTATTGCAGGTATTCACCTTTACCAAACAGGATCGCGCCCGTTGTCACCATCTCGGTATAAAGTAAGGTATTTTTAGTCAATAATCGGTGAAAATAGCGGCAATGTCGATCGGTCCAATCCAACATCGGCGCGATAGAAAAACGATTAAGAGAATAAGCTGCAACGCTATCGGTGGATGGTGATGAACTGAGCATGCCGACAATAACCTGTAATACGCGAAAAGGCAGAATATGGTACGTGAGAATTACAGCATTGCAACAATCCGCTACAAGCAAAAAAACAGGGAAAATACCGCTTTAATTTAACATCTGTGATAAATAATCACGTCACTAACTACCGCTTAGCAACGGGTATGTTAGAGTTTAGCTATAAGGGATGCTATCTTCATTGGTACACTCACCCGCGAAAACATGTTAATCGAACACGTTATCTTTTCTGTTATATCAATATATTTTACAGAGACGTGTCAGCAAGAGGAATATCTACAAGATGCGCGCAGAATTTGTTAATCCGTTTCTGTTATCGTTGATGAATGTAATGAGTACGATGGCTCAGCTTGAACTGAAGCCGGGTGCCC